>JAATGN010000018.1 GCA_015654615.1 Rhodospirillales bacterium
GCGAAGTCGACGACGATGTCGCCCTTGCCGATGATGTCGCCGAAGTGCGTGCCTTCGGCGATGCTCTCGCCCTTCATCTCGGCCCGATAGCGTGCCGGATCCTCGCCGCCTTCACCGGTGTTCGACTTGCCGCCGATCCGGTTCATGGCCACGGCCAGCGTCGCGTGCGCCTCGGTCGAAATCGAGCCCAGCGACATCGCACCGGTGGCGAAGCGCTTGACGATCTGGGCGGCCGGCTCGACCTCGTCGAGCGACACCGGCGCGCCGGCCGGCTTCAATTGGAACAGGCCGCGCAGATTGAGCAGCCGCTCGCTCTGATCGTTCAAAATCTTGGCGAATTCCCGGTATTTTTCCGGCAGATTGCCGCGCACCGCATGCTGCAGGGCGCTGATGGTCTCCGAGGTCCAGGCATGTTCCTCGCCGCGCAGACGCACCGCATATTCGCCGCCGGCGTCGAGCATGGAGGTCAGCACCGGCGAGGATCCGAAGGCATTCTGATGCCTGATCACCATTTCCTGGGCGATCTCCTCGATACCGACCCCTTCGATGGCGGCGCTGGTGCCTTTGAAATAGGCATCGACGAAGCCCTTGGACAAGCCGACCGCGTCGAAAATCTGCGCGCCGCAATAGGACTGGTAGGTCGAGATGCCCATCTTGGCCATCACCTTGAGGATCGCCTTGTCGATGCCCTTGATGAAGCGCTTGTGCAGATCGTGCTCGGAAATCGGCTCGGACAGCCCCGGACGGATGGCGTCGAGGGTTTCGAAGGCCAGGTAGGGATTGATCGCCTCGGCCCCATAGCCGGCCAGCAGGCAGAAATGATGCACCTGCAAGGCGCTGCCGGTTTCGACCACCAGGCCGCATTCGGTGCGCTTGCCCTCATTGACCAGATGATGATGGACGGCCGAGGTGGCGAGCAGGGCCGGAACCGGGATGCGCCCCGGACCGACGTTGCGGTCCGACAGGACCAGGATATTGACGCCCTCGCCGACCACGCGGCTGACTTCGGCCTTGATCCGCTCGACCGCCTTGGCCAGGCCTTCCGAGCCGTCGTCGGCCGGCCAGGTGATGTCGATGGTCACCGAGCGGAAGGCGTTTTCGGCATGCCGGCTGATGCTGCGGATCTTTTCCAGATCCTCGTTGGTCAGGATCGGCTGGCGCACTTCCAGGCGCTTGCGCAGCGTCCCGTCGGGCCGGCCCAGCAGGTTCGGGCGGGGACCAATGAGACTGACCAGGCTCATCACCGCCTCTTCCCGGATCGAATCGATCGGCGGATTGGTCACCTGGGCGAAGCATTGCTTGAAATAGGTATAGAGCAGCTTGGGCTTGGACGACAGAACGGCCAGCGGCGTATCGGTGCCCATGCTGCCGACCGCCTCCTGGCCGGCCACGGCCATCGGCGTGATGAGAAACTTGAGGTCTTCCTGGGTGTAGCCGAAGGCCTGCTGCCGATCGAGCAGCGAGACGTTCGATGCCTGGCGGTCGGGCTGCTGCTCCGGCAGATCCTCGAGGAAGATCTGGCTCTTGGCCAGCAGATCGGCGTAAGGATGCGCCGCCGCCAGTCCGGCCTTGATCTCGGCGTCGTCGATGATGCGGCCCTCGTCGAGATCGATCAGCAGCATCTTGCCCGGCTGCAGGCGCCATTTCTTGACGATTTTTTCTTCCGGAATGGGCAGCACGCCCATCTCGGAGGCCATCACCACCAGATCGTCGTCGGTGACCAGATAGCGGGCCGGACGCAGACCGTTGCGGTCCAGGGTCGCGCCGATCTGCCGGCCGTCGGTGAAACAGACGGCCGCCGGCCCGTCCCAAGGCTCCATCAGGGCGGCGTGATATTCGTAAAAGGCGCGACGCTTCTCATCCATCAGAGGATTGCCGGCCCAGGCCTCGGGAATCATCATCATCATCGCATGGGCCAGCGAATAGCCGCCCTGCACCAGCAGTTCGAGCGCATTGTCGAAACTGGCCGAATCGGACTGTCCCTCGAAGGTCAGGGGCCACAGCTTGGCCAGGTCCTCGCCCAGCAGGTCCGACTGCATGGCGTAACGCCGCGCCGCCATCCAGTTCAGATTGCCGCGCAGCGTGTTGATCTCGCCGTTGTGGCAGATCATGCGGAAGGGGTGGGCCAGGCTCCAGGTCGGGAAGGTGTTGGTGGAAAAGCGCTGATGGACCAGAGCCAGGGCCGAAATCAGCCGTTCGTCGCGCAGGTCCTGGAAATAGGGTCCGACCTGCTCGGCCAGCAGCATGCCCTTGTAGACGATGGTGCGCGAAGACAGCGACGGGATGTAGAAGCTTTTCGCCAGGGCGCCGAAACGCTCCCGGATGGTGATCGAGACCTGCTTCCTGATGACGAACAGCTTGCGCTCGAAGGCATCCTGATCGGCCGTCTCCGCCCCGCGGCCGATGAACACCTGACGGATCACCGGCTCGGAAGCGCGCACGCTCTCGCCCAGGATGCCGCTGTCGACCGGAACGTCGCGCCAGCCGAGAAACCGCTGCCGCTCGGCGGCGACGATCCGGGCGACCAGCGCTTCGCACTCGGCGCGCAGCGAGGCGTCCTGCGGCAGGAAGACCATGCCGACCCCATAGTCGCCGGCCGGCGGCAAGGCGATGCCGAGGCGGCCGGCCTCGGGGCGCAGCAGAGCGTCGGGCAATTGGATCAGGATGCCGGCGCCGTCGCCGGCCAGCGGGTCGGCGCCGACGGCGCCGCGATGGGTCAGATTGACAAGGATTTCCAGACCTTGACGGACGATCTGATGATTTTTTCGGTTCTTGATGTCCACCACGAAACCGACACCGCAGGCGTCATGCTCGTGGCGCGGATCATAAAGCCCCTGGCTATTCGGAGAACCGTTCGAAGTCATTTTCCAATGTCTTTCCCAACAGCCGCCACGATGGAATGGCGGCAGACCACATAAAGGCCCCCAGCAAAACGTCTTGCCGGCAACACGAAAGGATATTCGTAGGATGGCGTCTCGGGCGTCATTTTTCAAAAGATAGCAAGGCCCGGTCAAGCTTTTCTTCTGAAGACTGTCCTTATCGCATCGTCTTTCCGTCCTGATGTTCGGTTTCTTGCCGATGAAATCGCCGAAGCCCGGTCGTCCGGCATGACCGGCCGGAAGGCCCCGCGGCGAGGCAAAGGGCCGGAAGGCCCCACGGATTGCGTCCGGATCCGAATGGTTTATGGTGGAATCGCGTGGCGATTCACCCGTGGAGCCGAATCGGCCCCCCCCCCCCGGAAAAATCGGAAGAGGACAGCCGGACGATGCCGGCGAAGGATCGAGAAGGACGAGCGATGGACGGCTGCGATGGAATCTGCGTGATCGGCGGCGGTCCGGCAGGCCTGATGGCGGCGGAGACGGCGGCCCGCGGCGGGGGGCGCGTGATCCTTTGCGACGCCATGCCGTCGGTCGGGCGGAAATTCCTCTTGGCCGGCCGCGGCGGCCTCAATCTGACCCATAGCGAACCGCTGGCCGACTTCACGCTGCGCTACGGCGCGCAGGCCGCTCTGTTCGGCCGGCTGTTCGCCGATTTTGGTCCGACCGAACTCAGGGCCTGGGCCGCCGAGCTCGGGGTCGACACCTTCGTCGGGACCAGCGGGCGCGTTTTCCCGGCCGAATTCAAGGCCGCGCCGCTCTTGCGGGCCTGGGTCCGCCGCCTGCGCGACCTGGGCGTCGCCTTCCGCACGCGGCAGCGGTGGTCCGGCTTTGCCGAGGACGGCGCGCTGCGCTTCCTCTCGGACGACGGCGAATGGCAGATGCGGCCGGGCGCGACCATTCTGGCCTTGGGAGGCGGCAGTTGGCCGCGTCTGGGCTCGGACGGCGGCTGGATCCGATCCCTGCGGTCCATCGGCTGCCGGATCAGCCCGCTCCGCCCGAGCAACTGCGGATTCCTGGTCGCCTGGTCGGCCCATATGAAGCCGCATTTCGGGCATCCGCTGAAGGCCGTCGCCCTGTCCTTCGGCGAGCGGCGCCTGCGGGGCGAGGCCATGCTGACCGACTATGGGATCGAAGGCGGGGCGGTCTATGCGCTCAGCGCCGCGCTGCGCGACGCCGTCCGGCGCGACGGCGGCGCCATCCTGACCATCGATCTCAAGCCCGATCTCGACGAGGCGGCCTTACGCGAACGTCTGGAGCGGCCGCACGGACGCCAGTCCCTGTCGAATCGGCTGCGCAAAGCGGTCAATCTGACGCCGGCCGCCGTCGCGCTGCTTCGCGAAACGGCCGCCCCGGCGGATCTGGCGAGCCCCGGACGGCTGGCCGGGGCCATCAAGGCTTTGCCCATACCGCTTCATGGCGTCCGTCCGCTTGCCGAAGCGATCTCCAGCGCCGGGGGATTGTGCTTCGACGAATTGGACGACGGGTTGATGGTCCGCCGCCGCCCGGGCCTTTTCGCCGCCGGCGAGATGCTCGACTGGGAGGCGCCGACCGGCGGCTATCTGCTGACCGGCTGTTTCGCCACGGGCCGGCGGGCCGGCCACGGCGCGTTGCGATGGCTGGCCGGCAATTCTCCGCTAAAATGAGCAAGGATGTCGCCGCCGCTTTCGCGTTATCGGATTCTTTTTGCTTACAAAGTGCGAAGGGGGCGGCGTTTGGGGATGACGAAGGATTTCGGGTAACACGGATGAACACGGACAGCCGCGGATTTGATATCACGGCCTCCGCGTCGGCGGAAAAGACTCCGCCGCTTTTCATCCAGGGCGGGGCGGCCACTGGCCGATGCCGAATGCGCAATGACGCGGTTATTTTACAGGGAGAAGACTTCGTTCGTCTTCATCCGTGTTGCTCGACATCTTGCCCGCGCCCCAAGCCGTCCGGTCGTTCCGGGACTGAAGCGTTATTGGTGACTCGATCACCCGGCCAGACCGGTGACCGCCAATTTCGTCGGCGCGTTCTTGGCCTGTTTTTTCAATTTCGCAATCAGCGCGCTGACGTCGTCGACGGTAAAGACGCGTCGCGGCGTTCCCACCTGGACGACCACCGCGCTGGCCGACAACAAGGGAAAACGTTTCATATTGCCCTCGCGATCGGCCGCCGTGATGCAGCCGGCCGCCCGTGCCTCGGCATCGTAGAAACTTTCGGCATCGCTGCGGAAAGACTCGAGAAGCGCCCCGGTCTCTTCGACGGCCCTTGCCGCGATGTCGCCGGAAAAACCGATGAAAAAATCGTCGCCACCGATATGTCCGAGAAAACAGTCCACCCCCAGATTCTTGCGCATCATTTCGGCGAACAGCAGAATGGCCCGGTCTCCCTGGCGAAAGCCGTATTTATCGTTGAACGGCTTGAAGTTATCGAAATCCACATAGGCGTATGCATAGGAATTTCCAAGATCGTTCAGGCTGTCGCCGATGTATTGATTGATCAGGGAATTGCCCGGCAGCTTGGTCAGCGGATTTTGATCGCGCGCTTGCGCCAGGCTTTTCTCATTGATCACGCGAATGATCGATCGAGCCGACAAAAAACCGACATAGCGCATCTGGTCGACGAGAATGATGCCTTCCGCCTCTTCGTCGCCGGAATAGATCGACATGATGTTTTCGACCGGCATCTGCACGTCGGCGATCGGGCACCGGACGATGAAATCCTTGAGCTTGCGGCCCAGGCCCTTGTTCGAAATCAGGTCCTTGCCGAAAGGCGAGTAGGCGTAATTCTTGATATTGCTCTCCCGGACGATTCCGAGGGGCTGGCCCATGCGATCGACGACCGGCACGAAGGTCTGGCGGGTGTCGTGACGCAGACGGTCGAAGACGGCGGTAATCTCGTCGTCGACCGCCAGCGGCGGAATGGCCGCCATCTGGTCGAGGATGATCTTGCGATCGCCGTCCCGGCTTCGCCGCTCGTGGCGCGAGATCTCTTCGATATGCCGATAGGAAGAGGGAAGGATATCCGGCGTCAAGGTCGGCGCGTCGATCATGCGGCCCTGCGCCAGGTCGCAACCGACCTCCTTGCAGGTCAGGAATTCGGTGTCGGACTCGACGCCGACGGCGACGACGACGATGCCCAGAAGATGCGCCGTCCCGACGACGTTCGACAGCAGCATCTTCTTCTTCGAATCATTGGTCACATTGCGGATGAAAAACTGGTCGAGCTTCAAAAATTCCGGCTCGACCCC
>JAATGN010000422.1 GCA_015654615.1 Rhodospirillales bacterium
GCGGAAACGTTCCCGTCAAGATCGATCCCTCGGCCGCTCTTGCGCTGCCGGCTTCGCCGGCGCACCGGCGGGGACGCCGGTGCCACTGGGATTATTTCACAAGCTCGAAAGCGGGGATCCGGGAGTCTCGGAAACGCTCGTGGTGTGCCCTCTGGATTCCCGCTGATCAAAGGGAATGACGAGATAAGGTGAGCGATCCAATATGAACGCAAACCGCTCTAGCCTTCATCTGCGGATCGTTATCCCTAATTCGACATTCGCCCGATCCCGGGGAAGGGGATCGGCGGCATGGCTTGCCGGGGAATCGCGTGAGGCCTACATCTCTCGGATATCGTCCTTCGAGGAGTATCCGTCGTGATCGAACGCCTGACCCGCCAAATCGCCTTCATCCTGGAAATCGACAAGATGAAGACGATCCTTCGTCAGAACGTGCCGATCACCGAGCCGCATCGTCAGGAAAACGACGCCGAACATTCCTGGCATCTGGCAATGATGGCCCTGCTGCTGGCCGAACATGCGGACGAAACGGTGGATGTGGCCCGCGTGGTCAAAATGCTGCTGATCCACGATCTGGTGGAAATCGACGCCGGCGATACCTTCATTTACGACACGGCCGCCCACCACGACAAGGAGGAACGCGAACAGCGCGCTGCCGACCGATTGTTCGGGATGCTGCCGGCCGACCAGGGAGCGGATCTGCGCGGCTTGTGGGACGAGTTCGAGGCCCGGGCGACGGCCGATGCGCGTTTCGCCCACGCCATGGATCGTTTCCAGCCGGTCTTGCTCAATATCGCGACGCAGGGCTTGCGCTGGAAGCTGCATGCGGTGACGGCGGACCGCGTCCTGGCCCGCAACCGGGTGGTGGGGGATGCCTCCGAGCGCCTGTGGACCCATCTGCAAGGCATGATCGCCGATATGGTCGAACAGGGCCACTTGTCCGCCGGTCCGAAGGATGCCAATTAAAGTGGATACCGCGCGGCGTATCCATGTTGACCTTGCAAACATCAAGCATACTATCGACTAATGATGTATAGGTTATGACTTGATAATTAATGAAAAAGTTTTATTGCGGCAAAGGGGTTGCAATGGCGAATTTGTCTTCGGTCTCCCGGGCGCTCATCTGTTCCTGGCTCTTGGCCGTCCTGACCGTTCTTGCCGCCCTTGCCGCTTATTGGGGCCAGACCATGCTGTCGGCGGCGGTTTCGCTGCTGGCCGTGGTGGTGGTGGCCCAACAGACCCGTTGGCTGATGCGGGCCAACGGCTTCATCGCCAAGGCGCTGGTCGCCGTCGAAGCCGCCGCCGCCGGCAATCTCGACCGCCGGATCCTGCGGGTGCCGAAGACCGGGGCGCTGGCCCGCATGCTGCATAACATCAATCATCTGCTCGATCTGACCGAGGCCTTCACCAAGGAGGCCAATGCCGCCATGTCCTATACTGCCGAGGGCCGCTATTTCCGTCATATCCTGACCGACGGCCTGGCCGGAGAGTTCGCCGACCATGCCAAGGTGATCAATGCGGCCCAGGCTTCGATGGAACAGAAAAGCCTGGCCTTCGCCACCGAGGCGGGCAACATCGGCACGTCGATCAAGACGGTCAGCAGCGTGGTGGCCGCCACCGCCACCGAAATGGAGACGACGGCGCGCCAGATGTCGGCCATCGCCAGCGACACCTCGCAGCAATCGACCACCGTGGCCCAGGCCGCCTCCGAAGCCTCGGCCAATGTCGAAAAGGTGGCGGGAGCCATTGAAGACGTGGCGGCCGGCATTCAGGACGTGGCGGCGCAGATCAAGCAATCCGCCGTCACCGCCAGCCGGACCGCCGGCATCGCCAATGACACCGAAAAGACGATCAACGAGCTGGCCGGCGCCGCCCAGAAGATCGGCGAGGTCGTCACCCTGATCGAGGATATCGCCGGCCAGACCAATCTGCTGGCGCTCAATGCCACCATCGAGGCGGCCCGGGCCGGCGACGCCGGCAAGGGCTTCGCCGTGGTGGCCGGCGAGGTCAAGCATCTGGCCAACCAGACGGCCAGGGCGACCGACGAAATCGCCCAGCAGATCGCCGGCATGCGCAAGGCCACCGAAGACGCGGTGATGGCGGTGCGCGATATCGCGCAGATGATTCGCTCGATCAACGAAAATGCCGAGGGTATCGCCCAGACGACCGATCGTCAGAGCGCCGCGGTGGCGGCGATCAGCCAAAGCATGCACGGCGTCGCCGATGGGGTGCAGATGGTGGCCGGGACCATCGGCAAGGTGGCGCAGGTGGCCGAAACGGCGACCGGCGCCGCCGAACAGGTGTTGTCGGCGGCCGGCGATCTGGCCCATCGCACGGCGCTGATGGATACCGACATCGACGCCTTCGTCGCCCGGGTCAGCGCCGGCGCCCGTCGGCTCTGAGGACGCCTCCGCTCCGCTTCGGCGGGCTCAGGCGCCGCTCGGGCTTGAGGGGCCTGGGGCGGTAGGGCCGCATCAGGCGCCGGGCCGCCGCGCCACCGATTCCCGGGAAACCAAGGTCGGCGCGAACAGGAATTCCTCGACGGGAATGGCCGGATCGGAAAAACGGGCGATCAGCCGGTCGACCATGACCTTGGCCATCGCCGCGATCGGAGGCGACACCGAGCTGATCGCCGGGGTGACCAGCGCCGAAAGAAACATGTCGTCGATTCCGACGATGGAAATATCCTCGGGGATCTTGAGGCCGCGACCGCGGAAGCCGGCGATCAGTCCGATGGCCAGCATGTCGTTGATGGCGACGATGCCGTCCGGGCGAACCGCCATGTCGCAGATCGTTCCGGCCAGCGCCTTGCCGAGGTCGGCCATTTCGGAATCGCCGTAATCTGAGACCGCCTTGCCTTCGACGACCTTGCCGGCCACCGTGGTCCCGGCCTCCGATACGATCGACAGAAATCCCTCGATCTTGTCCTGGCGGCTGATCGTCTTTCCCGATTCGGTGACGAAGGCGAGGCGCCGGCAGCCGTTTTCGATCAGATGCCGTGCGGCGATTCGCCCGGCCTCGAAATTGTTCATCGAGACGCTGTCGATCGGCATTCCGTCGGACGGCGGCCGGGATTTCGTGCGGCCGTCGTAATTCATCATGACCAGGCCGCGGCTGATGGCGGTGCGGAAATGCTCCAGCTCGACCTGGGCCGACACGACGATCACCCCCTTCACGCCGTGCGAGAGCAGATCCTCGAAGAAGGTCTCTTCCTTGTCCTGCTGCCGGTAGGTATTGCCCAACAGCACGCGGTATCCATGGCCGTCCTGCGCGGCGACGTCGATGGCCCGCGCCAGTGCGGCGAAACTGGGGTTGACGATCGACGGGACGAGCAGGCCCAGGATCGACGTCTGGCCGGTTTTCAATTGCTGGGCGGCGCGATTGGGCCGGTAGCCCAGCGCGACGATGGCGGCCTGGATGCGGGCCAGCGTGTCTTTCCGCATCTGATCGGTTCGGCCGTTGATCACATTGGAGACCGTACTCGCCGAAACGCCGGCCCGCCGCGCAACATCCTGAATATTCGCCATTTACTTCTTCTGTGGGGATTAAACGCGACCGCGAGGTCATGACAAACAAGGCTTATCCTCACCCTTCGGTACGATCAAGACATCATGGGCTTTTCTCGGTCCATTCGTGAGGCGGGCCTCCGCGCCACGGTATCGACGCTGGAGCGCGATGCCTTAAATCGGCATCACGCTCCGGCTTTTCTTGATGTCCCTCGCCGGGCGCGCGCCTCCGCGCGCTTGGCCGCGGCCTCAATGGCCGCTCTAATAGCGTTCGCTTTGATCCAGTTTCACCACCCCGATGGTCAGCAGCAGATTCGCGAAGCGGCGCGTTTCGCCCGTCGCGATGATCAGCGTGGTCAAAGGCGAGCGCACGGCTTCGTAAAAAGCGTAACGCTCGAGCTGTTTGATCGGCAGGCCGGAGGGCAGCATTCCCAGATATTCGTCGTGGATCGGGGCCCGCTCACCGCTGGGGATCTGCATCGTGGCGGCCTCCAGCAGGGGAATCGTCTCGACGAGAACCTGCAGAACCTCGGTGGTCTTGGGAATGCCCGCCGTCAGATTGAGGAAGACCCTGGTCGCGTTGGGCCCGCAATGCGACAGGACGGGAAAGTTCCCATCGGCGATCAGCACCTGCGAGAAATGGCCCGAACCGCCGAGCACCCTCAGAATATCGGGATGGAGAAGTCTGGTCTTGAGCAATGGGTGTCTCCGTCTGTCTTCAAGCGTTCCCCCACCCCAACCCTTCCCCTCGTGGGGCGGGTTGGGGTGGGGGAACGGTGATCCGTCCGAATGAGCCGACGCTCTCAGGCGCAGTAGATGCCGCCGTTGATGTCGAGGGTCGCGCCGGTGATGAAACCGTCGTATTCCGACGCCAGGAAGACGATCGGCCGGGCGATGTCGTAAATATCCCCGGCCCGTCCCAGCGGGATTTCCCTGATGGTCGAGTCGGCCGATTCCTTGCTGGTATGGGTGTTGTGGAAGCGCGTGCCGAGAATCAGGCCCGGGGCGACGGCGTTCACCCGGATGCCCTGCGGGCCGAGATCGGCCGACAGCGCCCTGGTGAAGGTGAGGACGGCGCCCTTGGTCATCGAATAGACCAGCGATCCGGCGTGCCCGCCTTTTCTTCCGGCCAGCGAGGCCAAATTCACGATCGAGGCGCCGTTGGCCTTGGCCAGGTGGGGAACGGCCTCGCGCGTCACCAGCATCATGGTGACCAGATTGATGTCCGTGACCTTTTTCCAGAACGGCAGATCGACCTTTTCGATAAATCTGCGTTCGACCAGGCCGCCGACATTGTTGACCAGGACATCGAGGCCGCCGAGAAAGGCCGCGGCATCGGCGACCATCCTGACGGCGGCGGCTTCATCGGTCAGATCCGCCTGGAAGGACTGCGCCTTGCGTCCCAGCGAGGTGGCGAGGGCGATCAGTTCCCGCGGCCCGTCCTCTCCCATGAAATAGTGGATGGCGATATCGCAGCCAGCCTTGAGCAGGCCTTCGGCGACGGCCCTGCCGATCCCCTGCTCGGCGCCCGTGACGAGGGCCCGCTTGCCGACGAGTGATCCCATTTTTTTCTCCTTTGAAGATTTGTGAATGGACGACGACCGGCGGCCGTCTCTTGCTGTCAGGATCCGTATCCCATGACTTTCGGAAGCCAGGTCGTCAGGGACGGGACCAAGGCGAGAACGATGATTCCGACCACGATGACCGCCAGATATTTCGACATCGGGACGATGACGTCCTTCATCTGCACGCCGCAGACGCCGCAGGTGGCGTAGAGGCCGAGGCCGATCGGCGGCGAGAACAGGCCCAATCCCATGGAGAGCACCACCAGGATTCCGTAGTGCAGCGGGTTGTAGCCGAGTTGCGCGGCGATCGGCACCAGGATGGGCGCGAAGATGATCAGGGCCGGGGCGCCTTCCAGCACCGCGCCGAAGATGGTCACCATCATGATGGTCAGCAGCAGGAACAGCCATCCGCCGTGACCCGATCCGACCGACACCAGGAATTCGGCGATCTGCTGGGGGATCATCTGGATGGTCAGCGAATAGGACAGGCTGCCGGCGGCGGCCACGATGAACAGCAGCATTCCCGAGGTGGCCGTCACATCGACGAACAATCGGATGGTCGCCTTCATGGTCAGTTCGCGGAAGGCCAGGCGGCCGACGACGATCGCATAGATCACCGCGAAGGCCGAAATCTCGGTCGAGGTGGCGACCCCGGCCATGACGCCGCGGCCGATCATCAGGATCATCACCAGGCCGACCGCGGCACCCACCATCAGCTGCTTCATCGGCATGCGGACCGGATAGGCCTTGGAGATATCGACGCGTTTGCCGAAGATGGCGGCGGCGGCCAGAAGAAAGACCATCAGGATGGCGGCCGGAATGATGCCGGCCACGAACAGCGCGCCGATGGAGATATTGGCGACGAAGCCCAGCACGATCAGATTGACGCAAGGCGGGATCGCCTCGGCCATCACCGCCGAGGCGGCGAACAGGCCGGCCATCTCTTCGCTGCTTTGCCGGGACCGGCGGACGGCCGGCATCAGCACGCCGCCGACCGCCGCGATGTCGGCCAGCTTCGATCCCGAAATTCCCGAAAAGAAGGCCATCGCCGCCACGGTGGTGATGCCCATGCCGCCCTTGATGCGTCCCATGCCGCGGACGATCAGTTCGACCAGGCGCGACGACATGCCGTTGACCTCCATCGCCGCGCCGGCCAGCAGAAAGAAGGGAATGGCCAGCAGGACGAAATGATCGACGCCGCCCGCCACCTGTTGCGCGAAGAAGGTGAAAGGCAGTCCCGGTTGCGACAGAAAGAACACCATCGCCGCGGTGGCCAGCGTAAAGGCGATCGGCACGCCGGCGACGATGCCGAGGACGAAACAGGCCAGCATCATCAGGCCCGGCCCCATCGAGGGATCCGGCAGCAGGGACTGGCAGGCATATCCGATCAGGCCGAGCAGGAAAATCGCCGCGGCGCTGCCGATCACGACCCGGCGAGGGGCCATGAAGGTGTGTTCCAGGGCGGCGATGAGCATGACGAACGACCCGACGAAGACGGGGATCACATAGATGGCCTGCGGCAGGCCGGTCTCCGTGGTCTGGGCGAAGGACGCCTCGACCAGGCTGAAACTGGAGCAGGTCAATCCGGCCGACACCAGGACCAGGATCCACCGGCCGCCGTGCGAGACGTATTTTCGCGCCGGGGCGGGGAGCCATCCGAGAAACAGATCGACCCCGATATGCCGGCCGCGGGCGGTCGAGGTGGCGACTCCGCAAAAAACCAGGGTGATCATCAGCGCGCGAGCCACTTCCTCGGCCCAATCCAGCGGCGAATGCAGGGCATAGCGCCAGATGACCGAGGCGAAGACGACGAGAACGTCGGCCAGCAGCGCCACGGCGCCGACGAAGGCGGTCGCCTTGGTCAAGACATGGCTCAACGTGCCGAGGACGGGGACGCGTGGTCTGTCGATGTCTGCGGAAGTGAGAGTGGACATAGCGAATTCCATGCGAAAGGGGCGGGGCGCGTCCGATCCGGTCGGCTGTCCGGCGGCCTGCGGCGAAATTCCGCATCCCGACGGACAGCCGTGAAGGATATCGGGACCGTCTATTTGCGTTCGGTCGCCTGTACGGCTTCCAGGATCGGCGCGGTGTCCGGGTATTTCGCCGAGAAATCCGCCCAGATCGGCTTGACGGCCTGGCGGAAGTAGGCCCGGTCGGTCTCGGTGACGGTCACGCCATGCGCCTTCAATTCCTCGAACGCCTTGGTCTCGGTGGAGGCGGCCAATTTGCGTTCGTAATCCGTCGCTTCGGCGGCGGCGGCCAGGACGTCGGGCTTGAGCGCCTCGGGAATGCGATCGAAGGCCGCCTTGTTGATGACGACGACGATCGGATTGTAGATATGCTGCGTCAGGGTGCAGTATTTGGCGATCTCATAGAACTTGCTGGCCAGGACGGTCGGCGCGTCGTGTTCCAGGCCGTCGATGAGGCCCATCTGCAGGCCGGAATAGACTTCGCCGCCCGGCATGGGAATCGGCGCCGCTCCCATGGCCTTCAAGGTGGCGATGAAATTGGGCACCGGCAAAACGCGGATCTTCATATTCTGCAGATCGGTCGGTTTGGCGATCGGCTGGCGGGTATAGACGTTGCGCGCACCCAGGCTGTAGCCGAATCCCAACGGCCTGACGTTGGCCTTGCTGATCAATAGGTTGGAGAGAAGTTCGCCGGCCTTGCCGTCGAGGGCCCGTCCGACGTGATCGGAATCGGTGAACAGATAGCCGAGGTCCAGCACGCCGATTTCCGGCGCGATGGTCGACCAGATGGAGGTGCCCGACACCATCATGTCGACGGCCCCCAGGCGGACCTGTTGGACGGCGTCGGCCTCCTTGCCCAGCATGGCGTTCGGGAAATAGTTGACCGTCACCGCATCCTTGACCTTGGCGGCCAGATTGGCCTTGAAGCGCTCATACCAGATGTAGTGCGAGGAATTGGCATCGGCCGGCAGCGACGAATACATCCGCAACGTGACGTTGGCGGCCTGGGCCCCCGACGGAAGACCCGACAGCAGGGCCGCGCCCAGGACCAGACGAAGGATCGTCTTCACGGAAAGACGGCGAAGAACATGATTCATGGATGACCTCCCATTTTTTGATTTCGTTCGAGCAGGCGGGAATCGTGCCCGGTCATCGGCCGACGGAGCCGATCACCGATGAAAGCGACAGGGACCGAACGGCCGTGTCCTGCCGGCATGGATGTCTGGTGCGTGACGAACGCCATAACAGTCCCCCCCATCGTCGCGTTTGACGGCTTGAGCGTCTTCGCAACGGTTTACTGTATCGGTTTACTGTATCGATACAGTAAACCGATTTCAAGATCATAATGGGGAGATCGAAGCACTGACTCCGGCGGATGGAAGGCGTCCCGCCCATAAGCGCTCGGATAGGACGATCGTCCGCTTGACGCTGAAGCCCTCCCCCTCGATGGGGGAGGATTTGGGTGGGGGTGATGGCGCCGCAAATCCTTGGCTATGGGCACAAATATGGCCATGTCTTTGCCAAAGGCACGTCTTGGCGTCCCCCCCTAGAGCGGTTTGCGATCAGACTGGATCATCGATTTTTCTCGTCATTGCCTTGGATCAGCCGGAATCCAGGGGGCACCCCACGGGCGTTTCCGAGACTCCCGGATCCCCGCTTTCGAGCTTGTGAAATAATCCCAGTGGCACCGGCGTCCC
>JAATGN010000301.1 GCA_015654615.1 Rhodospirillales bacterium
AATCAGCGAAGCAATCCAGGATCCCTCGGCCGCGCGCGGTCGGTGGCGAACGAACAAGAAAACGCCGTCATTGCGAGGAGCGAAGCGACGCGGCAATCCAGAGGGCCGGGCTGTCCTGGACTGCTTCGCTGCGCTCGCAGTGACGGCATTTTCACCCAGGAGGCTCGTCCTCGGTCGGTGCGCAACTCGCAATGACGAAGAGGCAAGCGGGCGAGGGATTGAATCGTGACTCAGGCCGAGCGGGACTGCTTGACCTTGGCGGCCAGGGCGTCGGCGGTCATCCGCTCGACGTCCTTCAATTCGGTCAGGGTCTGCTCGACGGCGATCCGCTGTTCCTCGAGCAGCGCGATGCGGGCCCGCACCTTGGCGGCCAGCAGTTGCAGCTGTTCGATCTGCGTGGTGTCGACCACATAGAGATCGAGAAATTCCTTGATGTCGCGGAGCGTGAAGCCCAGACGCTTGCCGCGCAGGATCAGGATCATCCGCGCCCGGTCGCGGTAGGAATAGACCCGCGTATTGCCGGCCCGCTGGGGCATGATCAAACCCTGGTCCTCGTAGAAACGAATGGTCCGGGGCGTCACGCCGAGCTCCCGGGCCAGTTCGGTGACCGAATAAATCTTGTCCATCCGAGTGATCCTCAATTACGTCCGCAAGATAACGGTAAGAGCTGACGTCTTCCCTATACGTCATCATGCTGTCGCGAAGAATACTCATCATCGTCACCCTAGGCAAAGCGGAATCGGGGTTAAGAGGCCTTGTCGAGCGAACCGCCGGCGGCGGCTTTCGTCTCTTCTTCGGCGATCAGTTCTTTTTTGGACAGTTTGCCGACCATGGTCTTCGGCAGGAAGTCCCGGATCTCGATGGCTTTCGGCAATTCGATCCGCGAGACGTAACCGGCCAGGAATTGCCGCAGCTCTTCCGGCGTCGCCGCCTGTCCGTCGCGCAGGCGGACGAAGGCTTTCGGGGCCTGCCCCCGGTATTGGTCGGGCACCGCGATCACCACGGCCTCCGCCACGGCGGGATGCTGGTAGAGCGCCTCTTCGATGGTCCGCGGATAGATGTTGTAGCCGCCGCTGATGATGACGTCCTTGATGCGGTCGACCAGGAACAGATAGCCGTCCGCGTCGAGATAGCCGATATCGCCGGTGCGCAGGGCGCCGTCGACGAAGACCTGCTCGGTGTCGGCCGGCTTTTGCCAATAGCCGGCCATCACCTGCGGCCCGCGCACGCAGATTTCGCCTTTTTCGCCGGGCCCCAGCACTTGGGAGGGATCATGCGGGGCGCGGATCTCGACAGTGGTTCCGGGCAAGGGAAGCCCCACCGAGCCGGCCCTGACGGCCTTGAAGGGATTGCAGGTCACCACCGGCGAGGCCTCGCTCAGGCCGTAACCCTCGACCAGCCGGCAACCGGTCAACCGCTCGAAATGGGCCCGCACTTCGACCGGCAGGGGCGCGCCGCCGGAGATGCAGCGGCGGATCGAGGACAGGTCCCAGCCGCCCTTCTCGGCCGCCCCGTTGAGCGCCGTATAGATGGTCGGCACGCCGGGAAACAGGGTCGGCCGCTTCTTGGCGATGCATTTCATCACCTGTTCGAGATCGAAACGCGGCAATAGGATCATTTCGGCGCCGATCGCGATGCCGAAGTTCATCGCCACCGTCATGGCGAACACGTGGAACAGCGGCAACACGCAGAGCATGCGTTCCCGGCCGCCTTCGATATCGGGAACGCAGCGGCCGATCTGGTCGGTGTTGCCGCTGATATTGGCATGGGTCAACACGGCGCCCTTGGGCAGGCCGGTGGTGCCGCCGGTATATTGCAGCACGGCGATATCGGTCGCCGCCTCGATCCGCACCGGCTTCAACTGTCCGTCGTTGCCGATCAATTGCGCGAAAGTGACATGGCGCAGATCGCTCGGCGCATCGGCCAGTTGGGAGCGTTTCAGCACCTGGAACAACAGGCTCTGCACCGACGGCAGGATATCGGCCATGCGACAGATCACCACCTTCTCGAGGCAGGTGCTGTCCAGCATGGCGCCGATCTTCGGATAGATCTGCCTGAGGTCGAGCGTCACCATGAGGGTGGTGCCGCTGTCCTGGATCTGGTGGGCGATTTCACGCTCGACGTAAAGCGGGTTGAAATTCACCACCGTCCCGCCGGCCTTGAGGACGGCGTAATAACAGATGATGAAATAAGGCGTGTTGGGCAGGCACAGGCCGACCTTGACGCCCTTCTTCACGCCGAGCTGCTGGAAGCCGCGGGCCGCCTGATCGACCAGGCGGCCGAGTTCGCCATAGCTGGTGCGGCGGCCGAGAAAATCCAGGGCCGGCCGGTCCGCGAAGCGGCGCACCGTCTCATCGAGCACGGCGGGCACCGACGTCGCGGCAATCGGGGTCTGCCAATCGATGGTATCGTGCATCGATAAACCTCTTGGTCGGAGGAAGCCCCCCCTTTCGCGCCAGGGAGGGGCTGGCCTTAGGGCCCGTCAAGCAACGATCGCGTCATTGCGAGCGGAGCGAAGCAATCCAGCAACAAGGGACGGCCCCTGGATTGCCGCGCCTTCGGCTCGCAATGACGAACCTGAAAACAGAGCGGTTGACCTTTAACAAACCTTAAGTCTCAAACGCCGCTCGGGCTAAAGGGCCCGATCAATAAAGTCGACGCGTTTATCCCGTACCGGGCCCTTGGCGGCGGCGACGTCAGAAACGCAGGACGAAGCTGGTGCTGACGATGTCGACGCTGTTGGCGTAGCTGCCCGTCAAGACGCCGGCCAGGGAGTTGGCCGATTCGGTGATGCTGGCCTTGTCGGCGAAGATATGGGTATAGCCCAGATGCAATTCAGCCGACGACGCGACCGCATAGGAGGCGCCGGCCGACAGCCAATACCGGTTGGAGTCGGGAATGCGGGCCGTCCGGTATTGGTCCTTCACCGGCGACTGATCGAAGGCGACGCCGCCATGGAACGTCCATTTGTCGAAGGCCTTGTAGTTGGTGCCGAGCGAGACGAACCAGGTGTCCTGCCAATTTTCCGGCGTGCTGCTGATCGCCTGGCCGTTGGCCCCGACGACGTTCAATTGCCGGAACAATCCCCAATGGGTCCATTCCACGCTGGAGAGGATCGCCCAGCGGCTGTCGATCTCGTGATAGGCCCCGAGATTGACACTGTCGGGCAAGGTGATCTTGGCCGTGGCATTCTGATTGACGAACAGATTGGCGGCGGCGCCGGCCAGGGCCAAGGTGGCCGGCGTCTGGTTGGTCACCGTCCCGGACAGGGTGTGGGAGGAGCGCGACCGATAATCGAGGCCGAGACGGGTGCCCGGACTGAACTCGTAAAGCAGGCCGAGATTGTAGCCGACGCCGACGTCGTCGCCTTCGACCTTGCCGAGACCGTCGCCCCAGGAGGCGGTGGTCTGGGCGGCGGCCGCCGCGGCGGAGGCCTGCGCCGCCAAGGCGGCGGCGACCTGCGGTTGCCCCGCCGTCGCCGCCGCCTGCGCGGCGGCCTGGGCCTGCTGGGCTCCCGCCGCATATTGCTGTGCCGCCTGCAGGCCGAGGGCATTGAAGTTGATCGCCTGGCTGAGGCGCGCCTTCAGATAGTCGACGCGCGGACCGCCGCCGATCGAAAGATGGTCGTCGACCTTGTAGGCGACGACGACGGAGGTATCGATGTCGGTGACGTCGGAGGCCAGCGCCTGATAGCGGCCGACCCAGTTCACCTTGTAATCGGAACGCATGCCGAACGGGGTGGAGACGGCGAGGCCGAATTTCCAATCGGGGCTGGCGTTCCAGACGCCGAACACCGAGCCGATCGCCGCCGCCTTGATGGCGTTCACATCGTCGCGACCCCCGACATTGCCGCCGATCACATTGCTGTTGGAGCCCTTGAACTGCGAAACGGGCGCGATCCAGGTCGTGGTTCCGGCGATCTCGTTGCTGTCGAGATTGGTCATGCCGGCCGGATTGTAGAAGACGGTGCTGGCATTATAGGCTTTGGCCGCCTGGCCGGCGAAAGCGTCGCCCAGCCCTTCGGCGCTTTGCTCGCGCAAAGCGAAACCCGAGGCGTGGGCGTCATGGCCGAACCCGCAGAAAGCGGCCAGCCCCAGACAAGAAACGAGCGTGGCGTTGCGCACATTGATAGACATTTCGGACTCCCATCCATCGGTCCGGTTGTCCCGGTCCCTATTGTCACGAGTTTGACTCATTGCAAATGTAATCGTCAAGTATCATACGTATACGTCAACATCCATACTCCGATCGGCCGAGAAGCATCGTTATTCCCTTACTATTTCAATGGGATATCCCCGCCGCTGGAAGGTGGTTTTGAGCAACAGGCCGTCGCTTCCGTACCATAGCTCCCGGTCGACATCGCCGGAAATCCGATAGTGCTCCGCCGTCTCCTCCCGGCCGTTGCGCGCCAGGGAGACCGCCCCCAGGGCCTGGATCGCCACATGATAGGGCGCGGCGTCGGAGACCCCGTAGAGGAGGTGGCGGTCGAGGATGGCCTTGCCCCAGAGGGTGAGGGGCAAGGCCTCGGCCGGCATGTCCCTGGCCACGCCGTCGAGAGTCAATCGCGTCGTTCCGCCGTCGCGCGTGACGTCGATATGATGGATGGTCCCGTCGTCGTCGGTGTCGGCGACCATGCGCTCCAGATTTCCGGCGCGCCACGTCTCTTCACGGCGATGATCGTAATGAAAGTCGAGAAACAGGACTTTTACGCGCGTTTCGGTGCGCACCGCGACGATCGTCCGATCGCCGTCGCCGGTCATGGCGACCGTTTCATGGCCGATCGGTTCGCCGTCCTTCAGGATCACATAGGAGATCGGGTCCGCCGCCGCCGCGCATGCCGGCGCCAGGAGGACGATCAGAACCGCCATCGCGCGAAGATTCATACCGCCCCCTATCCGATGGCCGAAACCAGTTGCATGGCGATTTCCGTGGAGCCCGTGACCTTGATCTTGCCCAGGCTGTAGGCCAGCATCGGATCGAGCGTTCCGTCGAGCAGCTTCAGCAGAGTCTCGGCGCTGAGCAGGATGGTGCAATCGGCATCCAGGGCACCGTCGTCCCGGCTGAGACGGGCCGCCGCCGCCGGCCGCGCCTCGACCATCCACCGGCCGTCGCCCCCCAGATCAAACCTGACGGTTGCGCTCAGGTTTTTGAGCCGCGGCAATACCTCGCTCAACTTTTCATTGATTTCCTCAGAAGACATTCAACCCCCTATCGCGCATCTTGTCCGCGTATTAACGTATACGTCAACAGCATATTGCGCGATTGCCCCGACGCCGTCCAGAGGCACGATTAGCCGCGGCGTCCCCTCTGCCCATCAAGGGGACGGGCTGGTCGCCGCCCCAGCCGGATACAGATATTCCGTCAGATAGGCGTCGGCCTCCAGCTTCGCTTCGTCGAAATAGAGGATCTCGTAGGCCTCGCCCACGACCGCCTGCACGGCGCGGGCGATAGTCAGGCCTTCGGCGCTGAAGGCCGCGAGGAGCGCGCTCCTTTGCGGATCGGCCTCATCCCTGATCGCCGCCGTGAGAGCATGCGACCATTGTCGCAACCCATCGACCAGAGCGGCGGGAAGGTCCAATTCGGCGGCCGAAACCTGGCCGCCGGCCGCCCGCCAAAGGCCGTCGATGCTGCCCCGGGCCATCACCACCAGAACATTGGGCGCATATTCCGGCGGCAGGATTTGTTCTTCTTCCGAACTCATGATCGCCCCTTGCCCGCCTTTCCCATCCTTGCCGGACCGAAGGCCCAATACTTCGCTACCGGCGATGAAGACCTTCGCTCTCCCTCATCACTGTCCATCGTGCGACGAAAAGATACAATGGCGAAATGACCGGCCGACTTCGGCCCGGGGCGTCATGCGATGGGGGGAAAGTCGGCAAAGATCATTTTGCATCGCCGCCACTGTTCAGTTTTCTGTTTATCGCATCGATCGGGAGACGCAGGCTGTTCCGGACCGTCTGCCAATTCGGCGTTGTCGAGAATATTCAGAAGGGCCTGGCGCGTTCGGTCAGCGGCACCGGCGTGCCCGCCGGCGGAAAAGACTCCGGTGCGGAACGCGCAAGAAAACTTGTAACCGGTACGATTTACGGCATAGTTCCGCAGCTTTGATCCGATGGAAGCATCATCATGCTCGTCGAACTCCTGGCCGTGCCGACCTAAGTGGCTTTCGCTCACAATCTTCCCGGCCCCAAGCCGACGGGCTGGCGGGCCCCACACGGGCTCCTTCTGATCCCATGCCTCCTGGCCGTCCTCGTTGTCGCCGGCTGCGCGCAGCAATACCGGCAGCAATATCGCCCCTCTGGCGGACGCGGCGGCGAATCATACGCGCCGACGCGCTACTATCCTCCGCCTGGCCCGGCGAACGATCCCTGGGGGCCCTATATCCGCGAGGCCGCCGCACGTTACGGCATCCCGGAGCAATGGATCCGGGCGGTCATGGCACAGGAATCCGGTGGCGAGGAGCAGGCCGTGTCGCCCGTCGGGGCGATGGGGCTCATGCAGATCATGCCCGCGACCTATGACCAGCTCCGCGCGGAAAACGGGCTTGGTTCGGACCCGTTCGATCCGCGCGACAACATCCTCGCCGGCGCCGCCTATATCCAGGAAATGTACGGCCGCTACGGATCGCCCGGTTTCCTGGCGGCCTATAACGCGGGCCCGAGAAGGCTCGACGGTTATATCGCCGGTGAATCGGATCTTCCGGCGGAAACCATCCATTACCTCGCCGCCATCAGCCCAAATCTGGGGGATGCGGTGCCGACGTCCGGCCCCCTGGCCAATTACGCCATGGCCGGCACGGCGGTCAGGAGCAGCGCCCCGACATCTGTGAGTTTTGCAATAGGATGCGACGTCAATGCCGCCTTCGACCCCGATCATCCATGCACGACGGCGATGGCGAACGCGCTTGCGGCCGCCGAAGGGGGCGCGGCGGGTCGCTGCGACCTGAACGCCGCCTACAATCCGGACAGTCCCTGCTCGCCATCCCCCGGAACGCCGCTCGGCTCCAATGCCGGGGCATGCGATTTGAATCGCGCCTATAATCCCGACAACCCCTGCGTGCCGGCTGCGCCGGCGCCGGTACGACAGGCCATCGTTCAGCAGCCCGCTGCGGCGGATTGTGATCCGAACGCGGCTTATGATCCCGCGGCGCCCTGCTCGCCGACAGCGGCTTCGAAGGCGACCATCGCGACGGCGCCAATGCCGCCGCCAGTCACGGCCACGCCTGCCTTTTCGGGAAGCGTCGCGTCAAATAGAAACTGGGCCATTCAGGTCGGCGCATTCTCCAATGAGAACCTGGCTCGTACCGTGGCCGAAGGCGCGCGCTCTCAATTGCCGAATATGGTCGGTGGCGCGACCATTGAGCTGCCCCCGACAACGCCTTTCGGCGGCCGAGTCCTGTACCGCGCCCGTCTGACCAACCTGTCGGAGGAAGCCGCGTCGAATGCCTGCTCCGAACTGAAAGCGCGGCAGTTGCCATGCATCGTCGTTCCAGCCTCCGGGCTGTAAAGGATACAGGATTTCGTTGACCAGGAAGAAGCTCGCGGCACCCCGCGTGGCGGTAACGCCTCTGAATGACCACCCTGGGCGCACAGCGGGAACCACGAAAGGGCCACTACGTGCGGCTGCGCATATCCGAAGAACTCAATTCCGGCGCTGTGGCGCGCGCGATCTCATCGCCCATGAGTTTGTAATCGCCCACATGGGCGGCGCGGGATGCGGCGATCCATCGTTGCGGATCGAGCCGGCACAAGTCGATAGGGTGGCCCGCCTGCTCCGCCAACTGTTCGAGAAAATAGAGCTGTGTCCGGCCGTTCCCTTCGCGGAACGGGTGAACGTAATTGATATCACCCATGATTTCGCCCGCTTTCGCCGCGAAATCCGCTCGGCTCAAACCCGTCAAGAATTTCGCCTTTTCGAGGCGGCGGGCAACGTCGGCCAAGCCGGTTTCAAGATAGTGCCGAAACTGGAACTGATGACCGTCCTTGGCAATCTCCACCTTGCGAAGCTCGCCCGCCCATTCATAGATATCTTGAAGGAGGTGCCGGTGAATGGCGCGAAGATGCGCCAAGTCGAAGCATCCCGTGGGGATGCCCTCAACAGCGCGCTCAACGACAAAAAGCCGCTCGATCTGCTCCAATCGTTCCTTGTCGGTGATGCCAAGTTTGTTTCGGAGGACAGGGGAACCGGGATAGAGGTATAGGGTGTCCTCAGTCACTCGGCCGCCAAAGGCCGCGCGAGCGAAAGGATATAGGCCCGGCACTGTTCATGCGTCCACCCTTCACGCTCGAACATCTCGAACATGGCGACGTCTTCGGCGGTCAACGGATTACTCTCGATCTCCTGCAAGCGCATGGCCGCAAGGCGGCGTTTCCGCGCGTCCGCAATATCCATCTGAGCTTGAGTAAGAAACTGAAGCATGTCCTTTTATACCCTAGAATGGCCCAAAATGCGAATGTCGCCTGCACCCGTTTATCGACCGGCCGCAGCTTGGGCAGAAGCTGCTGTAAGATATTTCCCCGGTCAACGAATTCGGCCTTGTTGCCGCCGATGACGACAAGATCCTCGCTCTTGATGGTCCGGCCGCCTCTCCGGACCGCTCTGGCACGGCTCACCGCACGTGCTTCAGGACAAGGTGCGCGATGGAGTCGCCGATTTAGCGCGGAGCCCGGCGCTGATCGAGGAAGCATCTCGGGCCGATCTCGTTGTGTCCGGCGACGACGATCTGCGTGCCCTCGCCATGTTCGAGAGCATCCCGATCGTCGGCGCGGCTGAGACGCTGGCACGGCTCGGCGCCTGAGCCCGCCGGAAGCGGAGCGGAGGCGCAGATTTTGCGTGGCATTTCCTTGCCGCAATTCTCCCACACACGGTTTGCGAAACACTGCCCCCAAAAGCAAAACAACGCGTCACACGGCATCGTGTAACGCGTTGTTTGTCCGGGAAACTTTGGGCCGAGGGCACCAAAACAAATTGGATAACGCATTGTGTAGACACACAATTTTATCTGGAACTTCGCTCATATACCCCCCTTGACGGCGGCGCCGGACTACGCTGCCGGCGTCTGAATTGCTGCAGATGGCTGACGGCGGTGAACAGTGCGTTTGATTTCCTCACCGATCTGCTCGGCTGCGAGGTCCAACTCGTAGCGTTTTTGCAGGTTCATCCAAAACGCGGCTTCCACACCCAGCCATTGTTCCAGACGCAAAGCCGTGTCGGCGGTCATGGTTCGGCGACCGGCAATGAGCTGATAAATCCGGTTTGACGGAACGTGGAGTTCGCGGGCCAACTCGGCAGCCGTCATCTGCAGTTCGCTCAGTTCATCCGCCAAAATGGTGCCTGGATGAATAGGGTAGATGGGGCGTTTCTCCGACATGATGCAGCCTCAGTTAATGATAATCGGTGATCTCGATGTTAAACGGCTTTTCATGACCATCGGGCCACTCAAAGCAAATGCGCCACTGCTGATTGATGCGGATGCTGAACTGTCCATTCCTGTCGCCACCCAAGGCCTCGAAATGGTTGCTCGGCAACAACATCAGGCCATTCCGCGAAACAGACTCTGACAAAATCAATAGGCGTTTCTTCGCCTGTTGCTCGAACGCCTGAAATTCCTTCACACGCTCACCGGCGGCAAACCGGGCCGTACGCTTGTCTCGATAAAGCGTCGGCGCAGCGGAATTCTCGCCCTCTGGTTCCGTCTGCTGTTCGTCGTCGTTCATACGACCAATATCGCATGAACGACGCGTGACGTTAAGCGTCTATTTGACTCCGGCTCCCTCCCTCACTCTTCGAGTCCACGAGGGTTGCGATCCCGCCGTTCATCGTATTTCAGATATATATTATTTC
>JAATGN010000368.1 GCA_015654615.1 Rhodospirillales bacterium
ACATAATGATGGCGGAGGATTTTGGTCCGGCGGCAAATATGTCCGAAGGAAACGCGGCACCGCGGCACGAAGCTCCCATTGCTTCGTTCTCGGGACCAGCCCGATGGCCTGGAAAACGGGCAAGATGTTTGAGGAACACGGACGAACACGGACAGCCACGGACGAACACGGATAAAGATGAATATGGTAAAATCGTCATCATCGATCGAATCATAGGTAATTATATAAAAAATTAGACATCCATTTATAAGTATACTTAAAGTATGCGAACATTTCCCATGTCTTTTGCATTTTTTCTATAAAAAAATGGAGTCATGCCACTCGACATCCAATCCGTATGCGTCCGTGGCTGTCCGTGTTCGTCCGTGTTTCCCAAAATCCGTCGTCATCCCGAAGCCCCGCCCCCTTCGCAAAGCATTTTTCAGCAAAGAGAAACTGTCTGGACACGGGGATAGCCCCGCGTGGAAGAGGGGCCCGCGCCAGCCGGAGGATGAGGGGAAAAGGAACGGAAACAGCCTTAAGGATCCGTTCAGAAATAACTACGTCATTGCGCGTTCCGCACCGACCGAGGTCGACCCTCCTGGGTGAAAATGCCGTCACTGCGAGCGCAGCGAAGCAGTCCAGGACAGCCTGGCACTCTGGATTGCCGCGTCGCTTCGCTCCTCGCAATGACGGCGTTTTCTTGTGAGCGCAAGCCAAGCAATCCAGAAGCCGGCGGCGGGATCCTGGATTGCTTCGCCTAAAGGCTCGCAATGACGAAGAAGAATCCGCTCACCGCGCCGGCTCAGGCGCCGCTCGGGCTCAAGGGCCTGGTCCAAAATGACGCAGTCATTTCGTCCCAGCCCCTAACTGACGACAGGCCCGAAGCCTGCCGCGAACACCGACATCCGCGGATCAGCATTCCTTGCGGCGGGCCGTCTCGGCGACGACGATCCTGTTCCTTCCGCCGGCCTTGGCGGCGTAGAGGGCGTGGTCGGTGGCGGAGACGATGTCTTCCGAGCCGGTCCCGGGGAGCGGAATGAGCGAGGCGATGCCGATGCTGATGGTGACCGGCCGCTCGTCCCGGCCGTTTGCCCTGCGCGCGACATTGAGGGCGTCGACGCCGTCCCGGATCCGTTGGGCGACCTGCCTGGCCCCGTCGAGGTTCGTCGCCGGCATGATGACCGCGAACTCCTCGCCGCCATAGCGCGCCGCCAGATCGGACGGACGGAAGACCTGTTCCGAGAAGACCTTGGCCACCTCCCTCAGGCATTCGTCCCCGCTCTGGTGGCCATAGGTGTCGTTGTACTGCTTGAAGTGATCGATATCGGCGAGCAGCAGGGATATCGGCTGCTGTTCGCGAGGGGCGCGCAACCATTCCGCTTCGAGGATTTCATCGAAATACCGACGGTTGGCGAGGCCGGTCAGCCCGTCCTTGATGGCCAGACTTTCCAGCGCGATGTGCGTGCGTTTCTGCTCCGTCATGTCGCGCATCGTTTGAACGACGGCGACCAGCCTGCCGTCCTCGTCATGGATCGGGCCGGCCTCGAACATGAGATAGAGGCATTCGCCGACGCGCGGCATGATGCACCAGTTCTCGGTGCGCAATCCGAAGCCGCCGGCATCGGAAACGGCATGGGCGCCGCCGGCCTGTCCGAGGATGAGAAGATCGGCCGGGCACGGCCCCGGGGCGTCGTAAAAAGCCCGCCAGTGCTCGCTCGTGCCGAGGACCGCGTCGGCCTGCAGGCCGGTCAGGCGTTCGCATGCCCTGTTCCAGACGATGACGCGGCGGTTGGCGTCGAGCACGAACAGCGGCACGGCAAGGTGCTGGATCAGCCGGAGAACGAAGGCTCGATCGAATTCCAGGATGCGGTCGGTGATCACCCCATGCTCCCCTGCCTGACCCGCCCGATCAGGAAGGCGCCATCCATAACCGGCATGTTCACATCCGCGACGGGCATCGCGCACCAAGCCGCCGTCTTCGACGAGGAAGCCTTCCCGTCGGTTGATATCACGCTCCCCCATGCCCGGCAACAACATATGGTTATGGAAAATAAATACGATAAGTTGTTTCAAGGCCCTTGGAACGGTGCGCGATCAGAGTGGATCGTTCATTTCGCCCTACTCGGCCTCCTCTCCGACCGGCAGGCGGACGATGAAGGTGGCGCCGGCGGTGCCGGTCGCGTCGACATGGATTTCCCCCCCATGCTTGTTGACGATCGTATTCCGGCAGATGGCCAGTCCCTGGCCGGTGCCCTTGCCGACATCCTTGGTGGTGTAGAAGGGATCGAAGATCTTGTCGCGAATGGCTTCGGGCACCCCCGGTCCGCTGTCGGCCACCCGGATCTCGACGCAGTCGCCGTCCAGCCGGGTGGAAATGCGGATGATCCCGAGCTTGGCCGACTTGAGCGAATCGATGGCATGGGCGGCGTTGACGATGAGATTCAGCAGCACCTGGTTGATGTCGGAGGGGAAACAGAAAACGGTCGGCAGATCGGCGGCCAGATCGGTTTCCACCGTCGCCAGCAGTTTCCATTCGTTGCGCGACACGGTGATGGTGCTGTCGATGGCGCGGTTGATATCGGTCGCCACCTTGGCGGTGGTGCCCGGATGCGAGAATTCCTTCATCGAGCGCACGATGTCGGCCACCTGGTCGATCCCCATCAGCGATTCGGTGATGGATTGCGGCAATTCCGTCAGCAGATAGCCGATGTCCCTGTCGCCGAAAAACCGGGCCGCCTCGTCGGCGTGATGCGTCTCGTCGAGCAGGGCCTTCAGTTTGGCGATCGCCTCGGCGAGGCTGCCCAGGGTATTGCGGACGAAGTGCAGGTTGTCGCCGACATATTGGATCGGCGTGTTGATCTCGTGGGCGATGCCGGCCGCCAGCTGGCCGACGCTGGCCAGGCGCGACGACTGCAGGGCCTCGCGCTGGGCTTCCTTCAGGGCGTCGATGCTGCGGAACGACAGGATGGCCATGCGGCGCCGCTCGCCCTCCTCGAGCGGCGCGGTGGCGTAGGCCACGGCCAGCCGCCGGCCGGATTCGGTCACGAAGATCGCATCGTCGTCGATCACCGTCTTTCCGTTTTCGATGACCTGGTGAAAGGGACTGTCGGCGAAATCGATCACCGCGCCGGCGGTCTGCAAGCGCAGGATCTCGTCCAGCTCCCGTTCGGCCAAGGCCTCGACCTCCAGCCAGCGATGCGCCGACTTGTTGGCGAAAACGATGATGCCGTTGTCGTCGACCAGCATGACGCCTTCGAACAGGCTGGCGGTGATGGCCAGCAGCCGCCCCTGACTGTCGCGCAGGGCGCGCTCGATGCAGGCCCGCATGTCGATCTCGGCCGACAGTTTCCGGGTCCGCTCGGCCACCTGGTGTTCCAGTTCCTTCTGATAGTCGGCCAGGCCGTCCTCATATTGTTTGCGCAGCGAGATGTCGCGGAACACCAGGACCGCCCCGCCGAAGCTGTCGTCCTTGTGGATCGGAGCGAGCACATATTCGGCGGCGAAGCAGGATCCGTCGGCCCGGGTGAAGGTGGTCGCCCGGGTCTCCCCCGCCTCGCCGTCCAGGGGATCGTGCGGCAGGGCGCCGGTGGTGGTCAGCCCCCTCAGGACCCGGCGGTAATTGACGCCGTCGAGGGCCTGCGAGGCCACCCCCAGGATCTGGCAGGCGGCATGGTTGGCGAAGGTGACGGTCTCGGCGGTGTCGATGCCGATGATCCCGTCCCCCGCCGAGTCGAGGATCAGCTTGTAGCGCTGTTTCAGCGTCTCGATCTCTTCTTCCCGGCGTTTCAGTTCGGTGATGTCCGTATGGGTGGCGACGATGCCGCCGTCGCGGGTGCGGTATTCCTTGCTGACGGTCCAGCGGCCGTTTCCCAATTTATGAAGGAATCCCTCGCCGGTCGCCCGGCCGTGCTCGGCGATGCGTTCCGCCAGGAATTTCTCCAGGGCCGCGCCCTTGACGCTGTAGAAGCCGCGTGCCGCCAAGGCCCGCGCCATCTCGGCAAAGGTCCGGCCGGGCTTGACGATCGCGTCGCTTCCTTCGAAGATCTCGCGATATTGGCTGTTGCAGATGATCAGCCGGTCATCCTTGTCGTAGAGGGCGAAACGCTCGCTGATGGTCTCGATGGCGTCGGCCAGTTGCCGTTCGGCCTGACGCGCCCGCTCTTCCGCCGCCAATTCGCCGGCGATGGTGGCGCGGATGCTTTCCATCGTCGTGCGGACATCCGATGTTTGCGTCATCATGCCCTGGATGCCGCGCGCCAGGGCGGCGTCGACGCCGAAATGCGTGGCCAGGCGCCGGGTCATCCCGATGCGCAGACGATCGAGGATTTCGATCCGGTTCAGATGGCGCCGGGTGAAGTAATTGCAGAACGAGGCATAGTGCACAGGAAAGGAATCGACGAAATCGTCGGTGAATTCCGCGCCATTCTCTTCGAAAAAGACGATGGCGGTCAGCGTCTGATTGATGTTGATGCCGAGAAGTTCGCCGAACGTCGAAAATCCGGCCACCGGAAATTTCCACAGATCGGCAAGGCCCGGCAGGGCGCTTCCGTTGTTCAGGCGCCGCAGGAGGCAGTCGTTGAGCAAAGCCGCCAGCGGCGGCGGCTTGCCGTCGAGAAAGGCCGCGACGTCGCGTCTGGTCTGCCGGGCGAAATCCGTCGCCTGCAGCAGATGCAGTTCGTCCCCCTGGCTGACGTCGCAAAAAAAGGACGTCAGCCCGGTTTGCGGGTCCATCTCGGCGACCGAGCGGATGAACAGTTCGCCGTCGAGATCGATGCCGAAGGTATGGCCGGCCAGTTTTTCCATGACCGCGGCGGGCGGCACGGCCATGGCCGCCGACAGGGCCTCGACGAAGGAGACCACCTCGCCGCTGGCCGGATCCAGCACCGTCGCCACCGTGCGGCGGTCGGGGTCGGCGTCGACGATGACGAAGGAGATGCCGGTCTTGCGGAAATTCTGGCTTTTCAGCACACCGTAGCGCTTGTTCGCGGCGAGCTTGGCGAAGGCGATGACGGCATGGTTTTCCAGCACCCGCCGGCCGTCGAAAAGATAGGTGTTGCGGAAATCAAGCTTGCCGCCGGCCGATCCGCCGACGAACAGGCAGGGGAATTTTCCGGTGCGATAGACGGCTTCCATCAGGTAGTTTTCGCAGGCCGACAGCCCGTCGATGAAGGTCAGCGCCAGGCTGTCCCGGGCATCCAGGCGAAAGCCGGGTTTGACCGAGGCCAATGACCGGGTCAGGCGCGCGATGCGTTCGTCGCGCGAGAGGGATGGCGAACCCCGGCGGATATCCTCGTTATGCAGGGGAACCGCATGGATGCTGACGGCCGCCAGCAGGTCGGGCGAGAATATCTGGACGACGACCGAGGACCAGCGGATGCCGGCCGGTTTGTAGAGGGGCCCCGGCGCGCCGGTGGAGCAGAGCTCGCCGGCGGTCGACATCGCCAGCACCGGCGTGGCGCCGCCCAGCCGCCGCAGCTCGGCCGCGACCGCCGCAAAGTCCAGATGCGGCGAGACGAAGGCGAGGGCCAGCGGCGAAGACCGTCCGGCAAAGACGAAGTCGTCCGCCGCGAGTTCCGCCAGCCCGCCGTCGGTGACGACGATCCGGACCGGAGGCGGGGATGGCGCGACGGTCTTTATCGGGCCTCGCAGGCGGTCGATCGCCATACGTCTCTCCCATCTCGTGAAGTTCGTCTATGAAGATCGAAAGGGGTTTCGGCCCAAAATCGACACGTCCCGGATGGACGGCATAGCCATGCTCACTTCAAGTAGAATATCCAGCCAAACCGCTTCCGAGAAGAGACGACTTGCGCTTTTACACCCAAACGGTTTTTCAGGCTCCAAAAATTCTCGGAATGATTGGATGCGCCATGTCGCGGCGTCCGGTGGGAACCACGAAGCGGCGCCGGCGGGAAGGCCGGCGTCCGATCGAAGCCGTCCGGTTCGATCGGCGAATGATTTCCGAAACAGCTGTGTCTGTTCTATTTTCGAGCTACGATGACCGCTGAAGACAGCGGGGAGGCGAATTCATCATTTCTTTACCCGTCGGCGGGAAAGATGCTCCTTCATGAAAGAAGGCCGAATGAGCGCGCGAATCCGCATCCTCTTCATCGATGACGAGCCTCATATCCTCAACGGCCTGCGCCGGGCGATGGCCGGAACCGCCAACGATTGGGAGATGGCCTTCTGCGCGAGCGGCGACCAGGCCCTCGCCCTGATGGAGAAGGCCTCCTTCGACGTCGTCGTTTCCGACATGCGCATGCCGGAGATGGACGGGGCGCGCTTGCTGGAAATCGTCCGCGCCCGTTACCCGGCGACGGTCCGCATCATCCTGTCCGGCTATGCCGACGCCAATGCCGTTCTGCGCACCGTCGGACCGGCGCACGCCTATCTGGCCAAACCCTGCCAATCCCAGGCCCTGTCCGAGGCGATCGCCCGGCCGCTGGCGTTGCGCCGGATGCTGAGCGGCGAAGGATTGCAAAAGGCGCTGGGCGGCGTCACCCATCTGCCCAGCCTGCCGGAGCCCTTCCTGCAGATCGAGGCGGAGCTTCGTTCGCCCAATGCCTCGATACGCACCGTCGCCGACATCATCGGCACCGATATCGCGATGACCGCGGAACTGCTCAAGCTGACCAATTCCGCCTTCTTCTCCGTCGGCTCCCGGGTCACCACGCCCTTGCAGGCGGTCCGGACGCTCGGCCTGGAGACGATTCAGTCCCTGGTCCTGCGCATCGGCATTTTCCGCCAATTCTCCGGCGACGACCCGGCGGTGGCGGCGATGATCGCCTCCCTGACCCGTCACAGCCTGACCACGGCCAGATTGGCCGAGGCGATCGCCACGGCCGAAGGGGCCGATCCGCCGACGGCCAAGGCGGCCTACTGCGCCGGCATGCTTTGCTGTCTCGGCATGCTGCTGCTGCTCGACACGAAACCGGCGGAATATCGGCAGGCCTTGGCGACGGTCACCCCGCAGCATCCCCTGGAGGCCGTCGAAGAAAAAATCTTCGGGGCCAGCGACGCCTCGATGGCGGCCTATCTGCTGGGTCTTTGGGGCTTCTCCGAGGCGATGGTCGAGGCCATCGCGCTGTCCTGCCGTCCCGAACGAACCGGCGAGCCGGAAAACGTTCTTTTGACGGCGTTGCACGCGGCGCGGGCCCTGGGACCGCCGCTGCCCTGGCTGCCCCCCGGCAGCCGCGACGTCTACGAACCGAACATGGCCTATTTGCAGGCCTGTCAAAAAAGCCACCGCGTTTCTTCCTGGCAAGATCTCGCGGCCCACTCCCCGGCTGAGGTGAAACGATGAGCGAACAGATTCTCGTGGTCGACGACGACCACCATCTGCTTTCGGCCTTCCGCCGCCAACTCGGCGAGCGTTTCGACATCGCGACGGCGCAAAACGGCAAGGACGCCATCGCCGCCGTGCACGAGGCGCTGGACGCGCAGGCGCCCTTCGCCGTCGTCCTGTGCGACATGCGCATGCCGGGCATCGACGGCATCGAAACATTGGAGCAGATCCGGGACCTGTCGCCCGATACCGTCCGTCTCATGCTGACCGGCAATGCCGACCAGCAGACCGCCATCGATTCGATCAATCGCGGCCAGATCTTCCGCTTCTACACCAAACCCTATCCGCTCGACCAACTGGGAGACGGGTTGCAGGCCGCCCTCGAGCAATACCGCCTGGTCATCGCCGAACGCGAACTTCTGGAAAAGACGGTCACCGGCAGCATCAAGATGCTGACCGATCTGATGTCGCTGAGCGATCCCGTCGCCTACGGCCTCGCCACCCGGCTGCGGGACTGGATCCAGACCCTGCAGAAGAGTTTCAACATGCCCTATCGTTGGCAGCTGGAGGTGGCGGCCTCGCTGGTGGCGGTCGGCCATGTCGCCCTTCCCCCCGATCTGGTCGCCAAGAAACGCCAGCATGTCGCCCTCAACGAGACGGAACAGCTGATTTTCGAAAGAACCCCGGAAATCGCCCGCGACCTGCTGGCCAATATTCCGCGGTTGTCGAAGGTGGCCGAGATCGTCTTTCTGCAGGATCGGGGCTTCGACGGCAGCGGGTTTCCCGAAGACGGCCCCAAGGGCAATGCCATCCCTCTCGATGCGCGGATCCTGAAGATCCTCAAGGATCTGGCGGCGGCCACCGATGGCGGGCCCCTGACCGCGGCGGCGCTGGCCAGTCTCGACAAGCACAAGCAACAGTACGACCCGGTGTTGCTCGGCAAGGTGCGGACCTGCTTGAAAGCCCTGGTGTCCGGCCAGGCGCCGGCGGCGACCGTCCAACTGCCGCTGGCCGCCCTGCGCAGCGGGCACGTCCTGCTGTCCGACGTTCGCCTCATCAACGGCCATCTGATTTTTCCGGCCCACACGGCCCTGACGCAAAACCAGATCTCCCGCCTGCAAAATCTGCGAAAGATCTTTTCCTTCATCGAGCCGGTGAAGGTTACCGAAGCGTCGGTGCGGCATGCCGAATCCGAGGCGACTCCCGACGATTGAGCCCGATACCGGCGAGGTCGGCCGGTCGGGCCCCGCAGGTCAATCCTGCCGGCCGTCCCGCAGATGCCCGTCGCGCAGGCTGACCATCCGGTCCATCCGCCGCGCCAATTCCGGATTATGGGTGGCGATGACGGCGGCCAGGCCGGAGCCCCTGACCAGGCGCAACAGTTCGTCGAAGACGCCTTCGGCGGTGTTCGGATCGAGATTGCCGGTCGGCTCGTCGGCCAACAGCAGGCTGGGACCATTGGCCAGGGCGCGGGCGATGGCGACGCGCTGCTGCTCGCCGCCCGACAGCTGGCCGGGCCGATGGTCGGCGCGCGGCAGCAAGCCCATGCGCCCGAGCAGATCGCGTCCCCGGTCCGCCGCCTTCCGGCGGTCGACGCCGGCGATCATCTGCGGCAGCACGATGTTTTCCAGCGCCGAAAATTCCGGCAGCAGATGGTGATATTGATAGACGAACCCCAGCTGCCGCCGGCGGATCGCCGTGCGGCGGTCGTCCGACAGTTTTCCGCAAGCTTCGCCGCCGATCCGCACGTCGCCCTGGTCGGGATATTCCAACAGGCCGGCGATCTGCAGCAGGGTCGACTTTCCGGCCCCCGAAGGCCCGACCAGGGCGATGATCTCGCCGGCGTTGAGCACGAGATTAGCCCCGTCGAGCACCTTCAGCGCCTCGCGGCCCTGGCGAAAGCTGCGGGTCACGCCTTCGAGAAGCAGAACCGGCTCACTCATAGCGCAGCGCCTCCACCGGATCGAGCCGGGCCGCCCGCCAGGAGGGATAGATGGTCGCCGCGAAGGACAGCACGAGCGCCATGACCACCACGGTCAGCACCTCGGTGGGATCGACCTTGGCCGGCAATTGGCTGAGGAAATAGATTTCCGCCGAAAACAGTTCGCGGCCGGTCAGGGTCTGCAGGAACTGGCGGATTTTTTCGATGTTCAGGGCGAAGGCCAGGCCCAGGGCGACGCCGCCCAGGGTCCCGATGACGCCGACGCTGGCGCCCGAGATGAAGAAGATCCGCATGATCATGCCGCGCGTCGCCCCCATGGTGCGCAGGATGGCGATGTCGCGGCCCTTGTCCTTGACCAGCATGATCAGGCTGGAAATGATGTTGAAGGCGGCCACCAGGATGATCAGCGTCAGAATCAGGAACATCACGTTGCGTTCGACCTGGATGGCGTTGAAAAATCCGGCGTTGGCCTGCTGCCAGTCGTAAACCCGCAGGCGCCCTTCGGTAAGGTTGCCGATGACGTCGACCACGTCCCTGACCTTGTCGGGGTTGGCCAGCATGACCTGCAGATCGCTGATGCGATCGGGCAGCATGAAATAGATCTGGGCCGCCTCCAGGGGCATGAAGATGAAGCTCGAATCATATTCGTACATGCCGACGTTGAAGGTGGCGACGATCTTGTAGGCCCTGAGGCGCGGCACCGTGCCGAAGGCCGTGACATTGCCCTTCGGCGAGATCACGGTGAGCGCGTCGCCGACCTGCAGGCCCAGTTTTTCGGCCAGCCGATAGCCGACGATCACCGCGTCGTCGCCGAGAAACGCCTTGGGATCGCCCGAGCGGATGCCGTTGATGACGGCGCCCTTCGCCAGCAGGTCCTCCGGCCGCACGCCGCGCACCATGGCGCCCGAGGCGCCCCCGGCCGGCGAGGTCGCCATCACCTGGCCCTCGACCATCGGCATCACCCCGGTGACGCCGGGGATCTGCCTGATCCTGTTGGCCAGGTCGTCGAATCCGGTCAGGCCGCCGGCCGGCGCATAGACGCCGACATGCCCGTTGAGACCGAGGATGCGGCCCATCAATTCGGCCCGGAATCCGTTCATCACCGACATCACGATGATCAGCGTCGCGACGCCGAGCGCGATGCCCAGCAGCGAAAACCAGGCGATGATCGAGATGAAGCCTTCGCGGCGGCGTGCGCGCAGATAACGCGCCGCAACCATCCGTTCAAATGCGCCGAAAATCATGGCTTGCCGGACCTTTTTACAGTCACCCCGCGTGAGGCGTTCGTTTTTTTGGCGTCATGGCCGGACTTGATCCGGCCATCCACGCGTTTGAGCCGAACACCGCCCTTTGATCCGACCACGTGGATCACCGGGTCAAGCCCGGTGATGACGAATGACCCGAATGTTTGTCTCGACACGACTGGGATATCCGCTGCCCTCAAGCCCCGAAGCGATTCACCAGCGCCTCCAGGGACAGTTCCTGGCGTTCGCCGGTCTGGCGGCTTTTCAGTTCGACCAGGCCCTTGGCGACGCCCTTGGGACCGACCACCACCTGCCAGGGCAGGCCGATCAGGTCCATGTCGGCGAATTTCACCCCGGCCCTGTCGTCGCGGTCGTCATAGAGAACATCGTCCTTGACGGCCCGGTAAAGCGTCTCGCAGACGGCATCGCAGCCGGCGTCGCCTTTCTTGAGATTGATCAGCCCCAGCTTGAAGGGCGCCACCGCCTCCGGCCAGATGATGCCGGCGTCGTCGTGATAAGCCTCGATCAAGGCGCCGACAAGGCGGGACACGCCGACGCCGTAGGAGCCCATTTCCACGGCCACCGGCTCGCCGCCGGGGCCGGTCACCACCGCATTCATCGCCTTCGAATATTTGGTGCCGAAGTTGAAGATGTGGCCGACCTCGATACCGCGCGCCCCGACCAGATCGGCGCCCAGCTTGTCGGCCATGGCCGGATCGTGCTTTTCCTCGGTGACGGCGTATTTGCCGGTCAATTCGTCGACCAGGGGCTGCAGGTCGCCGTCGTAGTCGACCTCGCGGTTTTGCCAATCGCCTTCGATGAAATCCTTATGGACGAAGACGGCGCTTTCGCCGGTCTCCGCCAGGATATGAAATTCGTGCGACAGGTCGCCGCCGATCGGACCGGTGTCGGCCCGCATCGGTATCGCCTTCAGGCCCATGCGGGCGAAGGTCTTCATATAGGCGATGAACATCCGGTTGTAGGACCGGCGCGCCGCGGCCGGATCGATATCGAAGGAATAGGCGTCCTTCATCAGGAATTCGCGGCCGCGCATGACGCCGAAGCGCGGGCGCACCTCGTCGCGGAACTTCCATTGGATGTGGTAGAGGATCTTCGGCAGCTCGCGATAGCTTTTCACATTGTCGCGGAAGATCGCGGTGATCATCTCCTCATTGGTCGGACCGAACAGCATTTCGCGGTCATGGCGGTCGGTGATGCGCAGCATCTCCTTGCCATAGTCGTCGTAGCGTCCCGATTCCTTCCACAGTTCGGCCGCCTGGATGGTCGGCATCAGCAATTCCTGCGCCCCCGCCCGGTCCTGTTCCTCGCGGACGATCTGCTCGACCTTTCGCAGGACGCGCCACCCCAGGGGCAACCATGCATAGATGCCGGCCGCCGTCTGGCGGATCATGCCGGCCCGCAGCATCAGGCGATGCGAGACGATCTGGGCTTCGGTGGGATTTTCTTTAAGGGTCGGCAGGAAATAGGCGGACAGACGCATCACGTCCTCGGCTGGTTTCAACGATGGCTGGTGACTTTAGGGAAGGATCCGCCCCACCGCAATCGCCTTCGGCGGCGATCCGGGCGATTGTCGGAGCCTGACCGGCAATACCCTGTCCGGCGTCAACGATCCGGGCCGACGGCTAATCGAACGGCCCGGCGATCCAAATTCACCACGAAGATACGAAGGACACGAAGGAAAACAGGGAAAATCAGGGTGATTTCTCTTTCTTCGCGTCTTCGTGGCGACACTCCATTTTCTCAGCGAAAGCCGGCTTTGCGGCAGGCGTCCAAAATATATTGGTCCTGCTCGCCGTCGAGCGGTTTGCCGTTGAGCAGGGTCTGCCCGGTCTTCAGGTCGACGGACACGCGCCCGACGGTCAGGGCGGTGTTGGCGTATTTGCCGGTCGTCCCGTTCGGTTGTCCCGCCGCGTAATCCATCGGGTTGATCTTCAGGTCGAATTGCACCTTGTCGGGAAGCGTGAAACCGGCGTTGCCGCCCGGCAGATCGGCCGGAGCGACATATTTTCCATGCACGTCGGCCCCCGGCTGATAGGTCGCGTCGGCCGAGGGATGGTGCCGGACCAGGGCCATGCAATCGCTTCTGGTCACATAAACGCTGGCGCCGGAGACGCCGACGGGATCGGCCGCGGCGATGCCGGGCCCCAACAGGACCATGAGTAGAACGCCGCGCCGGATCATCGAAAGCCGCTCCATCCTTGATCTTTTCGATTGTGTCGCCTCATGCGACCCACTCGCAACAAAAATATCTTCAATTCGATCATTATACATTTGTGATTTGTGGTGACATCGCTCGGGAAGTTTCGTAATCTCGCTTCACAAACAAGGGGCGCAACAAATCCCGCAGAGGTAGGCCCGAGTTTAGGGAGGATGCAAAGGGCACCTTCCAGGTGCCCTTCCGAGGGGAGACGGAACACTGGCAAGACCTCACGGTCTTGCCATTCTTTTTGCCCTCCCGCTTCCACCATCGGTTCAAATTGTCGGGGACCGGCGTTGTTCGCCGGGGTGGAAATTCCCAACTGCAAATCCACAAGGACAATCATCGGCTTTGAGAATATACATGTTCTCCTTGCCGTGTTGCCGGATGAGGAGATTGGACCTGCACTTATCCAGCGGGGAATGATCCCGGTCCTATCGTGAGAACTGATCGTTGCGTGTCTCTTTCGTCATCAATGCCTTTGGCAAGCGCCATCATTTGGCGCGCGTTCTGTCGGCGGTCCACGCCCAGCGCGGCATCCGGGATCCTCAGATCATCGTGGTCGACCCCTCGTCGCCCGACGGCGTCGGGGATTTCGCCGAGGAATGCCTGCGCCATCATCCGGATGCCCTGGTCGTCCGCTGCGCGGACCATGGCCCCAGCCATGCGGTCAATATCGGCGCGGCGAAGGCCGATCGTCCGTTCCTTCACGTCGTCGACGGCGACGATGTGCTGGCGCCCTTCGCCAGCGCCTATCTCATCGAACAGATCCGCCGCCGGGACGCCGACGCCTGCATCGCGCAAGGACGGTTCTACCGCACCGAGGAGGATCTGGTCTTCCCCGAACCGGTCCCCGGCATTTCGGACGCCGCGGCGGACGCGACGCTCGACTGGATGATCCGCTACGCCCCGTCGAACATGACCGGAACCATGTTCCGCACCGCGTTTTTTCGCGACATCGGCGGATGCGACGAACGCGTTTTCGTGCATGATTATTCGGTTTCGCTGCGGGCCTGCCGGGCCGGCCGCGTCGTCCATTCCGAGCAGATCGTCTGGAAAGGTCCGGCCGACGACCTGGACCGCATCATGAACGCGCGCAAGCGCGAGATGTTCCACGATTTCAACGCCGCGCTCTATTTCCTTCTGCGGGACTTCCCCAATCTGCCGATGGCGACCCGGATGCTGGCTTTCCGGCGGGCGGCGGGACGGGCGCGGAAATGGGCGCTCCGGGAAGAAGGCAGACCGTGGGACCTGAAATTCCTGGCTCTCGACGCCCTGGCCAAATTGCCGGCCGTGCCCTATGTGACCCCCTTGCTCGGACACACGCTGAGCGCTTTCGAGCTCTCCAAACCGGTCCGCCGGCCTTAAGGACGGGTCGTCGATTACGCTTTCTTTTCCCTCGTGGACTATCGGAGTCGCACAGGCTCCCATTGCTTCGTTCTCGGTTTTCGGTTCTCGGGACCTGTCCGGTGGCTGGAGAACGGACGAGATATTTGGGTAACACGGACGAACACGGACAGCCACGGATGCACACGGATAAAAGCGCCGCAGGCATTGCTTCTTATCTCCAGCGATATG
>JAATGN010000354.1 GCA_015654615.1 Rhodospirillales bacterium
AGCAGGAATTCCTGCAGGTCGACACCACCAATATCCTGTTCATCTGCGGCGGCGCCTTCTCGGGTCTGGAAAAGATCATCGGGGCGCGCGGCAAGGGAACGTCGATCGGCTTCGGCGCCGACGTGCGCGGTCCCGACGAACGCTCGACCGGCGACATCCTGCGCGAAGTGGAACCCGAAGACCTGCTGAAGTTCGGGTTGATCCCGGAATTCGTCGGCCGTCTGCCGGTGATCGCCACATTGACCGATCTGGACGAAGCCGCCCTCGTCGATATTCTGTCGAAGCCGAAGAACGCCCTGGTCAAGCAGTACCAGCGGCTGTTCGAGATGGAGGACGGGCGTCTGTCGTTCAATGACGACGCGCTGAAGACCATTGCGCAGAAGGCCATCCTGCGCAAGACCGGCGCCCGCGGCCTGCGGTCGATCATGGAGAGCATCCTGCTCGACACCATGTTCGATCTGCCCGGCCTCGACAGCGTCGAGGAGGTGGTGATCAACGGCGAGGTGGTCGAAGGTCGCGCCCAGCCGTTGTATATCCACGCCGATCGCCGCGAAGACGTCGGATCGAGTGCCTGAAGTTGGGCGGCCCCACCGGGCTACCCCTTGACCCGGCCGAAAAGGAACCGAAGTATTAGACGGACGGTCGCCAAGGGCAATCGTTCCGACTGGTCGGAACGCTCGTGAATAAGAGGTAGCATGGTCGAACTATCGCGCGGAGACGTATTTCCCGTTCTTCCGCTTCGGGATATCGTCGTCTTTCCACATATGATCGTTCCCCTGTTCGTGGGCCGTGAAAAATCGGTTCGCGCATTGGAAGACGTCATGAAGGACGACAAGCAGATTCTTCTGGTCGCCCAGAAAAACGCTGCGCAGGACGATCCTGCCGCCGACGACATCTATAAGGTCGGTACGGTGAGCACCGTCCTGCAATTGTTGAAATTGCCCGACGGCACCGTCAAGGTGCTGGTCGAAGGCGGCCAGCGGGCCCGCATCACCGGCTTCACCGAAAACGAAGTGTTTTTCCAGGCCTATGGCGAGGTCATCGGCGAAAATTCCGGTGACCTGCAGGAACTGGAGGCGCTGTCGCGTTCGGTGGTCGCGCAGTTCGAGCAATATATCAAGCTCAACAAGAAGATTCCGCCCGAGGTTCTGGTCTCGGTCAACCAGATCGAGGATCCGGGCAAGCTGGCCGACACCGTGGCGTCGCATCTGCAACTGAAGATCTCGGAAAAGCAGGAGCTTTTGGAGATCGAGACGGTTTCGGAACGCCTGGAGCGCGTCTATTCCTATATGGAATCGGAAATCGGCGTGCTGCAGGTCGAGAAGAAGATCCGCAACCGCGTCAAGCGGCAGATGGAAAAGACGCAGCGCGAGTACTACCTCAACGAACAGCTCAAGGCCATCCAGAAGGAATTGGGCGAAGGCGAGGACGGCAAGGACGAGTCGGCGGAAATCGAGGAGCGCATCAGCAAGACGCGCCTTTCGAAGGAAGCCCAGGAAAAGGCCATGGGCGAGCTGAAAAAGCTGCGCAACATGAGCCCGATGTCGGCCGAGGCGACCGTCGTGCGCAATTACCTGGATTGGATCCTGTCCATTCCATGGAAGAAGCGCAGCAAGATCAAGCGCGACGTCAAGCTGGCCGAGAAGATCCTGAATGCCGACCATTACGGCCTGGAGAAGGTCAAGGAACGCATCCTGGAATATCTTGCCGTGCAGCAGCGGACCTTGAAGGCCAAGGGACCGATCCTGTGCCTGGTCGGCCCGCCCGGCGTCGGCAAGACGTCGCTTGGACGTTCGATCGCCCGGGCGACGGGACGCAATTTCGTGCGGGTTTCCCTGGGAGGCGTCCGCGACGAATCCGAGATCCGCGGGCATCGCCGGACCTATATCGGTTCGATGCCGGGCAAGATCATCCAGGGCATGAAGAAGGCGAAGGCCTCGAATCCGCTTTTCCTGCTCGACGAGGTCGACAAATTGGGCGCGGATTGGCGGGGAGACCCGGCCTCGGCGTTGCTGGAGGTCCTCGATCCCGAGCAGAACAGCACGTTCAGCGATCACTATCTCGAGGTCGATTACGATCTGTCGGACGTGATGTTCGTCACCACGGCCAATACGCTCAGGATGCCGCAGCCGCTGCTGGACCGCATGGAGATCATCCGCCTGTCGGGTTACACCGAGGACGAGAAGGTCGAGATCGCCAAGGGGCATCTCCTCGACAAGCAGACCAAGGCGGCCGGTCTCAAGAAGGGCGAATGGTCGATTTCCGACGACGCGCTCCGCGACGTGATCCGCTACTACACGCGGGAAGCCGGCGTCAGGAACCTGGAACGCGAAATCGCCAATCTGGCGCGCAAGGCGACCAAGGAGATCCTGACCAAGGGAACGCCCGGCGCCAAGGTGGCGGTGACCCGTCGCAATTTGGAGAAATACGCCGGCGTCCGACGTTTCCGCTATGGCGAGGTCGAGCTCGAGGATTTGATCGGCGTCGTCACCGGCTTGGCCTGGACCGAGGTCGGCGGCGAACTGCTGTCGATCGAGGCGGTCTCGATGCCCGGCAAGGGTGTGTTCACCCACACCGGCAAATTGGGCGACGTGATGCAGGAATCGATCTCGGCCGCGCGCTCCTACGTGCGGGCCCGCTCGGTCAATTTCGGCATCAAGCCGTCGGTGTTCGAGAAACGCGACATCCACGTGCATGTGCCCGAGGGGGCGACCCCGAAGGATGGCCCCTCGGCGGGCGTCACCATGTGCACGGCGATCGTTTCGGTGTTGACCGGCATCCCGGTGCGCAAGGACGTGGCGATGACGGGTGAGATCACCCTGCGTGGCCGGGTCCTGCCCATCGGCGGCTTGAAGGAAAAATTGCTGGCGGCGCTGCGGGGCGGTCTTAAAACCGTGATCATCCCCAAGGATAACGAAAAAGATCTGGCCGATATTCCAGACAATGTGAAACGCGGCTTGACGATTTTGCCGGTCGCAACTGTAGATGAAGTATTGCGCAATGCTTTGACTGCTCCTTTCACTCCGATCGAATGGGAAGAGGAGCAACAGCCGGTGAGCATCGCCAAGCCCGAACCGACCGAAGAGGAGTTGGGGGTCGTTACCCACTGAAGACCTGGGACAGCCTGGGTTTTCCGAAAGGCCGCCACGGAGACGAGGCGGCCTTTCCTTTTGGTTGGAGAATTCCGTCCGATCTCGCCAAATGCTGCAGATTCCGCAGAAAAGCTGGGGATAGCTGCGCTTCTTTGATTGACTAGTATCCAAACGGCGTTTTAGACTGCCCTCATCCTTTATGGTAGTTAGCTTAGAACTGACTATAACTTGCGGTTTTAACGGAAGGGGGCACCAAGTGGCTAATAAAAACGATCTCGTGGCTGTTGTGGCGAGCACCGCCGGACTTTCCAAAGCCGATGCGGGGAAAGCCGTCGATGCCGTTTTCGCGGCTATCACCGATTCTCTGAAAAAGGGGGATGAGGTGCGCTTGGTCGGTTTCGGCACTTTTGCTGTGTCCGAGCGCGCCAAGTCGGAGGGGCGTAATCCCCGGACCGGCGCAAAGATCGAGATTCCGGCATCCAAGCAGCCGAAGTTCAAGGCTGGCAAGGGTCTGAAAGACGCCGTCAACTAAAAGCGTCGTTCGGCTGTTGCCGAATCAATAATGCCGGCAGTTCACGCTGCCGGCATTACTTTTTGGGGAGGGCGCTCAGCCGATCGGCTGGCGGCCGCCGTCCCGGCTCCAGTAGCGAAACAGCGACGCCTCGTCGCCCGAAAAAAAGTTGCGATCGCAGCGCTCCACTCCGGAGACGCTGCGGGCCGGCGATCCCGACGGGCCGGTCTTTCCCGCCTCGCCGGCATATTGCCAGAATCGCCAGCCTCTGCCGGTCCAGGCGCGGGGCAGTTGCGGCTGGCTGCGATAATCGGCGAGCCAAAGATCGCATTGCGCCAGGATGGAACGCGACTCGATGCTGCCGCCCAGGCTGCGGGCGGTTCGTCCCATCGGTTTTCCTTCGGCCCAGGCCGGGTGGGTATAAAGCAGGGGCAGCCGTCCGGTGGCCGATTGGATCACCGTGACGAAGGCTTCGGCCTGGTCGATGGTCATGGTGTTGGATGGAATTCGTTCGTTGAGTTCGAGATCCAGGGCCAGCAGGGTATCCGCCCCGGGCTGCGCCGCCGCCAGGAAGGCCTGCGCCTGGTCCGCGCCGGAATATTGGAGCGTGCCGAAGTGATAGGCCCCCCACAGCAGTCCGGCGGCCCTGGCGCCGGCGCGCCGGTCGGCATAAAGCGGGTCGCGCCAATCGCCGCCCTCGCTGGCCTTGTGCAGGACGCCCAGGATATTGCTGTGGCGGCGGGCCAGCCCGAAGTCGAGGACCGTCGAGGTGTGGCTGAGATCGATGACGGCATCGAGGCCGGAAATGGCGGCGGGGCTCGCCGGGGCGGCCGAAAGCGTCGGACCGGGGTCGCCCGAAGACCGATGGGAACAGCCGCTCACGGAAAGTCCGCACAGACCGGCAAAACCGGTAATCACCCCACGCCGTGATATCATTTTCTAAAAATACCGCCGTCGCATCCCACCCGGGGAGCGCAATGGCGGGACTATAGCACCATGCGAAACCGCCGCCAGGGGGCCCGGCGGGGCGAGCCATGTCGATTGTGCGCAGCCGGCCTGTGCGTGGCGGATGGCCTTGGGGCAAACGCCGGTTGACGCCCGGGCGGCGGACAGGAATCTTATGTCGCATCCCCACTCTGCATCCGATCGAGGGTCGCGTGACAATACGTTCATTTCATCGTTCCGGCCTGGCGCTGATTGCCGGGTTGATTTTCTGGTCGGGTTCGGCTGCCGCCGTCACACTGATTACCGACGATGAAGCCAAACGTCCGGATGATCCGCAGACCACGGCGACGCGCGGCATCACCCGTGGACCGAGCATCCATTTCGAACCGCCGGCCAGCGGTCCGGCCGCCCATGCGCCGTTCGACTTCCGCGTGCATTTCGAGGCGCATGGGGGCGCCACGGTCGATCCGGCCCATATCCGCGTCATCTATCTGAAGATGCCGAATGTCGATCTGACCGAACGGCTGCGCCCTTACATCACGGCGCAAGGCATCGACATGCCGGCCGCTCAGATCCCCCTGGGCGAACACGCCTTGCGCGTCGAGGTCGAGGACAGCGACGGCCGCAGCGGCGAGGCGACTTTCACGGTGAATGTCGGAAAATAGCCCCGCTGTTTGATGGTTGGTCAGTGGAAGAAGCGACCGACGCCGGTGGCGATCGAGCAGGCGGCGGTCACCATCAGGGCCAAGACGTTCAGCCAATTGGCGATGCTTTCGACCCGCTGCTTGGCATGGACCCGGGTCTCGTTGCGCGGCGCCGAACTGCGGACCAGCAGCGTGGCGATCTCATAGACCAGGGAGCTTTCGGATTTGGTGGAGGACCGGCGGGACCGCCACCATTCGCCGACCAGGCGCCCCGTTCCATAGGCCAGGCCGATGCTGGCGACATATTCCAGCGTTTCGATCCAGTCGCGGCTGCCCTGCGGCAGAACGGGCACATGGTCGATGGCGCCGGTGATGGCCAGCATTCCCCAGACGGCCGCCACGGCGGCCGTCGCCGCCATCCACAAGGTCGCGCGGAGCGATCTGGGGCCGGTCAAGCCGAAGGGAAGGGGGATGATGATCGAGATGGCGCGCAGTATCCAGGTGTCCAGATCGAGGATGCCGATGATCACCCAATGGGCGGCCAGCAGCAGGGCGACCAGCGTCACCAGATGGACCGCCGCCTTTCGAACGGCGGCGGCGGCATCGCCGCTCGTCCACGGGGCCGACGGTTCTTTCGAGCGGACCGTATCGACGTGGCCGGACAGCGTATGCAGGGCGGTTTCGACGGCCAGCAGCCGCGTCTCGATGGTTTCGAATCGATCGAGGACGGGGCGCAGGATCAGCAGATCGCGTCCGCAGTGTTTGCAGACGATGGCGCGGTCCTTGATTTCTTCGTCACAAAATGGGCAGTTCAACCGGGCCTCCCGCAGCGTCGCCACCAGTGCGGGCGTGCCGACCGAAATAGTGCGGGCCGAGCCGGAGGCTCGGTCGCGCAGATTACCAATGTTGCCACTCTTGCGCGCCTTGACGGGCCATTACAAGGATAGCCGCGGCATTGATGCCGGGGAGCGGGATGGGGCAGTACAGGCAAGACCGCATGTCTGCCATGTCATAATCGAACTTCCGTTCGGTCTGCACCTCGGTTGCCCTGTCGAGCCGGCGGGGCGAGGCGGGTCGCGGTCGACGGCAAGAGGTATGAGTGAACCTGAAATGACCTTGGATTCAGACAGAATGGGACGGCTTTTCCGTTTCGGGGGCGTGCTGCTCGGCTTGTTTCTGGCGGCGATGGTGGCGGCGGCCGTGCCGTCCTCGGCGGCGGCCGACGAGACGGCGGAGCATCGGGTGGCGCTGATCATCGGCAATGGAGCCTATCGCAACGCCGCCCCCTTGGCCAATCCGCCGCATGACGCCGAGCTGATCGCCGAAACCCTGTCTCAGATGGGGTTTTCCCTGGTCGGCGGCGCTCCGCTGATCGATGCCGACCGGCCGACGATGGAGCAGGCCATCCGCGAATTCGGCCGCCAGCTGCAAGGCGGCGCGGTCGGACTGTTCTATTACTCGGGACATGGCATCCAGGTCGGCGGCGCCAATTATCTGATTCCCGTCACGGCCGACGTGGCGCGCGACGTCGACGTCAAATATGAGCTGATCGACGTCGGTCTGGTCCTCGACGAAATGGGGCATGCCGGAAATCGCCTGAACATCGTCATCCTCGATGCCTGCCGGAACAATCCGTTCGGCAAGCGCGGCATGCGGTCGGTGTCCTCGGGCCTGAGCCAGGTGGTGGCGCCGGCCGGCACGGTGATCGGCTATGCGACGCAGCCGGACAATGTGGCGGCCGACGGCACCGGCCGCAACAGCCCCTATACCCAGGCCTTGGCGACGGCCCTCCGCAAGCCGGGGCTCGATCTGTTCGGCATGTTCAACGAGGTCGGCCTGCAGGTGAAGCTGGCGACCAGCGGCCAGCAGCAGCCCTGGGTGGCGGCCTCGCCGGTGGAAGGGCAGTTCTATTTCTCCGGGCCGCCCGAGGCGGCCTTCGGCGGGCCGGCGGCCGATCCCGACGCCGTTTATTGGGATACGATCAAGGGCAGCGCCAATACGGCGGATTTTCAGGATTACCTGACGCGCTTTCCCAACGGACAATTTGCCGGATTGGCCCGCCGCAAGCTGCTGGCCGAATGCGATTCCCTGGCCGCGGCGCCCGACGATCCGGAGAAGATGGGCTCCGGCGTTCCGCCCGCCGCGATGGACGCCCGCCGGGCGATCGTGGCCTGCCGCGCGTTGAGCGGCGATTCGCGGTCCGATTATCTGCTGGGCAGGGCCTATGAGACGGCGGGCCAGTTCGATGCGGCGGCGGCGGCTTTCCGGCGGTCGGCCGAACAGGACTATGGCGCCGCCCAGGCGGCGCTCGGCGTTCTGTACGACGCCGGCCGCGGCGTGGCCGCCGACCCCGCCGAGGCGGTCCGCTGGTATCGGAAGGCGGCCGGGCAGGGAATCGCCGCCGCCGAAATGGCGTTGGGAACGCATTGCGAGCAAGGCCGCGGTATCGCCAGGGACGAAGGCGAGGCGGCGCGATGGTATCGGCAGGCCGCCGATCAGGGGTATGCGCCGGCGCAAGCGGCGCTGGCCCAGCTCTTCGGCAATGGCCGCGGCGTCGGGCATGACGATGCCGAGGCCGTGCGGTGGTATCGCAAGGCGGCCGAGCAGGGGGTGATCCTCGCCCAGACCCGCCTCGGCGAGGCCTATGGCGAGGGGACCGGGGTCGGACGCGATCCGGGCGAAGCGATCCGCTGGTATCGCAAGGCGGCCGAGCAGGGCGACGCTATCGCGGAATACGATCTGGGGTGGTGCTATCAATTCGGGCTGGGCGTCGCGGCCGATACCTCCAGCGCCGTGCAATGGTATCGCAAGGCGGCGGCACAGGGGAACGCGCGGGCGAAAAACGCGCTGGCAACGCTGACGGGGGCGACGGAATAGGATGCGACAATACCGGACCTTGCGGTGGGGCGTGCAGCTGTTCTTCGTTCTGCTGACCCTGTGGATCGGCTGCGAATTCGTCCTCTTCTACCAGCAGGTCAGGGGGATGGGCGCGGTGACCGCGCATCGTCCGGCCGGGGTGGAGGCGTTCCTGCCGATATCGGCCCTTCTCGGCCTGAAGCGCTGGCTGCTGACCGGTCTCTGGGACGACGTCCATCCGGCCGGATTGACCCTGCTGCTGGCTTTCCTGGTCGGCACCTTGATGGCGCGGCGGGCCTTTTGCTCGTGGATTTGTCCGATCGGCACGCTGTCGCGCGGATTGGAATGGCTGCGCCATCGCCTGCTGCGTCTGCCGCCCCGGTGGAAGGTGCCGATGCTGCTGCGCCGTCTGGCGCCCTTGGCCAAATATCCCATTTTGGGCGGATTCCTGTGGATCGTCGGCAGCATGCCGCTGTCCTCCATCGAGGAATTCCTGCACCTGCCCTACAATATGGGCGCCGACGGGGCGATGCTGGCCCTGTTCATCCATCTCTCGCTGACCGGCGCGATGGTTTTCGCCGCCATGCTGCTGCTCTCCATCGTGCTGCGGAATGGCTGGTGCCGCCTGCTTTGCCCGTATGGCGCCTTGTTTGCCCTCGCCGGGGTCCTGTCGCCATTTCGTATTCGCCGCGAGGCCGGCGCCTGCAGGAATTGCGGCGCCTGCACCAAGGCCTGCGGCATGGGCATCCGCGTCGGCGAATTGGCGACGGTCCATTCCCTGGAGTGCACGACCTGTCTGTCCTGCGTCTCGGCCTGCCGGGTCGACGGGGCCCTGGGCGTGCGCGCCGTCTGGGGCAGCCGCGTCCATCCGTGGATCCTGCCGGCCGGGACCCTGGCGATCCTGCTGGCGGCCTACGGCCTGGCGCGGCTCACCGGCCATTGGGACTCGATCCTCACCCTCGACAATTACCGGTTCGCCTATCTGTTCGGCGGTCACGGCTGATCCCCCGCGAAGGGACTTGCCAAGACCGGCCAGAACCCATAGAAGACGCTGGATCGGGCGGTTAGCTCAGTTGGTAGAGCGCGTGCTTTACACGCATGATGTCGGGGGTTCGAGCCCCTCACCGCCCACCAGGTGCCTTTCGCCAGGCCGGCGTTTCGTTCGTCTCGCCCATTCGGGAGTTTTCCATGCGTTATCGACTGCTTGTGGCGCTTTCGCTTTGCGCCATTTTTCCGGCTGCCCTGTGCCAGGCGCAGTCTCCGGCGGCTCCGGCGGAGGGCGGCGCCGCCGCTCCCACCACCGCCGCTCCGGACGCCAACGGCGCCCTGAGCCCCGCCGAGATGCTCAAGAAGACGCGCGATCAGGTCGATGAGATGGCGGCCCGCCTCGCCAGGGGCGAGGGAAAAGACGAGGAGTGGCTTCTGCTCGCCCGCTCCTACATCAGTCTGGGCGAGTTCGACAAGGCCAAGGACGCGGCGCGGCATCTGATCGCCCTGCATCCCAAGGACATCGAGCCGCGCATGACCCTGGCCGAGGCGCAGATGTCGGGGGTGCCGCACGGGCAGGGACTGCCCGCCGACTTTATCGCCACCATGCGCGACATCCACGGCATCGATCCGAAGAATCCCGGCGGTCTTTTCTATCTCGGTCTGGCGGAAGCGCAGGCCGATCATCCCCAGCAGGCGCGGAAGCTGTGGACCACCCTGCTGGAGGTCCTGCCGAAGGACGACGAGCGCCGGCCCGGCGTGGTGCGACGGCTCGACGCGCTGCCGAAAAAATAAAGAGTTCCTGGCGGTCATGCCCGCCTTGCTTCGCTCCGCGAGACGGAAAAGTGGCACCGGCGTCCCTGCCGGTGCCACTTTTCCTCATTCATCCAGGACCGGGCTTCCGCCGGACGGTGCGGAACGCGCAATGACGCGGTTATTTCTTAACGCCCGTTTCGGCAAGTAAGCCAGGTGGCGCGGGTCCCTGCCGGTTGTGCCGGCGGAGCCGGCAGCAGAGCCTCGACGGCGTTTCTCCGTCCGAGAAAAGGGGGCATTCAAGCCCCTATTTTTTTTGGGTAATACTTTCCTTCGTCGGCTCGGAACGAAGAATTGGCCTAGGAAAAAACATTCGGAGGGGCCGCCCGGCTCCTATCACCATGGATATAATAAGGGTATTCCGGTATCCGAGCCGAGAAGCAAGCTTCTGTTGCTGGGGCGTCTCTTGGCGCTATTTATCTGAATATGGCTCTTTTTCCTGTCCTGGAACTGCCCATTTTCACAGCAACTGGCGAAGTGAGGTCGAAAGCGGATGAATCCATGGCGTCTCGCTTGACAGCTTGGTGACCCTGGATTACACCTCCCGCACCTGCGCAGGGTCACTGCGGGGGTGTAGCTCAGTTGGTTAGAGCGCCGGCCTGTCACGCCGGAGGTCGCGGGTTCGAGCCCCGTCACTCCCGCCATGAACCAAGTTTTTGGCATGGTCCTGGGCAATAACCGCAAGTAGGAGGATAGTGCCGCCTCAATCTCCTCGTTTGACGCCTTTCGGTTCGTTGTTTAACATTTCCCTCAGATCTGTTTGACGAGACCGGCGCCATGGCGTGAACTGGCAGGTGGCTATTGTCTTTCTCTGGTCTATCGTTTGGTGGAGGGAAGAAACATGGACGCCATGCTCCTCGAATACCTCCCGATCCTTTTTTTCCTCGGCATCGCCGTGGTTTTCGCCGTCATCTGCATGGGGGCCTCGTGGCTGGTGGCGCATCAAAAGCCGGACGTGGCGAAGGAGTCGGCCTATGAATGCGGCTTCGACGCCTTCGACGACGCCCGCTCGAAGTTCGAAGTGCGCTTCTACTTGGTGGCCATCCTTTTCATCATCTTCGATCTCGAGGTCGCCTTTCTGTTCCCCTGGGCCGTATCGCTGGGAAAGATCGGGCTGTTCGGGTTCTGGTCGATGATCGGCTTCCTGGGTGTGCTGACGGTCGGCTTCATCTACGAATGGAAAAAAGGAGCGTTGGAATGGGAGTGACCCCCGGTCCAGCCGCAACCGATCCGGCGCCGGCCGCCGCCGAACGGAACGCCGTTCTGCAGGCGGCCGCCGAGGAGCTCAATCAGAAGGGATTTCTGCTGTCCAGCGTCGACGCGCTGGCCAATTGGGCCTTTACCGGCTCGCTCTATCCGGTGACCTTCGGACTGGCCTGCTGCGCGGTGGAAATGATCCATTCCGCCTGTTCGCGCTACGACCTCGACCGTTTCGGCGTGGTCTTCCGGCCAAGTCCCCGACAGTCCGACGTGATGATCGTCGCCGGCACCCTGACCAACAAGATGGCTCCGGCGTTGCGCAAGGTCTACGACCAGATGCCGGAACCGCGCTGGGTCATCTCCATGGGATCCTGCGCCAACGGCGGCGGTTATTATCATTATTCCTATTCGGTGGTGCGCGGTTGCGATCGCATCGTGCCCGTCGACATCTACGTCCCGGGCTGCCCTCCGACGGCGGAAGCGCTGTTGTACGGCATCCTCCAACTTCAGAAGAAGATTCGCCGCACCCATACCATTGCGCGCTGATCTTCTGCCTTCCGGCGAGTGACCATGACGCAAGCTCTGCAAGATCTCGGCGATTACATCGCCGCCGCGCTGTCCCAGGAAGTGCTCTCGGCCAAGCTGCTGACGGGCGAATTGGTGGTGACCGCCCGCGGTGCGGCGATACAAAAGGTCCTGACTTTTCTGCGCGACGACGCCAACTGCCAATTCAAGCAGGTGATGGACATCACCGCTGTCGATTATCCCGAACGTGAACAGCGTTTCGAGGTGGTCTACAACCTGTTGTCGCTGAAGCACAATCAGCGGGTTCGGGTGAAGGTGAACACCGACGAGGATACGCCGGTGCCGACGGTGACCGGACTCTATGCGGGGGCCGGCTGGTTCGAGCGCGAGGTGTGGGACATGTTCGGCGTCTCCTTCTCGGACCATCCCGATCTTCGGCGGATTCTCACCGACTACGGCTTCGAGGGCCATCCGCTGAGAAAGGATTTTCCCCTGACCGGCTTCGTCGAGCGGCGCTATGACGACGAACAGAAGCGCGTCGTCTACGAGCCGGTGAAACTCGTTCAGGACTTTCGCAACTTCGATTTCCTCAGTCCGTGGGAAGGCATGCTGCCGGGCGACGAAAAGGCGGAGAATTGAGCATGGCCGAAGCCCAGATCAAGAATTACTCCATCAATTTCGGACCGCAGCATCCGGCGGCGCACGGCGTGATGCGCATGGTGCTCGAAATGTCGGGCGAGGTGGTCGACCGCGCCGACGCCCATATCGGCCTGTTGCACCGCGGCACCGAAAAGCTGATCGAGTACAAGACCTATTTCCAGGCCGTGCCCTATTTCGACCGCCTGGACTATGTCTGTCCGATCAACCAGGAGCACGCCTTCTGCCTGGCCGCCGAGAAGCTGCTGGGCATCAAGGCCCCCGAGCGCGCCCAATTCATCCGCGTGCTCTACGACGAGATCGGCCGCATCACCAACCACCTGCTCAATATCACCACCTTCGCGCTCGACGTCGGCGCCATGACGCCGCTGCTCTACGGGTTCGAAGAGCGCGAAAAGCTGATGGAATTCTATGAGCGGATTTCCGGGGCCAGGTTGCATGCCGCCTTCAATCGGGTCGGCGGCGTCGCCGCCGACATGCCGACCGGCCTGGCCGAGGACATCTACGCCTGGACCGAGACCTTTCCCAAGGTCCTGACCAATATGGAGACGCTGCTCAACGAGAACCGCATCTTCAAGCAGCGGACCGTCGATATCGGCATCGTCTCGCCGGAGGAGGCCCTGAATTGGGGGTTCTCCGGCCCGACGTTGCGCGCCTCGGGTTTTGCCTGGGATCTGCGCAAATCCCAGCCTTACGCCGTCTATGACCAGATGGATTTCGACATTCCGGTCGGCAAGCACGGCGATTGCTACGATCGCTACAACGTCCGCATCGAAGAGATCAAGCAGTCGCTGCGCATCATGCGCCAATGCATCGAAAAGATGCCCCGCGGGCCGGTGCGGGTCGACGATCGCAAGATCACCGCCCCGCCGCGCGCCCAGATGAAAAGCTCGATGGAGGCGTTGATCCATCATTTCAAGCTTTTCACCGAGGGATTTCACGTTCCGGCCGGGGAAACCTACACGGTCATCGAGACGCCGAAAGGCGAATTCGGCGTCTATCTGGTCTCCGACGGCACCAATCGGCCTTATCGCTGCAAGATCAGGCCGCCCGCCTTCGCGCATTTGCAGGGGATCGACTTCATGTCGCGGGGACATATGCTCGCCGATCTGGTGGCGAACATCGGTTCCATCGACATCGTTTTCGGCGAGATCGACCGATGAGCAGCAGCACCGAACATTCTTTTCAGCCGGCCAGCTTCGCTTTCAGCGAGGAGAATCTGGTCAAGGTCAAGGCCCTGATCGCCAAGCATCCGGACGGACGCCAGCGCAGCGCGGTGATTCCCCTGCTCGACCTGGCGCAGCGCCAGGAAGGCTGGGTCTCGCTGGCCGCCATGGACCATCTGGCCGAGATGCTGGGGCTGGCCCCCATCGAGGTCTATGAGGTGGCGACCTTCTATTCGATGTTCCAGTTGAAGCCGGTCGGCCGCTATCACCTGCAGGTCTGCACCAATCTGCCCTGCATGCTGCGCGGTTCGGCCGACATCGTCGAAACCTGCGAGGCGGAATTGGGGGTCGGTCTGGGCGAAACCACCGCCGACGGCCTGTTCACCCTGTCCGAGGTCGAATGCCTGGGCGCCTGCGTCAATGCGCCGGTGATCTGGATCGGCGACGATTATTACGAGGACCTCGACGTCGAGAGCACCAAGGAACTGGTGCGCGCCCTGAAGCGCGGCGAAACGCCGAAGCCCGGCTCGCAGACGGGCCGCAGCGGTTCCGCCCCGGCGGGAGGCCCGACCACTCTGGCCACCGTCGGAACCGGCCGTTCAACATCGGGGGGAGACGCCTGAGATGCTGCATGACAAGGATCGCGTCTTCACCAATCTCTACGGCATCCACGACTGGCACCTGCCCGGCGCCCGCTCGCGCGGCGATTGGGACGGCACCAGGGAGATCCTGGCCAAGGGCCGCGACTGGATCATCGACGAGATGAAGACCTCGGGCCTGCGCGGCCGCGGCGGCGCCGGTTTTCCGACCGGGCTCAAATGGTCCTTCATGCCGAAGGAACCGGGCGTGCGGCCGCATTACCTGGTGGTCAACGCCGACGAGGGCGAACCGGGGACCTGCAAGGACCGCGACCTGATCCGCCACGATCCGCACAAATTGGTCGAGGGATGCCTGATCGCCAGCTTCGCCATGGGCGCCCACACCTGCTATATCTACATCCGCGGCGAATTCATCCGCGAGGCCCAGAATCTGCAGGCGGCCATCGACGAAGCCTATGCGGCCGGCCTGATCGGCAAGAATGCCTGCGGTTCGGGCTGGGACTTCGATCTTCATCTCTATCGCGGCGCCGGGGCCTACATCTGCGGCGAGGAAACCGCCCTGATCCAGTCGCTGGAAGGCCGCAAGGGCCAGCCGCGCCTGAAGCCGCCGTTCCCGGCCGGCGTCGGCCTCTATGGCTGTCCGACCACGGTCAACAATGTCGAATCGATCGCCGTCGCGCCGACCATCCTGCGTCGCGGCGCCGCCTGGTTCGCCGGGCTGGGGCGGCCGAAGAACAGCGGCACCAAGGTCTTCTGCATTTCCGGCCATGTCGAGCGGCCCTGCAATGTCGAAGAGGAAATGGGGATTCCGCTCAAGGAACTCATCGAGAGGCATGCCGGCGGCGTGCGGGGCGGCTGGGACAATCTTCTGGCCATCATCCCCGGCGGATCGTCGGTGCCGGTGCTGACCAAGTCGATCTGCGACACCGTGCTGATGGATTTCGACAGTCTGCGCGACGTGCGGTCCGGTCTGGGGACGGCGGCGGTGATCGTCATGGACAAGTCGACCGACATCGTCCGCGCCATCACGCGCCTGTCCAAATTCTACAAACACGAAAGCTGCGGCCAGTGCACGCCCTGTCGCGAGGGTACCGGCTGGATGTGGCGGGTCATGGAACGCATGAGCCAGGGCAAGGCCACCGTTGCCGAAATCGACATGCTGGACGACGTCACCCGCCAGGTCGAGGGCCACACCATCTGCGCCCTGGGCGATGCGGCGGCCTGGCCGATCCAGGGGTTGATCCGCAGTTTTCGTCCCGAATTGGAACGACGCATCCAAGAAGCCCGCGCCGATGCGCGTCCTGCGCCATTCAACGAGTCTGTCGGCAAAGCCGACGGGGCCGCTGCCGCCTGAGGAGATGACATGCCCAAGCTGACCATCGATGGACGCGAGGTGGAGGTCGAGGCGGGAACGTCGATCCTGCAGGCCGCCGAGGTCCTCGGCATCGAGATCCCGCGTTTTTGTTACCACGAACGCCTGGCCATCGCCGGCAATTGCCGCATGTGCATGGTCGAGGTGGCCAACAGCCCGAAACCCGTGGCCTCCTGCGGCATGCCGGTCGCCGAGGGCATGGTGGTCCGCACCGATACCCCGGTGGTCACCAAGGCCCGCCGGGGGGCGTTGGAGTTCCTGCTGATCAATCATCCGCTCGACTGCCCGATCTGCGACCAGGGCGGCGAATGCGACCTGCAGGACGAAACCATGGCCTATGGCTTCGACCGCGGACGCTACGCCGAGAACAAGCGGGCGGTCGCCGACAAGAATTTCGGCCCCCTGGTCAGGACCACCATGACGCGGTGCATTCACTGCACCCGCTGCATCCGCTTCGTCACCGAAGTGGCCGGCGTGCCCGAATTGGGGGCGACCGGACGCGGCGAGGACATGGAGGTCGGGACCTATGTGGAAAAGGCGCTGTCGTCGGAGCTGTCCGGCAACATCATCGACCTGTGTCCGGTCGGCGCCCTGACCAGCAAGCCCTATGCCTTCACCGCGCGCTCCTGGGAACTGAAGAAGACCGAGAGCGTCGACGTCCTGGACGCCGTCGGCGCGGCGATTCGCGTCGATACCCGCGGCAACCAGGTGATGCGGATCCTGCCCCGGGTCAACGACGAGGTGAATGAGGAATGGCTGTCCGACAAGAGCCGCTTCGCCTGCGACGCCCTGGTCCGCCAGCGCCTCGACCGGCCTTACGTGCGCCGTGACGGAAAGCTGACGGAAGCCAGCTGGAACGAGGCGTTCAGCGCGATCGCCGACCGCTTGAAGACGGTGCCGGGCGAGAGGATCGCCGCCATCGCCGGCGACCTGGCCTGCGTCGAATCGATGCTGGCCCTGAAAGACCTGATGACCAGGCTGGGGGCGATCCATCTGGACGGGCGCCAGGACGGAACCAAGCTGTCGGGACCGCGCTGTTCCTATCTTTTCAACAGCGGGATCGCCGGGATCGACCAGGCCGACGCCTTGCTGCTGATCGGCTCCGACGCCCGCAAGGAAGCTCCGGTGCTCAACGCCCGCATCCGCAAGCGTTGGCTGAGGGGCGGTTTCGCGGTCGCTTCGGTCGGGCCGCGGGTCGATTTGACCTATCGCCACGACTATCTGGGCGACGATCCGTCGGTGCTGGGCGCCATCGCCGACGGCAGCCATCCCTTCGCCGCCAAATTGGCCGCCGCCAAGCATCCGATGCTGATCATCGGCCAGGGGGCGCTGATCCGCGCCGACGGCGCCGTCCTGCTGGGGCTGGCCCGCAAGATCGCCGAGGCCAGCGGCATGGTCGGCGCCGAATGGAACGGTTTCAACGTGCTGCACACGGCGGCCGCCCGTGTCGGCGCCCTCGACCTGGGGTTCCTGCCGGCAACCGGCGGGCGCGACGTCGCGGGGATCCTGGATGGCGCCGAGAAAGGCGACATCGACGTGGTCTATCTGCTGGGGGCCGACGAAATCGATACGGCCCGCCTGGGCAAATCCTTCGTCATCTATCAGGGGCATCACGGCGATGCCGGGGCGCACCGGGCCGACGTGATCCTGCCGGGCGCCGCCTATACCGAGAAGAACGCCACTTACGTCAATACCGAGGGGCGCGTCCAGCGGACGCGCCTGGCGGTTTTCCCGCCGGGCGACGCCAAGGAGGACTGGACGGTCATCCGCGCCCTGTCCGAGGTGCTGGGACAGAAGCTTCCCTATGACACGCTGGCCGAGCTCCGCGGCCGGCTGGTCGAGGCCAATTCGCTGTTCGCCGCGGTCGACCGGGTCGAACCGGCCGGCTGGGGTCCTTTCGGTACGGAAGGAACGCCGATGCGCGATCCTTTGGTCTCCCCCATCGAGAATTTCTATATGACCGACGCCATCAGCCGGGCTTCCAAGACCATGGCGGAATGCACGGCGACCTTCGTCGGCTGCGCTCATCAGAGGAGCGGGACCCATGGCTGAAGTCTGGACGGGTTATGCCTGGCGGACGGCGATCATCGTCGCCGAGATCCTGGCCATCGTGCTTCCGCTGCTGATCGCCGTGGCCTATCTGACCTTGGCCGAACGCAAGGTGATCGGCGCCATGCAGAGCCGCAAGGGCCCCAATGTGGTGGGCCCCTTCGGCCTGCTGCAGCCGATGGCCGACGGCGTCAAGCTGTTCTTCAAGGAAACCATCATCCCGACCGGCGCCAACAAGGCGGTGTTCTTCATCGCGCCGGCCCTGACCTTCATCCTGGCCCTGGTGTCGTGGGCGGTCATTCCCTTCGACGAGGGATGGGTGCTGGCCAATATCAATGTGGGCGTGCTCTATCTGTTCGCCATTTCCAGCCTGGGCGTCTATGGCATCATCATGGCCGGCTGGGCGTCGAATTCGAAATACGCCTTCCTGGGGGGCCTGCGCGCCGCGGCGCAGATGGTGTCCTACGAGGTCTCCATCGGCTTCGTGATGATTTCGGTGCTGCTCTGCGTCGGTTCGCTCAATCTGTCGGACATCGTGCATGCGCAGGCCGAGAAGGGCTGGTTCATCTTCTGGCATCTGCCGCTGTTCGTGATCTTCTATATCTCGTGCCTGGCCGAAACCAACCGTTCGCCGTTCGACCTGATGGAGGCCGAATCCGAATTGGTGACCGGCTACAACGTCGAATATTCGGCCATGACCTTCGCCCTGTTCTACCTCGGCGAATATGCCAACATGATCCTGGTCTGCGCGATGACCAGCGTGCTGTTCCTGGGGGGCTGGCTTTCGCCGCTGCCCTTCGCCCCCTTCACGCTGGTCCCCGGCGTCATCTGGTTCGGTCTCAAGACCGCGGTCCTGCTGTTCGGCTTTCTATGGATCCGCGCCACCTTTCCGCGCTATCGCTTCGACCAGCTGATGCGCCTGGGGTGGAAGATCTTCCTGCCGTTCTCCCTGGTCTGGCTGATCCTGACGGCGGGCGTCCTGGAATACGCCGGCTGGCTGCCGAAGTGAGGAGAGGACCCATGTCGTTCCTGGATCGCACCGCGCGCACCTGGCTGTTGGCCGAATTGTTCTCCGGCATGGCGGTGACGCTGCGCTATTTCTTCGCGCCCAAGGTGACCATCAACTATCCCTTCGAAAAGGGGCCGCTCAGCCCGCGGTTTCGCGGCGAACATGCGCTCCGCCGCTATCCCAACGGCGAGGAGCGTTGTATCGCCTGCAAGCTGTGCGAGGCGGTCTGCCCGGCCCAGGCTATCACCATCGAGGCCGAACCGCGGGCCGACGGCAGCCGCCGCACGCTTCGCTACGACATCGACATGACGAAATGCATCTACTGCGGCTTCTGCCAGGAATCCTGTCCGGTCGACGCCATCGTCGAAGGCCCGAATTTCGAATTCGCCACCGAAACCAGGGCGGAGCTGATGTATGACAAGGCCAAGCTGCTGTCCAACGGCGAGCGCTGGGAAACCGAACTGGCCGCCCGCCTGGCCGCCGACGCGCCCTACCGGTGAGGAAATGATGGACATGAATCACGATACCAAGGCGCCGACGACGATGATGATCCTCCGCTTTACGCCCTCCCCCTTGATGGGGGAGGGTTTGGGTGGGGGTGATGGTCGTGCCCCGAGAAGCGGGGATGGGGCCCGGGCTATGTCAGTGCTCGAGCCGCTTTTTCTGCCGCAGGCATCACCCCCACCGAACCCTCCCCCATCAAGGGGGAGGGCTAAGCTCACGGAGGCTGCCGCA
>JAATGN010000372.1 GCA_015654615.1 Rhodospirillales bacterium
ATCGCCACCGCCCTGACCGCCCTGATGATCCTGATCTTCCTGGGCAGCTGGCGCAGCACCATCATCATCGCGGTGTCGATTCCGCTGTCGATCCTGGGCGCCGTCATCGTGCTCGGCTTCCTGGGCGAGACCATCAACATCATGACGCTGGGCGGGCTGGCGCTGGCCGTCGGCGTGCTGGTCGACAACGCCACCGTCACCATCGAGAACATGGAGCGCCATCTCGAGGAAGGCCACGAACTGCGCACCGCCATCCTGGAGGGGGCGGCGCAGATCGCCGTGCCGTCGCTGGTGGCGACGCTTTGCATCTGCGTCGTCTTCCTGCCGATGTTCTTCCTGAACGGCGTCGCCAAATATCTGTTCGTGCCGCTGGCCGAAGCCGTGGTCTTCGCCATGCTGTGGTCCTATGTGCTGTCCCGCACGCTGGTGGCGACGCTGGCGATGTATCTGCTGAAGGCCAAGGACCATCGCGATACGCCGTCGCGCAACCCGCTGGTCCTGGCGCAACGGGCCTTCGACCGCGGCTTCGAGGGCTTCCGCACCTGGTACAGCGACCTGCTGACCGCGCTGGTCGCCCATCGCGGCACCTTCATTCCGGCCTTCTTCCTGATCTGCCTGTCGGCCTTCGCCCTGGTGCCCTGGCTGGGGCAGGATTTCTTCCCCACTACCGACAATGGCCAGATGATGCTGCATCTCAGGGCCAAGTCGGGGACGCGCATCGAGGAAACGGCCAAGCTGGCCGATCAGGTCGAGGATTTCGTCCGCGGCGAGATTCCCAAGGCCGAGATGGAGGGAATCCTCGACAATATCGGGCTGCCCTACAGCACGATCAATTACATGCATTCGGCGTCGGGCCTGATCGGCGCCGGCGACGCCGACGTGCTGGTCACGCTGAAGCCGGATCACCAGCCGACGGCGGACTATGTGCGCAAGCTGCGAGCCGACCTGCCGCACGCCTTTCCCGGCGTCACCTTTTCCTTCCTGCCGGCCGACATCGTCACCCAGATCCTCAACTTCGGCATTCCGGCCCCGGTGGACATCCAGATCGACGGCGACGACCTCAACGCCAACCGCGAGGTCGCCAACCAGATCCTGAGCCAGGTCCGCCATGTGCCGGGCATCGCCGACGCGCGCATCCAGCAGCCCTTCGACTATCCGACCTTCGAGGTCGCGGTGGACCGGACCAAGGCGGCGCAGGGCGGCCTGGCCGAGGTCAATGTCGCCAACAGCGTGCTGAACATGCTGAGCGGCAGCGCCCAGATCACGCCGATGTACTTCCTGAACTGGCAGAACGGGGTGAACTACAATCTGGTCGCGGTCACGCCGCAGTACGACATCCAGTCGCTGCAGAACCTGCAGAATATCCCGGTCAGCGCCGTCGGCGGCAAGACCCACGAAATTCTGGGCGATCTGGCGACGATCCGCCGCTCCAGCGAGATGCAGGTGATTTCGCATTACAACATCCGCCGGATCATCGACATCTATGCCTCGGTCCAGGATCGCGACCTGGGCGCGGTGGGACGCGACATCAACCGGATCATCGACGCCAACCGCAAGCTGCTGCCGCGCGGCAGCTTCATCACGGTGCGCGGGCAGATCAGCACGATGCAAAGTTCCTATGTCAATCTGCTGGGCGGTCTGGCTTTTTCCATCGTCCTGGTCTATCTGCTGATCGTTGTGAACTTCCAATCCTGGCTCGATCCCTTCATTATCATCACCGCATTGCCGGCGGCCTTGGCGGGGATCGTGCTGTTCCTGTTCTTCACGCATACGACCTTGAGCGTGCCGGCCCTGATGGGGGCCATCATGTGCATGGGCGTGGCGACGGCGAACAGTATCCTGGTGGTGTCCTTTGCCAGCGACCGTCTGGCCGAACACGGCGATGCCGTGCGGGCGGCGGTCGAAGCCGGCTATACGCGGCTGCGGCCCGTCCTGATGACGGCGCTCGCCATGATCATGGGCATGATTCCGATGGCGATGGGCCTGGGTGAGGGCGGCGAGGAAAACGCGCCTCTCGGCCGTGCGGTGATCGGAGGACTGATGGTGGCCACGCTTGCCACGCTGGTCTTCGTTCCGGCGGTGTTCAGCCTGCTGCATCGCCACAGCAAGCCTGTCGCCGGCCCGACGGAAATATGAGACGCGCGCCCTTCCGTCCGGAAGCGCCTAACGGAGCAAGACGATGACGCCCCATGATTCCAGCGAGTTGGAACCGGCTCACGGAAAGTCCATGCCGCACGGTCGGCCGCCATGGCGGGGCCGGACGGGGATCGTCCTCGCCGTCGCGGCCGGCCTGCTGTGCATCGGCATCTATGCCGGCATTCATGGGCGCGCCACGGCGGAAGTCGCCCTGGCCAGCGCCACCGAGGGCACGGCGACGCCGACGGTGAACACGGTCCATCCCACGGCCGGCGCCTCCAACGAGCAACTGGTCCTGCCCGGCAGCACCCAGGCCTTCACCGACACGCCGATCTATGCGCGGACCAGCGGCTATCTGAAGCGGTGGTTTTTCGACATCGGCGCCCATGTGAAGCGCGGCGACCTGCTGGCCGAGATCGATACGCCGGAAGTGGACGAGCAATTGCAGCAGGCGCGGGCCGACCTGGCCACCGCCCAGGCCAATCTCAAGCTGGCCGAGATCACCGCGAAGCGGAACGACGAATTGCTGAAAACCCGTTCCATCGCCACGCAGGAACGCGACAACGCGGCCGGCGCCTATGCCGCCGGCAAGGCCATCGTCGCCTCGAAGGAGGCGGATGTGGCGCGGCTCGGCCGCCTGCAGTCCTATGAGAAGGTCTATGCGCCGTTCGACGGCATCATCACCGCCCGCAACACCGACACCGGCGCGCTGATCGACGCCGGGGCCAACTCGGCGGCGCGGGAGCTTTTCCATCTCTCGGCCATCGACAAGCTGCGGGTTTTCGTCGCCGTTCCCGAACTCTATTCGCGGGCGATCCATTCCGGCGACGCGGCGAGCCTGACCCTGGACGAATTTCCGGGCGAGTCCTTCAAGGGCACGCTGGTCCGCACCACCAACGCCATCGATCCGACGACGCGCACGCTGCTGATCGAGGTGGCGGTGGACAATGCGGACGGGCGTCTGCTTCCCGGCGCTTATGCCTTCGTCCATCTGACCTTGTCGCGGGACGTCCAGGCGTCGGTGACCATTCCGTCGAATACGCTGATCTTCCGCAAGGAAGGCCTGCAGGTGGCGGTGGTCCACGACGGGCATGCCGATTTGCGGCCGATCGCCATCGGCCGCGATTACGGCGACCGGGTCGAGGTGGTGTCCGGCCTCGCCGCCTCGGATTCGCTGGTGCTCGATCCCTCGGATTCGCTGATCAGCGGCGCCGCCGTCAAAGTGGGGGCGTCCGAGGTTGTCGGATCGGCGAAATGATGCGGTTTCGGTCTTTTTCCACGGCCGGCCTGGCGGTTCTCGTCGCCGGTTGCACCGTCGGTCCGGATTATGTGAGGCCGGCCGTCCTCGAATCGCCGGCTTACAAGGAAGTGCCGCCCGAGGCTTTCCGGACGGCGGGCGATTGGAAAGCGGCCCAGCCGTCCGACCAGGCGCTTCGCGCCAAATGGTGGGAGGCCTTCGGCGATCCCCAGCTCGATGCCCTGGAAGAGCAGGTCACGGTCTCGAATCAGACCCTGAAGGCCGCCGAGGCGGCGTTCCGGCAGGCCCGGGCCATGGTCGGCTACAATCGCGCCGCGGAATTCCCGCAGGTCAGCGTCGGGCCGAGCATCGATTCCGTCCGCGATTCCACCAACAAGCCCTATCTTTCCAGGACGAAGACCACCGGCGATTTCCTCTTGCCCTTCGATTTTTCCTATGAGGCGGATCTTTGGGGGCGAATCGGCCGGACCGTGACGGCGGCCGGCGAACAGGCGCAGGCGAGCGCCGCCGATCTGCAGACGGCCAGCCTCAGCCTGCACGCCGAATTGGCGATCGATTATTTCGATCTGCGCAGCGCCGATTCGCAGAAGAAGCTGCTGGACGATTCGGTCAAGGCCTATGCGGATGCCTTCCAGCTTACCGAGAACCGCGCCGCCGGCGGGGCCGCGCCCGAATCCGACGTGGCGCAGGCCAAGACCCAGCTCGACACCACCCGCGTCCAGGCGACCGACGTCACCGTGCAGCGGGCGCAATACGAGCATGCGATCGCCGTTCTCATCGGCAAGCCGCCCGCCACCTTCAGCCTGCCGGCCGCGCCGCTGACCCTGCGCCAGCCGGTCGTGCCGACCGGGATTCCGTCGGAACTGCTGCAGCGCCGGCCCGACATCGCGGCGGCGGAACGGCGCGTCGCCGCCGCCAACGAGCAGATCGGCATCGCCCGCGCCGCCTATTATCCGTCGCTGACCCTGGGCGCGCAGCCCGGTTTCGAGGGAACGTCGCTGTCCAAGTGGCTCAACTGGCCCAGCCTGTTCTGGGCCGTCGGCCTGTCCATGGGAGAAACGCTGTTCGACGGAGGGCGGCGCGACGCCGCGTCCGAGGCGGCGCTGGCCGGTTATGACCAGACCGTCGCCAATTACCGCCAGACCACCTTGGGCGCCTTTCAGCAGGTGGAGGACAATCTGGCCGCGCTGCGCATCCTCGAGCAGGAGGCCGGCCAGCAGAACGAGGCGGTGGTTTCGGCGACGAATTCCCTGCGGCTGGCCACCGATCGTTATGTCGGCGGCCGGGATACCTATCTGCAGGTGATCACGGCGCAGACCGCCGCCCTGGTCAATGAGCGCAACGAGACCGACATCCTGCGCCGGCGCATGGAGGCCAGCGTGCTGCTGATCAAGGCGCTGGGCGGCGGCTGGACCGTATCGGACCTGCCGAAGCTGGCCGATCTGGACAAGGACGGCGACGGCAAGGTCAGGAACTGAGGGCCGGTTAAAAGCTGACCGCTCCGTTTTCTAGAGCGCGATGCCTTAAATCGGCATCACGCTCTGGCTTTTCCTGATGTCCCTCGCCGGGCGCGCGCCTCCGCGCGCTTGGCCGCGGCCTCAATGGCCGCTCTATTCGTCATTGCGCGTTGCGCACCGACCGAGGTCGACCCTCCTGGGTGAAAATGCCGTCACTGCGAGCGCAGCGAAGCAGTCCAGGACAGCCCGGCACTCTGGATTGCCGCGTCGCTTCGCTCCTCGCAATGACGGC
>JAATGN010000045.1 GCA_015654615.1 Rhodospirillales bacterium
CGCCCTGCTGATCCTGGCCGGCGGCCTGTTCCTGATGTGGCGCAGGATCATCACCTGGCATACGCCGGTGGCGCTGATGGGGACGCTGTTCGTCCTGGGCACGGTTTTCAACCTGCTCAATCCCGATCGCTTCGCCGACGGGCTGTTCCATGTGATGTCGGGGGCGACCTTCCTGGGCGCCTTCTTCATCGCCACCGACTATGTGACGTCGCCGGTCTCCAAGCAGGGACAGATCGTCTATGGCATCGGCGTCGGGCTGCTGACCTGGATCATCCGGACGTTCGCCGGTTATCCCGAGGGCATGGCCTTCGCCGTCCTGCTGCTGAACGCGCTGACGCCGCTGATCGATCACAATTTCCGGCCGCGTGTCTTCGGTCGCACCCGCAGGGGCGAGCCTTTGGATGTGAAGGGGGGGAAATGAACCCGCGCACACTGATCCATGCGTTGGTGCTGGGGGCTTTCTGCCTCGGCTTCGGCATTCTGGTGGCCACCACCAACCTGTTCACCAAGGACGACATCAGCCTGCGCGCCGTCGAGGATCTGCAGACGTCGCTGACCCAGGTGATTCCGCCGGGCATCCATGACAACAATCCGGCCAAGGATGCCGTCACGGTGAAAAACGACGCCGGCAAGGACGTCACGGTCTATCGTGCCGTCAAGGCCGGCAAGGTCACCGGCGTGGCCTATGAGATCAGCGGCTCCGGTTATGGCGGCGAGATCCGCCTGATCCTGGGCGTCGGCACCGACGGCAAGATCCTCGGCGTGCGGGCCACCGAATTCCGGGAGACGCCCGGCCTCGGCGATCGCATCGATCCGGCGAAAAGCGATTGGATCACCCGCTTCACCAGCCTGTCGCTGGGCGATCCGCCGGCCGACAAATGGAAAGTCAAGAAGGACGGCGGCGTGTTCGACCAGTTCTCCGGGGCGACCATCACCCCGCGCGGCGTGGTCGGCGCCATCAAGATCGGCCTCGAATTCTTTGCCGCCCACAAAGCCCAGCTGGTGGAGGAAAAATAATGGCCTCGAACTATCGTCAAATCGCCCGCGACGGCCTGTGGGACAACAATGGCGTGCTGGCCCAGATGCTGGGCATGTGCCCGACCATGGCGATGACCACCAGCGCCACCAACGGCCTCGGCATGGGATTGGCCACCGCCTTCGTCATGGCGACCTCCAACCTGCTGATCGCCGCCTTCCGGGGCTACATCACCCGCGAGGTGCGCATCCCGGTCTATATCCTGATCATCGCGGCCATGGTCACCGTGGTCGATCTGTCGCTGAACGCCTGGATGCACGAGCTTTACAAAGTCCTCGGCCTGTTCATTCCGCTGATCGTCTCCAATTGCCTGCCGCTCGGACGGGCCGAAGTCTTCGCCTCGAAGGAACCGGTGGTCGCCTCCTTCCTCGACGGCCTGTTCATGGGCATCGGCTTCACCGCGGCCCTGACGGTGATCGGCGCCATGCGCGAGATCGTCGGGTCCGGGACCTTGTTCGCCGATGCGCATCTTCTGCTCGGTCCGGCCTTCCAATTCATGGAACTGCGGATCTTCCCGGCCGATTGCGGCGTGCTGGTGGCGGTCCTGCCGCCCGGCGGCTTCCTGGCTCTCGGTTTGCTGCTGGCGGTCAAACGCAAGCTCGATATCCGGGCCGGCAAGCCGATCGTCCTGGCCGGCGCCCATTCTTTCTAAGCCCGAGCGGCGTCTGAGCCCGCCAAAGCGGAGCGGAGGCGTCATTTATCTTGAGGACGTGATCGTCATGAAGGTTTCCGTCGCCTATGTCACCAAGGCCAAGCAAGCCGTGCTGAAAGTCGAGCTGCCGGAGGGCGCCACCGTCCAGCAGGCCATCGAGAAATCGGGAATTCTGGCCCGCTTCCCCGAAATCGATCTCACCCAGCAGAAGGTCGGCATCTATACCAAGGTGGTGGCCCTCGACGCGCCGGTGCCGGACGGCGCCCGCATCGAGATCTATCGTCCGATCATCGCCGACCCGGCCACGGTGAAGCGCCGCGAAAAGGCGGAGTGACGCTCTGGCCCGAAGACCGGGTCCGGCAATTTTGAACCACCAAGGCACCAAGGCGTTTCCCGAAGCGTCCGGCGGCGGAGGGGCCAAATTGGCGCCGCAGGCATTCGTCATATCGTCCAGCGCAAAGCCGCTGATCATATGGGGACTGCCTGCGGCGCACTCCGCTGCCTTGGTGTCTTGGTGCCTTGGTGGTTCATCAAAAGTCGATACCACCGGGACGTCGGATTAAGAGACTCGACTGGCCGGCTGTTATTTCCCCAGCACCTCGGGATTGACGCAGGTGTCCGGGGGCTGGCCGTTCAGCACCTTCAGGATGTTGCCGACGGCGATTTCGCCCATGGCGATGCGGGTGCCGGGGGTGGCCGAGGCGACGTGCGGCACCACGATCGCATTGTCGAGATCGGTCAGGCCCGGCTCCAGGGCGGGTTCGTTCTCGAACACGTCGAGGCCCGCTCCGAAGATCCATTTCTCGCGCAGCGCCTGGACCAGGGCTTTCTCATCGACCACGGGACCGCGGCTGGCGTTGATGAGAACGGCCGTCTTCTTCATTTTTTTCAGTTCCGCCGCACCGATGTAATGATGCGTCTCCGGCAGCAGCGGAACATGCAGGGTCAGGAAATCGGCTTCCCGCAGAAGCGTGTCCTTGTCGACGAAGCGGGCGCCGCTTTCCGCTTCGAAGGCTTCATCGCGCTGGACGTCGTTGTAGAGGATCTTCATGTCGAAGCCGCGGGCCTTGCGCGCGACGTTCTTGCCGATCCGCCCCAGGCCGGCGATGCCCAGTGTCCGGTGATCGACGTCGAGGCCGATGAAGAACATCGGGGCCCAGCCCTGCCATTTGCCGTCGCGGACATATTTGTCCGCCTCGGCGATGCGCCGCGCCACCGCCAGCAGCAGCGTGATGGTATGGGTCGCCGTGGCGTCGTCCAGGACGCCGGGCGTGTTGGTGAGGATGACGCCGCGCCGGGTGGCCGCCGCCAGGTCGAAATTGTTGTAGCCGACCGCGTAGTTCGCGACGATCTTGCATTGAGGACCGGCGGCGTCGAGGATCTCGCCGTCGATCCTGTCGGTGAGCAGGCTGACCACGGCGGCGCGACCCCGCACCTTTTCCTTGAGTTCGTCCCGGCTCAAGGCCCGGTCTTCCAGATTGACCTCGACATCGAATTGCTCCCGCAGGGCATCGATGCTTTCTTGCGGGATCAGGCGCGTCACATACACACTGGGTTTCGGCATATCCGTTTCTCTTTCGTCGTTGGAGGCGGAGGGTCAGGCCTTTTCCGCCGCTGCGATGGCGACGAGGGCCTGGGCGATCTCCATGTCCTCGCTGGGCGCCAGCCCGCTGATTCCGGCGGCGCCGATGATGACGCCGGCGGCGTTCTTGAGAACGCAGCCGCCGGGCATGCCGGTCAGCTTGTCGTCGCAGAAATAGCTGGCCGGGATGTTTTCCCGATGCAGCCGTTCCAGGAAGGCATCCGTATCCACCCCCATGCGGGCCGCGGTGTAGGCCTTGCCTTGCGACAGCTGGATGCTGCGCACCGGCGCCTCGTCCATGCTGGCGAAAGCGGTCAGGAAACCGTAGCGGTCGCAGATCGCCACGCACATCGGCCGACCATAATCGGCCTTCGCCTTGGCCATGGCTTTGGCCACCAGTTGTCCCGCCAGTTCAATATTCATGAAATCCTCCATTCGTTTTCGGCGCTACAGCGCCGGGACGTCATTTTTCGGAAACCGCCGTGGGATGCGCCGCCAGACCGATATTATCGCTTTTGGCGGCTCTCTCCCGCTGCACTTTCTTGTACATCCATGCCGTCAGCACCGGCGTGAGGACCGCCGTGACGATGACCGACGCGGCGATCTGGACCGTGGCGATCGGAGCGATCGCCGCATAGGTCGGATCGGCCAGGGCGATGGCCTTCGGCACCGCCGCCGCGTTGCCGGCGGTGCTGGAGGCGGCCGCCCCGGCGACGCCCGATCCGCCCAGCAGCCGGTCGGCTGCGATGCAGACCAGGCCGGTCACCACCAGGACGAACACGCCCAGCGCGATGCCGACGAGGCCGCCGGCCACGACATTGTTGAGATTGATGGTCTGGCCCAGGGTAAAGGCCATGAAGGGAACGACGATCGGTTCATGCGAGCCGAAGAAGTCCCGCAGTTCGCTGTCCAGATTGCCGAGGATGGCTCCGACGAAGATCGGCGCGATGACCGAAACCATGGTCAGCCAGGGAATGTTGGCCAGGCCGGCGCCGACCAGAATCACCATGGTGAGGAAGGGGCCGGTTTCGATGCTTTGCGGAACGTAGGTGCCGACATCCTCCTTGTCGCCCATGGCGCTGGTCAGGGCCATGAACATGCCGCCGTTGGTGTCGCTCAAGGCGACCAGCAGGGCCAGGGTGCTGAGGCCGAAAACGTCGCCGCCGAAGAATTTCGCCACCGACAGCGCGATCAGCACCGCCACGCCGACCTTGGCGATCATGATGCCGAAGCCCCGCTTCAGCATGCGCGGCGCCGTCTTCAGGGTCATTTTGGTGCCGACGGTGAACAGATACATGCCGAGCATGGTCGGATAGCCGGCCCCGCTCAATGCCTCGGTAAAGCCGCCGATCTTCAGCAGGTTCGGGAAAAAGGTGTTGATGACCATGCCGATGAACAGCGGCACGACCATCAGGCCTCCGGGAACCTTGTTGACGAATTGATAGATCTTCATGGTCCGTCCCTTTTTGTCATGATTATTTTTGTATGGTTTCCTGCGGTCGGGTGGTTGGAAGGCGCCTCGGGGTGGGGGGGTGGGGTCAGGCTTTTTGGGCGATTTCGAAATCGGCCAGGGTCTCCA
>JAATGN010000403.1 GCA_015654615.1 Rhodospirillales bacterium
ATCGACGATTTCATCAAGACCGGCCATCTCGAGGAAAGAGTCTATCGGCATCGCTGCGTCGAGGCCTGGTCGATGGTCATTCCCTGGGTCGGGACGCCCTTGGGGCCGCTGCTGCAACGTTTCGAGCCGACGTCGAAGGCCAGGTTCGTCGCCTTCCAGACCCTCAGCGACGCCAGGCAGATGCCCGGCGAAAGCAATGCGCTGATTTATCCCTGGCCCTATCGGGAAGGCCTTCGGATGGATGAGGCGATGCATCCGCTCGCCTTCCTGGCCGTCGGCCTTTATGGCGACGTTCTGCCGGCCCAGAACGGCGCGCCGATCCGGCTGGTGGTGCCCTGGAAATACGGTTTCAAAAGCATCAAGTCGATTGTCGCCATCCGCTTTGTCGAGCAACAGCCGCCGACCCTGTGGAATACCCTGGCGCCAGAGGAATACGGTTTCTATTCCAATGTCAACCCGACCGTCGACCATCCGCGGTGGAGCCAGGGCAAGGAGCGCCGGATCGGCGAATTCCTGCGGCGGCCCACCTTGATGTTCAATGGCTACGGCGAGCAGGTCGCCGGCCTTTATGACGGCATGGATCTGAAGAAGTTCCTTTGATGCCGGACGAATCCGCGCGATCGATGGAGGATGTCCCCCTGGCGGCCGCGCCGGGACGCCCGGTGCGCCGCCGTCTTGCCCGGTGGCGTCCGACGCTGCGGAGCGGCGCGCATCTGCTGTGCCTGGCGCCCTTCCTGGTCCTGGCGATCGAAGGCGCGGCCGGCGGCCTGGGCGCCAATCCCATCGAGGCCCTGGTCCGTGGCCTGGGCGACTGGGCCTTGCGGTTCCTGGTGCTCGCCCTAGCGGTGACGCCGCTGCGCCGCCTGGCGGGCTGGCCACGGCTGGCGGCCTATCGGCGCATGGTCGGCCTTTGGGCCTTCGCTTACGCCGCCTTGCATGTCGCATCCTATGTCGTGCTCGATCAGTTTTTCGATTGGGCCAACATCGGGCAGGAAATTCTCAAACATAAATTCATCACGGCGGGCATGGCGGCCCTGACGTTGCTGGTGCCCCTGGCGGCCACCTCGACCGGCGGGATGATCCGTCGCCTGGGGGGACGACGCTGGCGGGGGCTGCATCGCCTGGTCTATATCGCCGCGCCGCTGGCCGCCATCCACTATGCCTGGATGGTCAAGGCCGACATAAGACAACCCTTGGCGTATGCGGCGATGATCGCCGTCCTGCTCGGCTATCGGGTGGCGGCGGCATTGCGGGACCGCGTTTCGGTCCGATCCGGAAAATAATCTTCGTCATGGCGCGCAATCGGACATCCGACTTTGGTCAATCGAGGCAATAAAGACCTTGCCCGGGCGGCTGATGCGCCGTCTCCGCCTCATCCTTTTAGATGACCCCTATTAACCGGACTCCAAGTGACGGTGCGGGGTGGAATGTGCTATAGTGTCCACTGCGTATAAGAAGAGGATTCGGCGGACAAAAAGACGAAACTTCGCCGAGATGGAGGAACCGATGCGGCCGCTGGAAACCCACGTCGAAATGAGTTCGCATCTCTGGATGTTCAACCGTGTGAAGGAGTTGTTGACCCGCGAAGGCCTGCTCGCGCGGCATGCCTCCGAAGAAGAGGTGCGGACCGCGATGAATCGCTGGGTCGAGATGGTCGAGGACGCCAGCAAGGACTCATCGATTTCCCATTGACCATTGGCGACGCTCCCCAATAACGAGGAGGCGTCCCTGCAAAAAAGCGGATGAGGGTGTCGCCGCGCCAACCGGTCCCATAAGGGCCGGTTGGCTGTTTCTGACCGATTCGGCGTCTCCCGGTTGTCGGTGCAATTCCATCTTATGGCGATTTGCGCTAGGCTGACGGCCATGCGGCGGCTTCTTATCCTCCTTCTGCTCGTCTCCCTGATGCCGGTCCCGGCGCAAGCCCAGGCGGCCGGCCGCGGCTGTTTCACCAAAGCGGAGGAAGCGGCGGAGCAGATCGTCCGGGAAGGTCTGCGCCTGCGCGAAGGCGCCAGGGGATGCGAAGGGCCACCCTGGAACATGCAGACGCTGGCGCTGTGGGAGGAGGTGGATCAGCGTTTCGGGCCGCGTTTCGCCGCCCAGACCCGCATCCGAAGGAATGCCTTCCAGCGGGAATTCAGCGACGATGCCGACAATCGGCTGGAAATGTGGAACGGCCGCATCGTCTTCCATTTCCGCCATTATCCGTTGTCCGAGGTCTATTGCGCGGGCATCAAGGACATGCTCGATCAGACCCGGAAAAAGGGATGGGGCGTTCTGCAGCGCAGCGCCTTCAAAGGGGCCGGCGAAGTGAAGATGGATTACCGTCTCTGCGACAGATAGGGCTGGAAGGTCGTCGTCGGGATTGCGTCACCGTCGTTGGCACCGGCGTTCCTGCCGGTGGAAAAGACTCCGCCGCGCAAGCGGCGGACGGACGCCGGCACGGAGGCCGGCGCCATTTTTCGTTCGGGACGGGTCAGGCGGCGCGGCCGCCGTGGTGGGCCGACCAGGCGATCGGGTCGTGAAGGAACTTGCGGACCTCCTCGATGGCCGATTTGTCGAAAAAGCCGTCTTCTTCGGCGACATCAAGGATGTCCCACCAATTGGCCAGATAGACCATCTCGACGCCGACCTCTTCCAAGGCCTTCATGGCGCCCGGGAATACGCCGTAGAAGAACACCACGAAGGTGTGCTTGACCTCGGCGCCGGCTTTGCGCAGCACTTGGCAGAAATTCACCTTGCTGGCCCCGTCCGAGGCCAGGTCGCCGACCAGAAGGACACGCTCGCCCTCGCGCAGCAGCCCCTCGATCTGCTCGTTGCGGCCGAAGCTTTTGGCCTGCCTGCGGACATAGAGCATCGGCAGGGACAATTTGTTCGAGATCCAGGCGGCATAGGGAATGCCGGCCGTCTCGCCGCCGGCAATGGCATCGATCGATTCGAAACCGACCTCGCGGGTGATCGCCGCGGCGGACAGCCGGGTGATCTTGCGCCGCGCCCGCGGAAAGGAGATGACGCGGAGCAAATCGATATAGACCGGACTGCTCCATCCCGAGGTCAGGGTATAGGGCTCTTCCGGACGGAAATTGACGGCGCCGATCTCCAGCAGGATACGGGCGGTGGTGAGACCGGCCTGCCTCTGCTCTGGCGTGCGGGAAACGGATTGCATGGGCTTCACTCCAACTGACACCCGGGCGAATGGGAATGGTGACATCGGTGCCGTCGGTTTCCAGCGCCCGTGCCATCGGCTATAGCAAATCTGCAGAGACGGATTTCAAATCGCCTCCGTCGGAAGCAATCGCGCTCTAGGCGCGGGATATAGGGCCAAAAGGGCCGTCGGCGCAACAGGAAGGGATGCGTTGGGAATGAACAATTTGATCGAGACCCGGCGTGACGGGGCGGTGATGATGGTGATGCTCAACCGAGAGGATCGGCTGAACGCTCTCAATCTGGCGATATGGCGGCAGTTGGCGGCGCTTTTCGAGGAACTGAGCGCCGACCGCTCCCTTCGGTGCGTCGTCTTGCGCGGCGCCGGCAAAAAGGCTTTCGCCGCCGGGGCCGACATCGGCGAGTTCGCCACGCAACGATCCGACCCTGCCCAGGCGGCGGCCTATGACGACATCATGCGGCGCGGTCTGGCGGCCGTGGCGGCCTGTCCCCATCCCGTGGTCGCGCAGATCTACGGCCCCTGCGTGGGGGCCGGCCTGGAACTGGCCGCCCAGTGCGATTTGAGGCTGTCGGCCCGTTCGGCCCGCTTCGGCGTGCCGGTGGGGAGGATTTCGGTGGTCATGACGCTTCCCGAGTTGGCGGGATTGCAAAAGCTGGTCGGTCCGGCGCGGATGATGGAAATCCTGTTGGAAGCCCGGGTCTTTCCCGCCGATGAGGCTTTGGCGATGGGACTGGTGCATCGCGTGGTCGACGACGCGGCCCTGGAGGACGACGTCCGGGCGACCGTGGAACGCATCCAGGCCAATGCGCCTTTGGTCAATCGACAGCACAAGGCCTTCGTCCGCCGCCTCGACGATGCGCGGCCCCTGATCCCGTCCGATCTCGCCCAGGCTCACGATTGCCTGAAAACCGGCGATTTCGCGGAAGGCATGGCGGCTTTTTTCGAGAAGCGCCCGGCCCGCTTCACCGGCGCCTGAGCCGGCGGAGACGTTACGCCTCGTCCCACTCGGGATCCTCGACGCTGAGGATCTCGTAAAGCTCGTTGACGATGGCGGGCCGCAGCGGCTGGCCGTCGCCCAGGGTCCGACGGTCTCCGGCCAGCCAGCGCCTGGCTTCGACAAGCTCGGCCGGGCTGGCGCCGGTTTCGATGATCTCGACCACGCGGACGTCGTCATAATGGCCCAGGATATCGACGACCTGTTGGTGGGTCAGCGTCATTGAGGGACCTCCCTCGCCTGATTGCCGGACGAGAGGCCAGCCTGACTCCGGGGAAGGCATCCGTCAATCCCCTGGAAGGTTGGCCCCTGGAAGGCCGGAGCGGCAGGCGATCGCGCAAGGCAACGGCCAGGAGGACAAGCCCGGCGGGAGGGATCCCGCCGGGCATTTTTCGTCACGTTCGATACCGCCGGTTCCGCCGGTTGTCCGGATGGATGCCTCAGGCCGGACCGCGGCGCCTCGTCCTCAGTGCTTCCTCCTCGGCTTCGGCGGCGCAACCGGCGCAAAGTTTCGCATAGGGCGTCGCCTTCAACCGTTCAGGTTCGATCGCTTCATTGCAAGACCTGCAGATACCCGTCGACAGAGGGCCCTGGTCGCGATGCCGAGCGCTTTCGACGGCAGCTTCGGTGAACAGAGCCGCGACGTCGGCGGCGAGGTCGATTTCGTCCATGTCATCCTTCCTGACGAAAAGCCATTGCCTCAGTGCCGGAATAATAGCGCTTTGGCGCGCTTTGTTCACCTGTTGCAAGGCTACCATTCGAAAATGCGGGAATCTTTGCGGCCGCAACGGGCGGTCCCGATTGGAAAAACGAGGCATAAGGCCCGGTTTTTGGAGGTCGAGATCGTTTCGGCAAATCCGCATGGATGTCCTATATCGTTTTGTCGGCCCCTTCCCGCAAGGGGGGCGGCGCAACTCCCCGTCATTGACAGCCGAGGCGGCAAAGACGTAAGCGAGATCTTTTGGTGATCGGTGCATGGGAATGTCAGAGGACAGGGTCTGGGTGCTGGCCGACGACCGGCCGGGAAATGTCGTCCAAGCCCTGGGCGTCGCCGAGGCTCTCGCCGAGCCCTTTCGCGTCCGGGAGCTTCGCTACGACCGGCGGGCGGGATGGCACAATGCCTTGAAGGGGGCCAGCCTCCTGGGCGTGGCGGCGAGCAGTTGCGCGGCGCTGGTTCCCCCCTGGCCGGATCTGGTGATCGGCGCCGGTCGCCGGACCGCCCCGGTCGGGCGCTGGATCAAACGTCGATCCGGCTGCCGTCTGCTCCAGTTGATGGATCCCGGATGGCCGGGGCGTGGGGACTTCGATCTCATCGCCGTCCCCCGGCACGATGAAATGCCCGATCGTCCCAACGTCTTTCGCACCTTGGGATCCTGTCACCGCGCCGTCCCCGCCGTGTTGGCCGCCGAGGGCGCCAAATGGGCGGAGCGCCTGGCCCATCTGCCACGACCCTATCTGATGGTGGTGGTCGGCGGTTCCACCAAGGAGCGCGCTTTCGGCCCGGACTTCGGCCGGCAATTGATCGCCGGCGTCGCGGCGTTGCATCGGGCGATGGGCGGTTCGATCCTGCTCACCACCAGCCGGCGGACCTCGCCCGAACTCGCCGATTGCCTGATCGCAGCCCTGCCGCAGCCGCATTATTTCTTTCGGTGGCGCAAAGACGCCGAAAACCCCTATCTCGGCTTCCTGGCTTTGGCGAACGGCATCGTGGTGACCGGCGATTCGATGAACATGTGCTCCGAAGCCTGCGCCAATGAGGGGCCGGTCTACATTTTTTCGCCGCCCGGCCTGGTGAAAGGCAAACACGCCCGACTGCATGCGGCGCTTTTTGCCGAGGGTTACGCCCGACCGCTCGGCGCCGAAACCGCGCCCTGGACTCATCGTCCGCTCAATGCCGCCGCCGATGTGGCAAAGGAAATCAGAACGCGAGGCTTGCTTTGAGAGAGGAGATATGCGGAAAGGATGGCTTCACATTTCTGCGGCGCTGCCAAATAGTGGCCTCCGGTTAGGTTAGGGTTTTTCAGGATGGATGTTTTCTCTCCGGCCCAATGCGTCGGCTATATCGCATTCGTTGTCGGGATATTGGCTTTTCTGCAAAAGAGCGATCGGCGTCTCAAATTTTTGAATGCTTCGGAATGCCTGATCTATACGGTCCATTTCGCGCTGTTGGGCAATCTTCCGGCCTCGGCCAGCACCATGGTCTCGGGGGTGCGCTCGCTGCTGGCCCTGCGGACGCGCTCGCCGATGATAGCGCTGTCGATGCTGATCCTCGGCGTTGCCGTGGGGGTCCATCTGGCCAAGGACATCCTCGGCTGGTTCCCGGTGATCGCCTCCTGCATCGCGACCGTGGCGGTGTTTCTCATGCGCGGCGTGCCGATGCGGCTGGTCTTGCTGAGCAGCACGCTGCTGTGGCTGGTCAACAATATCATCAGCGGTTCGATCGGCGGCACCTTGCTCGAAACCTCCATCGCCGTGGTGAATATCTCGACCATTCTGCGTATGAGGAGGGAAGCGCGGATCGCCTGACGTGCCGCGGCATCAGGCCAGGGTAACGGCCAGTTGCCCCAAGTTCTCGACCTCGCAGACCACCTTGTCGCCGGCCTTCAGCCAGGCCTGCCGGTCCTGCGGCAGACCTTGGATGACGCCCTGCGGCGTTCCGGTGAAAATGATATCGCCCGGTTCGAGCGTCCAATGCTTGGAGATATAGGCGATCACCTGCTGGCAGTTGAAGATGAAGTCATTGGTGTTCGACGACTGTCGGACCTCGCCATTGACCGTGGTCTTCAGCTGCAGATTGTTGGGATTTTCGATCTGATCGGCCGATACGAAATAGGGGCCGATCGGCGCGAAGCCGTCCAATGTCTTGCCGAGCAGCCACTGACTGCCGCGTTCCAACTGCAAATCCCGCGCCGACAGGTCGTTGCCCGTGCAATAGCCGGCGACATAGTCGAGGGCATCGGCTTCGCTGACGTCGCGGGCCGCCCGGCCGATCACCACGACGAGTTCGACCTCATAGTCGACCTTGTGGGAAAGCTCGCGGGGGGGCAGGGCGACGGTGGCATTGTGCGGCGCCAGCGCATTGCTGAATTTGCTGAACAAAATCGGCAATTGGGGAATCGCCATGCCGACTTCCTGGGCGTGGCGCCGGTAATTGAGCCCGACGCAAATGATCTTGCCGGGATTGCGGAACAATCGGCCGTGGGTGATCTCGCTTTCCGTCCGGATGACCGTTTGGGCTCTTTCCGAGGCGTGGACGGCAGCGACCAGACGCTCAAGATCGGCGGCGCGTCCGTCCTGCAGCAGCCGATCGAGGGTCAGGGGCGCGTCGAGCGCCAGCAGCTGGGCCGCCTGGCGGACGTCGATGATGTCCGGGCCGTTTTTGACGCCTAATGTCTCGCTGCCGTCGGCATTGCGGATGGACAGCAATGTCAGCTTGCTCGGCAGGACCTGTACCGCGGAACCATATTGGGGCAATTTTCTCTCCTGTGCCGGATCGAAAGACGATCTGTCCGTCCATCCTAGAACCGATCAGCTCATGAGGGAATCGGCCCGTTGCTCGCGCCGCTCGCCGCGTCCGCCGGAAAGCGCAGCGAATTGTCCATCGATTGGTACAGCGTTTCGATCGCGGCCAGAAGCTCCAGCACGTCGGCCCGCCTCTGGCGAAGGACCGCCCCGTCGCGCCGCAGCGCCGCCGTCACGATGGTCTCGAAGCGCCGGTCGACCAGGCCGGCGAGCAGGAAATGCTTATGAAAATTCTCGAAGACGGACGCATCCGACGGCGCTTCGATGCTGCGGGCGATCAGCAGGGCCCGCGAAGACAGCAGCGTCAGCCGATAGAGCGCGTCGTCCGGGTCCGCGGCGGTGGGAAGCTCGTCGCGCAGCCGGCGGGCCGTCTTGAGATCCAGTTCGATGAGAACGAACAAGCCGGCGGCACATTCGCCGCTTCCGCGGCCGGCCAGTGAAAATGGCTCGGAGGCGCCCCAGTCGTAATAATAGCTGCGATCGTCGCGGAAATCCGGGATGTCCCGATAGCGCTCGGCGAGGGCGCGAATCTCCTGCTCGCCGCCGTCGTCGACATAGGCGGCGAAGGAATCGTAGGCGTCTTTCCTGTCGAGCCAGGTTTTCAGCACGTCCCGGGTGAAGGCGGGAAGATCGCGGGCGCTCACCCGGCCGACCGGCCGGGCGAATCGCGCCTGGCCGTCGTTCAGCCGGGCCCCGGCGACCACGGCATAGGCCGGGTACATCCGTTGTCCCTTGCTGCCGGCATTTCCGTAGAACCCCAGATCCGCCAGCAGGTGCTGGCCGCAAGTGTTCGGGCAGCCGGAAATATGCAACCGGAAATCCCCGACGCCGTCGAGCGGAAGGCCCGAATTGCCGAGCGCGTCGATGGTCGCCGTCAGCGCCCCCTTGGACAGGCACATGCCGAGCTGGCAGGTGTCGGCCCCGGTGCAGGAGACGGCATTGGCCAGCGCCACGGGCGCCGCCGCCAGGGGGCCGAATTCGCGCACCACGGTCCAGATATTGCCAAGATAGGCCTCGGGGATGTTCCGCAGGCGGAGATTCTGGCTGAACGTGGCGCGCAGGACGTGCGGGCCGAACGGCGCCAGGAGAACGGCCAGCCGAAGGGCGTCCTCATTCCTCACATTGCCGAGCAGGACGGGGACAAGAACGGAAACCAGTCCCGGCTGCCGCTGCGGCGAGACGAATCGCCGCTTCCATTCGACGAATTCGGCGGTGTCGATCTCAAGGGCAGCGAAGGCCGGGATCTGGCTGGTCTCCGGTGTGTCGTCGATCGCCAGCGGCGGCGGGTTCTCGGCCCGCAACGCCCGCAGCTCGGCTTCGTAGAGGGCGCGGAAGCCGGCCTCGCCCAGGCTGGTCCACAGGAAACGCAGTCGCGCCGCATTGCGCTTCTTCCGGTTGCCGTGCTTGTCGAAAAGACGCTTCACCGCCTCGGCGACCACATAGACGTCGGAATCGGGGATGAAGTCGTGCAGCAGATGGCCGACCTCCGGCTTGCCGCCCATGCCGCCCGCCACATAGACCCGGAACCCTTTTGCCCCATTGTGGAGGCGGGCGACGAATCCGACGTCGTTGAACTGGGCAAAGGCGGTGTCGGACGGCGCGTTGGAAAAAGTGAATTTCAATTTGCGCGGCAACAGCCACGAATCGTTCTCGGCGATCAGGCGGCTGGTCAAGGCGAAGGCATAGGGGCTGGGATCGAAAACCTCGTCGCCGCCGATGCCGGCCTCCGGGGAAATCATGATGTTGCGGACCGTATTGCCGCCGCCGCCGCGGCTGGCCAGCCCGGCGGCCAGCAACGCGCGCATGACCGGGATCACCTCGTCGAGGGACAGGTCGTGGATCTGGAATTCCTGGCGGGTGGTGACATGAAGGGCCGGTCCGCCATAACGTGCCGAAATATTGGCGATCGTCCCCAGCTGCTGCGGGGTGAGGGCGCCGCCGGTGGTGCGCACCCGCACCATGTAACTGCCATCCTGGCGTTGCTCGTAGCATCCGAACGGCACGCGGCGGGCCTTCAGCGCGTCGGCGTCGAGCTTCCCCTGCCGATACTGTTCGATATGGCCTTCCAGCTCGGACAGTTCGGACGAAAGATGGGATGGTATCTGGTAAAACATGAGCGCTCCTCAGCGGCCGGACCGATAACGGTCGCGGTCTTCGATCGTCCCGATTTCCATCTGTAGATTACGGAAAATTAATAGCCCCGAGTGGAAAAGGCTATCAAGTTTAAATACGCCGGGGAGAAGACATTTATCCGATTAATACAAAAATAATAAGTATAATATGCGGGGCGATTCGCGATCCGGCGAAATCGTCCGCGTCATTCCCATGGATCAGGGGGAATCCGGGGGGGCGCCACGAGCGTTTTCGCCCTCTTTTCAATCAATTAAGAGGGCGATCGTCGGCGCTCAGGGATCGCAGGCTCCGGCGGTGCAGTTCCGCCGAAGGCTCGCTGAAACAGCAAAAGAGGATTTCGCCGAAAAGCCGGTCATGGGCCAGGACCTCGGCCACCGTCCGCACGGCGATGGGGGCGGCCCGTTCGGCGGGAAAGCCATAGATGCCGGTGGAGATGGCCGGGAAAGCGATTCGGGTCAGGCCATGTCCGGCCGCCAGTTCGAGCGAACGGCGGTAGCAGCTGGCGAGAAGAGCGTCCTCGTCGGCCTTTCCGCCTTGCCAGACGGGACCGACCGTGTGGATGACGAAGCGGGCCGGCAGATCATAACCCCTGGTGAGTTTCGCGGCACCGGTCGGACAGCCGCCCAAGCCGCGGCATTCCTCCAGAAGCTTCGGCCCGGCGGCGCGATGAATGGCGCCGTCGACGCCGCCGCCGCCCAGCAGGGAGGCGTTGGCGGCATTGACGATGGCATCGAGCGCCAGGGTGGTGATGTCGCCGACGACGACCCTCATCCGCTCCATCGCCGTTCAGACCGCTTTCGAATGGCGGGTCTCGCCAACCTTCAGATAACGGTCGAAGGCGGCGCAGGCGGCCCGCACCAGGGGGCGTCCTTCGTCGGTGATGGTGATGCGCCGGCCCTGGCGAATCAGCAGGCCGTCGGCTTCCAATCCGGCCAAAGCCGCCAAATCCTCGTCGAACTGGGCGGGGTCGGCATCGAAGCGCGCGCAGACCGCCTCGACATCGAGCGCCAGGTCGCACATCAGCCGCTCGATCAGGGCGCGGCGCAACAGGTCCTCGGCATTGACGCCGACGCCGCGCACGGTGGCCAGGCCGCCGGCCCGGATCATCTGCTTATAGGCATGGATGCCGCCTTCGTTGGCGACATAGCCCTGGGGAAGAGAGCCGATCCCCGACGCTCCGAAGCCGATCAGGAACGGCGCCGCATCGGTGGTATAGCCCTGGAAATTGCGATGCAGGCGCCTTTCGCGGAGCGCGATCGCCATCGCGTCGTCGTGCCGGGCGAAATGGTCCAGTCCGATCTGCACATAGCCATGGCCGACCAGATGGGCGGTCGCCATGTCGTATTGGCGCCAGCGTTCGGAAAAATCGGGCAGCGTGTCTTCGGGAATCAGGCGCTGGTGCTTCTTCATCCAGGGGACATGGGCATATCCGAACAGGGCGATGCGGCGCGGCTGGAAGCCGACGGCCAGGTCGATGGTTTCGGTCAGGCTGGCGACGGTCTGATGCGGCAAGCCGTAGACCAGGTCCATGTTGATTTCGGGCACGCCATATTGGCGCAGCCACGAGATGACGCGGGCGGTCACCTCATAGGGCTGGATACGGTTGATGGTCTGCTGCACCAGCGGATTGAAATCCTGGACGCCGATGCTGGCGCGGGTGACGCCGCAGCCGGCCATCGCCTTGACATAGGCCTCGTCGGCGGTGCGGGGGTCGAGTTCGACGGCAATTTCCGCATTCTCGGCCAGAAGGAATTTGCCGCGCAGGCGCTCGACGGTCGCTACGAAATCGTCCGGCGTCAGGATGGTCGGGCTGCCGCCGCCGAAATGCATGTGCCGGGCGGTCATCCGCTGGGGCAGCCGCGCCGCCACCATGTCGATTTCGCGCCAGACGCAGTCCATGTAATCGGCGACCGGGGCGTATTGGCGGGTGATTTTGGTATGGCAGCCGCAGAACCAGCACATCTCGGCGCAATAGGCGACGTGCACGTAAAGCGACAGCGGCGCGTCCGGCGGCAATTCGGACAACCAGCGGCCATAGCGCTCGGCGCCGACCGCCGGGCTGAAATGGGGGGCGGTGGGATAGGAGGTATAGCGGGGGACCCGCAGATCGTATTTGGCCGCGAGATCGGGACGCATGACATTTCCTGATAATGAAGGCCTTGAGCCTGGGGCGCAGGCTAACCCGTTCGTCTTTTTCGTGCAACCCAGCGAGACGAAGGGTTTTATGGCGCGATCCGGCTCAAGAGCGATCCGACCAAAAAGCCGAATCGCCCTCTAGCGCGGCGGCAACAGGACCACCCGTCCCCAGAATTCGGCAATCGACTTGACGACGGCGATGAAATCGTCGAGATCGACCGGCTTGGCAATGAAGCAATTGGCGTGAAGATCGTAACTGCGCAGGATGTCCGGCTCGGCCTGCGACGTGGTCAGGACGACGACGGGAATGCGCCGCAACTTCGGGTCATTTTTGATTTCGGCCAGAACCTCGCGGCCGTCTTTGCGCGGCAAGTTCAGGTCGAGCAGCAGCAGGTCCGGTTTGGTCGTTCCGGTATGGCGAAGGTAACGGATGGCCTCGACGCCGTCGGCGACGACGTGAAGGCGGGCGGGTATGCCCCCCTCTTTCCAGGCCTCGGCGGCAAGCCGGGCATCCCCCGGATTGTCCTCCACGAGCAGGATGTCCAACGCCTCGCCGTTATGCCGCACATCCCCTCCCTGTGCTTGCCTCGTTCATGGCTTCGAACGACGGCAGCATTTTAAGCCCAATGACCCTGGATGCAAATACCGCTCGCAAGCGGCGGGCGACGGTCCGTCAGGGGCTTGGCGCCCCCGTCAGGCTATAGAAATCGGACGGTTCGCCGATCAGTTCGACCAGCAGGCGCACGCAGACTCCCAGGACCAGCAGGGCCAGAAGGATCCGCAGATGTTCGGCGCGCATCCTGGAACCGAACCTGGCGCCCAGCTGGGCGCCGATGACGCCGCCGATCAGAAGGGTCAGCATCAGGACCACATCGACCGTCTGCGTCTGGACGGCCTGCAGGAAGGTGACGTTGGCGGTCACGAAAATGATCTGAAAGAGCGAGGTGCCGATCACCACGGAGGTCGGCATTTCCAAAAGATAGATCATCAGGGGAACCATGATGAAGCCGCCGCCGACGCCCATGATCGCCGCCAGGATGCCGCCGACGGCCCCGACGCCGAGCGGCATCAGGGCGCTGATGTAAAGTCCCGAGCGCGCGAAGCGCATCTTCAACGGCAGATTGGCCCCGAAATGCCGGTGGCGTTTTTGGGCCGGCCGAATGTGCTTGGACAGCAGGAGGGCGCGAACGCTCTCGACCAGCATGGTTCCGCCGACGAAGCCCAGAAACAGCACATAACAAAGATTGATGAGCAGGTCGACCTGCCCCAGGACCCGCAGCCTGGCGAACAGCCAGACGCCGAGGAAGGCGCCGGCCATGCCGCCGACGACCAGGACCACCCCCATCTTGATGTCGACGTTCTTGCGGCGCCAGTGGGCGATGACCCCGGACACCGAGGCGCCGACCACCTGATTGGCCCCGGTCGCCACGGCCACCGGGGAGGGAACCCCCAGGAAGATCAGCAGAGGCGTCAGAAGAAAGCCGCCGCCCACGCCGAACAGTCCGGACAGGAAGCCGACGCCGCCGCCCAGCATCAGCAGGGCGACGATGTTCAAGGAAAGGCCGGCGATGGGCAGATAGATGGTCACGCGGCGGGGATGGTCAGTCTTGTCCGCTGACGACGGGGGCGCCGGCGGCGACCCAAGCCAGCATGCCGCCCGCCATGCGGTTGATTTCGCCCTTGTAGCCGCTCTCGACCAGCCGGGCGGCCGCCATTCCGCAGCGGTTGGCCGAACGGCAATGCAAGAGCAGCCGCTTGTCGGCCGGAACGCTGGGCAGGCGGGCGGGATCGAATTCGGAGAGCGGCAGGAGGTGGGCGCCCTCGATGTGCTCGGCCTCGTATTCGTGGCGCTCGCGAACGTCGACGATCACGGCTTCGCCGGCTTTGATCCAATTTTGCACGGTCTCGACATCGACCATCTTGACTTGTTCGCTCATCACGATTTTCCCAAAGAAAAGTTTCGACGAAAGACGCCGGGATCGACGAGAGCGGAAGAGCCCGGCGCGCCTCCCCGCCGACGCCCGCGTCAATCGCCGCGGGCCGGCTCGGATCGGTTTATGATGGGCGTGGCAAGGCCATTCCGCAAGAGTGGCCGTCCATGATCCCCGGGCGGGGTCACTGGGTGGGCGTGCCGATCCGTTTGTGGATGCGCCCGCGATGATGCATTCGCTTTTTCGAAGAGGAATGCTTGCTGTGGGGGCGTTTCAGTTGATGTCCGTGCTTTTTCGTGTGATGGCTCAGATGATGGGCGGCGGCGGGGACCTTATGGCGACCGGCCGCCGTTCCGGGATCGGCGGCCGTGGCGGACGAACAGGTCAACAGCGGCAAGAACAGCGCGACGATGATCGCGGCCAGAGCGGAGCGACGTGGCATGGACCGACATTCCCCCGATTATCGATCGCACACAATGCCTGCTCGCCGGTTCGGCGTAAAGAGCGAGAAACGAACCGGGAATTGCGCTCGTGTCGCGTTTCATCTTAAATGAAACGCGACACGAGCAGCCCGAGCGGCGCTTGAGCCTGCCGAAGCCGGAGGCGCAGGCAGTCCAATCCCACCAATCTCCGGCCAACGATGGCAGTGCATGGGATCACCGATGAGCGACGCCCTTCTCGACGTGCGGGGTTTGACCTGCCCCTTGCCGGTTCTGCGTGCCAAGAAAACGCTGAAAGCCGTGCCGCCCGGCGCCTTGCTGACGATCATGGCGACCGACCCCAGTTCGGTCCGGGATTTCCAGATTTTCTGTCAGCAGACGGGCCATCGCCTGGAAGATTGGTCGGAGGACGACGACGGCGTCTTCCACTACCGGATTCGCAAGGTCGGCAAAAGCGACGGCATGTGAGGCGTCCGCCGTTTCCGCAGCCGGCGGGGCGGCGATCCTATTCGACCAGGGCGCGATAGGCGTGCCAGGTCCCGTAGGCGACCAGCGGCAGGGTGACGGCCAGCCCGACGAAAAAGGTGGCGAAGCCGACACCGACCAGCAGGACGATGGTGGCGGCCCAGCCCAACATCACCAGCCAGTTTTCCCGCACCGCGACGACACTGGTGGCAATCGCCACCAGAACCGGGACGTCGCGATCCAGCAGCAAGGGAATGGAGACGGCCGAGATGGCGAAAACGATCGAGGCGATCACATAGCCGACCGCCGTCCCCACCACCAGAAAGGCCGCGGCGTCGGGCGCGGTCAGGATATCGTAGAAGAAGTGGTCGAGGCTGGGGGCGTCCTCATGGAAGAACAGCATGAAGATCAGCAGCGCGATCTGCATCCAGGCTGCCAGGCAGAGCGTCAGGACCAGTCCCATGCTCGACAGGCCGGCCGGATTGCGTTTCAGCGCCCCCAGGCAATGGACGAAGGAGGCGGGCTCTCCCAATTCGAAGCGGCGGCTGATGTCGTAGAGGCCGACCGCCAGGATCGGCGCGACCAGGAAGAAGCCGGCCACCGCGGTCGGCACGAGGCTGGCCAGGCCGGTGTTGTAAAAGCCGAAGACGATCAGATAGCCGGCCAGCACGAACACCGCGCCGTACCCGAGCGAAAGGATCGGCGCCTTGCGGAAATCCCGCCATCCGGCGATCAGCCATTGGTTGGGGGTGTCGACCGAAATCCGCCGTACGGGCAGAGTGCGGATATGCGTTCCCAAAATGTTGGTGGCCATCATCGTCACCTCCGCCCTGTTTGGCCCGGCCCCTTTGGCGTTCCGCATCGCTGCCGGTTCGATTCCCGCCGATCGCCTCGCGGCGAAGGACTCGTCCTTAGAAGAGTAATGTCGGCAACCGGTGATTTTGAGTCCTCGCCCCGCATTTCTCGCTTCGGCGCCAGGATTGCTTCGCCGCAGGGAACCAGCCGTGCCAGCGAAGCGACGCCGGAGATCAGCACGACGTCGTCTTCGAGATGGCCGAAATAATCGTAGCGGCCGGCCGCTACGCGCAAAATCTTGTGGCATCCGAAGCCCGGCAGCGGGTCCTCGACCGTCGTCGGGTGATGGTGGAACAACGGACCGAGCGCCGCCAGTTCGCCCAGCAGATGCTTGTCTCCGGTGGTGCAGACGACAAGGTCGAACTAACTGATGCGGTTGCCCCGTCTGCCAGGCCGGGCGCTTGCCGTGGTCGACAGCCCCGATCTGGTCGACAGCGTCTCGGTGGCGCTGATGGATCCGGCGATGCGGGCGCGGTGAGCTGTCTTAAGGATGGACGGCAAAGGAAGCCCTACAAATCGACGATCAAATCGACCATAGTCATTGCAGGAGAACGACCAATGGCCGATGACCCCGAAAATATCATTCTCGTCATTCTGCGGCGCCTGGATGCCAAGCTCGACCGCGTGATTGAAGATATTGCCGAACTCAAGAGGCAGGAGACCAACAGGTTCGGTGCCGACCGAGGCGCAAGGTCATGAGCATCCAGCCCCGCCTTCAAGAAGACGATCTCGATCGGTTCTGGAACGATCTGCCGCGCCTGATCGAACAGGATGACGGGGGAGCGGTGAAGGAGCTCTTGGCCAAGGGGATCCCCGCCTATTACAGCGAGGACGATACGCCGGATGGCCTGTTGATCAGGGAAAACCCGGACGGCACAAGGCAACTCGTGCGCGTCAACTTCGACGGGGACGACACCATTATTCGCGACCTCTGATGTTGCGTCCCCAGCTCTGGGTCTTTGCCGGACCGAACGGAGCCGGCAAGTCGACCTTGGTCCGGACATACTGGGTTGCCGCACGGATTCCGGTGGTCAATCCCGACGATATCGCCCGGTCGATCAAATCGGATCACCTTGGCGAGGCCGCGATCATGCTCCAGGCCGGGAAAGAGGCAGCGAAGCTCCGTCAAGAGCATCTCGCCTCCGCGCGATCGTTTGCGATCGAGACGACGTTGAGCGGTCATTCCGAACTGCGCGTCATGGAAGATGCCCGCGCCGCCGGCTTCAAGGTCAATTTGATTTTGGCTCTATTCGCGAATTGTATTGATATGATGTAGATTGGCGGAAACGCTGGAGAATTTACGCGATGAAACGGACGGAATTTCAGGCTTGGCTGTCGGCGGCAGACAAGCTGAGCGAGGCGCAGAAGGCGGAGGCCGG
>JAATGN010000359.1 GCA_015654615.1 Rhodospirillales bacterium
AAGAATAAGGAAAAGTGGCACCGGCGTCCCTGCCGGTGTCCGCCGCTGGCGCGGCGGAGCCTTTTCCACCGGCGGGGACGCCGGTGCCACTGACGCAATCCGGCAACAAGGGGGCGGCCCGTGGATTGCCGCGCCTTCGCATCGCTTTGACGGACCGAGAAACAGAGCGGTTAACTTTTAACGGGCACCAAGCTCGCCGTGGCAAGATCCCTCGCTCCGCTCGGGATGACAATCATTCTTGTCCTGCCATTTGCTTCCGATGACCGGAAGCCCCCCTGGCCGGAGCGGGCCTGGAGCGCGGCGTTCTTTGAGTATTTTTCGGTGTTCATCTGTGGGAATCTGCGTTCATCCGTGTTCCGTTTATCGATTCCAAGCCGGTCGAGCAGCGCCGCAGAGATATGTGAAACGGCGGATCTTCCTCCAGCGTATCGCCCCTCCCGGTGCCCGTGACGGCGCGGACTCCGATAACGCTGCCCGATAGTGCCTCCGGCCATTTTTTCAGTTATCACAGATGAACTCAGATGGGCACAGATGAACACCGATGACGTTTTAAAAGAGAAAAGGAACGGATCTCGTCGCCGTGGCGATTCCCCGTTCCGCTTGGGATGCCAACTATTTTTGCCCGGCCTTTTGATTATTTCGCGCCAAGTCCTCAGTGCAGGCCGAACTTGGCGAAATCCAGCGGCAATCCCTTATAGTCGCTGGGCAGCACGAAGGCCGATCCGTCGGCCTTGACCCGCAGCAGGTTGGACAGGCCGGTCTCGACGGGAATCTGCCGGCCGCTGAAAGCCACCTGGCCGACCAGCTTCATCAGGATTCCGTCCCTGGTGAACCACATATGACCATGGAAACTGCCGCCGCCGCCGCTGCTTCCCGAGACCTGATAGCGCGTCGTCGTCTCGCCGGAAATCCGTTCCTGTCCCTCGGCTTTGCGATCGACCGTCACCCCGTCGAAACCACCGACCAGACCGGCCACGGCCAGGAAACTGGTGCTGACGTACCATTTGCGTTCGGGCCACAACAGCGCCGCCTGATCGAGATCCCGGCGCAGCAACAGGGCCTGCCGGCCGCCCGAGGCGTCGAAATCGCGACGCTCGCGCCCCGGCGCATGAATCACCGATCCCTGAAACCGCCCCCGATCGGACACCAGATAGAATTCGGCCGTATAGTCGACCGGGGCGTCCAACAGTTCGGGAATGGAGACCGATGCCGCCCGGCTTTCGGGCACCCGGACGCACAGAGCACCGGCGACGACGACGAGAGTCAGAAAAAAACGCCACACCGGACTATCTCCTGTTCAATTCATTTCCATCATGGCCGGCATCCGTCTTCCCAAAAGACGTCCACCCCCAAAGCAGATCCCGCTTGGCAAAGGTCACACTATGGGACGAAAGTGGCAAAAATCGGAAATATTATAGCAACATGATCCTCAGCCCCGTCGCCTTTGCCGACCTGCCCGATCTTCTCGCCCGATTCGACCGAAGCCTCGACGACCAACCGTTGGCGCAAACGGTGTTCCGGCGCATCGCCGCCAGTCTTGAGCACCGCGACGGAGACAGTCTTTCGCTGTCGCAGGACCCGGCCCATCATCGGCAGGCGGTGCGGCTCTGCCATCGCTTCCGGATGCGGACCCTCTTCGAATCGCCCCGCGCCGCCTTCACCTGGGACGGCAGCGCGGTGCGCGTCGGCTGCGAGCCCAGCGTGGTCATCCATGAAGTGGCGCATCTGCAATGCGCCAGCCCCGAGCGCCGAGGCGTCTATGATTTCGGCCTCGGGGCCGGGCCGGAGACCGGACGGCGGGCCGAGGCCGACGCGGCGGCCAGCATCTTCGGGGTCGAACGCGACCGCGAGGAAGCCCTGGCCTCGCTGCTGGGCATCCTGTGGGAGGTCGCCCTGGGTCAGCCCGGCATTCTGGCCTTCCTTGAGCAGAATTGGCTGGAAGGCGGCGACCGGCCGGAAAATCGGACTCATTTCTTGAAAAACTTGGGCCTCCTGTGGCGCCACGGCCTTCTCGATGCCGCCGGCCTGCCGACCGAAGCGCGGCGCACCGTCGTCCCCGCTCATCAGTTTTACTGCCTTTGAATGCTTGACAGGGGTGCTATCCTGTCGCTTGGGTCCTTCAGGATGATTTGCAGCAACCGCAGCATCAAGTAGCGTGGCTGGCCCACGAAAGATCGGACAGACCATTTCCGGGGGTCCGGTTCCGTTGGGCCGGGTGGAACCAATGGGAAGCGAATCGACGACAGAAACGCCGCAGGATGCGATGCGACCGGCAGCCGTGATCGAGGCGCGGGAACGCGAACTGCTGCGGGTCAACCGCGCCCTGGCGACGATGACCCGCGCCACCGAAGCCCTGATCCGCGCCACGGACGAGCAGCAGCTGTTGAACGAGATCTGCCGCATTCTGGTCGAAGTGGGCGGTTATGCCTTCGCCTGGGTCGGTTATGTCCAGCATGACGACGAATGTTCGGTTTGGCCGGTCGCCCGTTTCGGCCGGGACAACGGCTATCTGGCCGAAACCCGGATGACCTGGGGCAAGGGCGATCGGACCTCCGGGCCGGTCAGCCGCGCCGTCCGATCGGCGCAACCGCAGCTCACCTATGTCACCGCCCCGGAATTCGCCCCCTGGCGCGAGGCGGCCTTGCGGCGCGGCTTCCAGGCCACCGTTTCGCTGCCGCTCGAGGTCGAAGGATCGGTGATCGGCATCATCGGCCTTTATTCCAGCGACGCGGCGCCTTTCGATATCGATGAACTGCATCTGATGGAGAAGCTGGCCCGCAACATGGCCTGGGGCATCGGCATGCAGCGCATGCAGTTCGAAAGACGGCGCGCCGCCCAGGAATTGAAGGAATCCGAAGGCCGCTACCGGTCTTTGGTGGAATTGTCCCCCGACGCCATCGTCGTCCATACCCAGGGCATCATCATCTTTTCGAATTCGGCCGCCGATCTGCTCTTCCGCGCCACCCCCAGCATGCCCCTGGTCGGCAAGCGGATGGTCGATCTGATTCAACCGGAAGTCCCGCACGAGCGTCATCCGCATCTGGAATCCGAAGGCGTTCCCGAAGGCGTGGTCGAAGAACGTCTGGCCCGTCTCGACGGCAGTCTTTTCGTGGCGGAAGTCACCGCGGCATCGATCATCTTCCACGGGGTGCACGCCCGCCAGGTGGTGATCCGCGACATCACCGAACGCAAGCAGGTGCAGGCCCAGCTCGTGCAGACGGCCAAGCTCGCCACCCTGGGCGAAATGGCCGCCGGCATGGCCCATGAACTGAGCCAGCCGATCAATATCATCCGCATGGCCGCCGAAGGCGCCCTTCTGATGATCGGCCGCCGCAAGGCCACCCAGGACTATCAGGAAAAACAGTTCGCCCTGATGGCCGCCCAGGCCAGCCGCATGGCCGAAATCATCGACCATATCCGCATTTTCAGCCGCCAGGATACCGGCACCGTCGCCGTTTTCGATGCCCGCGAATCCGTGCATATGGCCGTCCAGTTGATGGAATCGCAGATCCAGGCCGACGGCATCGACATCGCCGTCGACGTTCCCAGCCAGCCGTGCCCGGTGCTCGGCCGGCCGGTTCAATTGGAGCAGGTCGTCATCAATCTGCTGACCAATGCCCAGGATGCGGTCAAGGCCGCCCGCAAAACCGCCGATACGGCCCGGACGGGACAGATCCGCATCGAGGCGCGCCTGCCAGCGTCCGGCGATCTGCGGATCGTCGTCACCGACAACGGGACCGGCATCGAAAAGCCGCATCTCGACCGTATCTTCGAACCCTTCTTCACCACCAAGGAGGTCGGCAGCGGAACCGGCCTCGGCCTTTCGGTCAGCTTCGGCATCATCACATCGATGGGCGGACGGCTGGAGGCGCGCGACCTGCGTCCGCACGGCGCCGCCTTCACCATCACCCTGCCCTTGGCCGGCGAACAGCCGTACGCCGCGGCCGGGATCGAATCGTCCGCCGCCGATGGCCTGGCCGTCGCGCCGATGCGCCGCCATATCCTCCTGGTCGACGACGAAGTGCAGGCCATCGACGCCATGGGGGCCTATTTGCGCGAATTCGGTTACCGCGTCAGCCAGGCGACCAGCGGCAACAGCGCTTTCCACCTGTTCGAAAGCGATCCGGCCGACATCGTGGTGACCGACGTCCGCATGCCGGACGGCGACGGCGAGGAATTGGTGCGCAGATTGCGCCAGGTCTCTCCCGAACTTCCCATCGTCGTCGTCACCGGCCACATCGGCACCACCGAAAGTCTGGAAGATGCCGCGGCGCATGCGCTGACCATCTTGAAAAAACCCATCAGCCTGGCCGCCATGGCAAAAGCCATCGAGCATTTGTTGCTGAGCGCCTGAAGCGTTTGTCCGGGAAATAACCACGCCATTCCCGGAACCGAGCCCAAAGTTTTTTGCTTTCGGCGCGACGGCTTTTGTATAGTGATCGTTCACCATGGTTTGGGCGGGAAGAAGTCAGATGTATATTCTCGTGGCCGATGACCATAATTTAATTAGGGACGGCCTGAAGCCTTTCCTTTACGAACTCGACCACGACGCCACCATTCTCGATGCCGCCAATTTCGACGACGCCTTCGCCATGGCGAACGCGTCCGAAGGATTGGATCTGGTTCTTCTCGATCTGAAGATGCCGGGCATGAACGGCCTGCAGGGAGTCGAACGGATGCGCCGGGCGCATCCCAATGTTCCGGTGGTCATTCTTTCGGGCCATGTCGAACGCGAAGAGGTGCTGGCCGCCGTCCGGGCCGGAGTCGCCGGATATATTCCGAAAACCATCAGCGGAACGGCCCTGATCAACGCCCTGAAATTGGTCCTGGAAGGCGAATCCTACCTGCCGTCCAGCATTCTGCTGGACTCGACGCCCCTCGAACGCAAGATACCGGCCTCGCCCCTGGCCACGCTTTCGGCCCGCGAACGCGAGATTCTCGGCTATCTGATCGAAGGCATGACCAACAAGGAAATCGCCCGCCGCCTCGATTTGCAGGAAATCACCATCAAGATTCACCTGCGCAACGTCTATCGCAAGATCGGCGCCATCAATCGCGCCCAAGCGGTCCGCATCGCCATGTCGTCCGGCTGGCCGATGCACGCGGCGACGTGAGGCCGCTCCGTTCGAGATTTGATCCGCAGATGGGCGCCGATCGTTTCCCCATATTACCGTCAGTGCGAGCGCAGCGAAGCAATCCAGTCTGATACGACAGCCCTGGATTGCTTCGCCTTCGGCTCGGAGGAAAAAGGTCAGTGGCACCGGCGTCCCCGCCGGTGGAAAAGACTCCGCCGCGCCAGCGGCGGACACCGGCGGGGACGCCGGTGCCACTTTTCCTTATTCTTCCAGGACGGTGCGGAACGCGCCATGACGACCAGTGGCATCGTCTTGGCGGTTCATCAAACGGCCTTCGATTCCGACTGTTCGGTTGCCCCGTCATTTCTGCCCAGGGATTAGGCTTTTCTCCCTGACGGAAAAGGGCTATTGCTTAATCTCCGAGCAAGACAAACCCATTATTACAACCGGGAATATCAGAACCCAGGCCGCCCATCGCTGTGGCACCGTAATTGCTTCGTACCGTTTACAAAGGCCGATCGACAGGAGAAAAGCCTATGGCGTTGAACGGCATTTTCGATGAGATGTACGGCCAGGACGGGACGCTTCGCCCGCCCTATGACAAGATCGCCGAATGGCTTGACGCCACCCCTGGAACGACTTTCGCCACCAAAAGAGAACAAGCCGACCTGCTGTTCCAGCGGATCGGCATCACCTTTGCCGTCTATGGCAGCGCGGCCGGCACCGAGCGGCTGATTCCCTTCGACATCATCCCCCGCATTCTCGCCCATCAGGAATGGCAGCTTCTCGAAAGAGGCCTGTTTCAGCGGGTCCGGGCCCTGCAGATGTTTCTGGCCGACATCTATCATGGCCAGGACATCATCCGGGCCGGCATCGTGCCGTCCGGCCAGATCCTCAGGAACGACCTCTACCGTCCCGAGATGAAGGATATCGACGTGCCGGGCGGGGTCTATGTCCATATCGCCGGCATCGACGTGATCCGGGTGCGCGAAGGCGAGTTCCATGTCCTCGAAGACAATCTGCGCACGCCGTCCGGCGTCTCCTACATGCTGGAGAACCGCGCCGTGATGATGCGGCTGTTCCCGCATCTGTTTTCCGAAAATCGCGTCGCCCCGGTCGACCATTATCCGTCCGAACTGCTGCGTCAATTGCGCTCGGTGGCGCCGGCCGCCGCCAGCCATAGCCCGACGGTCGCCGTCCTCACCCCCGGCCCCTACAACAGCGCCTATTTCGAACATGCCTTCCTGGCCGAGGAAATGGGCGTTGAACTGGTCGAGGGCCAGGACCTGTTCGTCCGCGACGACGCCGTCTGGATGCGCACCACCCTGGGGCCCCGCCGGGTCGACGTGATCTACCGCCGCCTCGACGACGATTGCATCGATCCCCTGGCCTTCAATCCCGACTGCCTGCTGGGCGTGCCGGGATTGCTTTCGGTCTATCGCAACGGGGGGGTGACGCTGGCCAACGCCATCGGCACCGGCGTGGCCGACGACAAATCGACCTATCCTTACGTTCCCGACATCATCCGATTCTATCTGGGCGAAGAACCGATCTTGAAGAATGTCGAGACCTTCCGCTGCAATCGGCCCGACGACCGGGCCTATGTCCTGGAGAACATCGCCGAGCTGGTGGTCAAGGAGACGCAAGGGTCCGGCGGTTACGGCATGCTGATCGGCCCCAAGGCGACGAAGGAGGAGCACGACAAATTCCGCCAGCTGATCGCCCTCGATCCCGACGGCTATATCGCGCAGCCGACGCTGGCGCTGTCGACCTGTCCGACCTTCGTCGAAGAAGGCGTCGCCCCGCGCCATGTCGATCTCAGGCCTTTCGTCCTGACCGGCCGCGACGGCATGGCCGTGGTCCCCGGCGGCCTGACCCGTGTCGCCTTGGGCGACGGCTCGCTGGTGGTGAATTCGTCGCAGGGCGGCGGGACCAAGGACACCTGGGTGCTGGAGGGCTGACGATCATGCTGAGCCGCACCGCCGAACAACTCTATTGGACCGGCCGTTATGTCGAGCGGGCGGAAAACATGGCCCGCATCCTCGATGTCAGCCAGCAATTGTCGGTCCAGGGCCGGGCGCGGGCGCGCGAGGCCAACGAATGGGTCGCCGTCCTCGACATCCTGTGCGCCGAGCAGCTTTATGCCGAAACCCACGACACGGTGACGGAAGAAGGGGTGATCGCCTTCCTGACGCTGGAGCGCAGCAATCCGTCGTCGATCTATTCCTGCCTCCGGACCGCCCGGGAAAACGCCCGCGCCCTGCGTTCGGCCATTTCCTCCGAGATGTGGGAAAGCATGAACACCACCTGGCTGGCCATTCGCGACATGACCGAGGCCGACATCCAGGCGCAAGGCCTCCGCGAATTCTTCGATTGGGTGAAGGTCCGCTCGCATCTGTTCCGCGGCGTCTCCTACACCACCACCCTGCATGACGACGGCTTCGCCTTCACCCGGCTGGGGACCTTCCTCGAGCGGGCCGACAACACCACCCGCCTGCTCGACAGCAAGTTCCATATCCTGGCCGACAGCGGCACCGATCCGGCCGCGAACTATTACGAATGGGGCGCCGTGCTGCGCTCGGTCGGGGCCTTCCGCGCCTATCACCAGCTCTATCACGACGCGATCACCCCCGGCCTGGTCGCTGAATTGCTGGTGCTGCAGCCGCAGATGCCCCGCTCGCTGCGATTCTGTTTCGACCAGGTGACCGAATTGCTGGAGACCTTGAGCGCCGGGCGCAAGCTCGAGGCGGAACGGATGGCCGGCGAGTTCTGCGCCCGCCTGCGTTACGGACGGATCGAGACAATCCAGGCCGAGGGCCTGCACGACTTCCTGATGGAGGTCCTGGATCGCACCGCCGAACTGTCGGTGCAGATCTCCCGCGATTTCATGATGACGGTATAGGAGGTTTGCGATGCGCGTCGCCATCAACCACGAGACCATCTACCGTTATCGCACCGAGACCAATTATTCGGTCCAATATCTGCGGCTCTCGCCGACCTCGGGCACCAGCCAGAGGGTTCTGTCGTGGAAACTGTCCGGCCCCGGCAACCTGCGGTCCTGGACCGACGGCTTCGGCAATGCGGCGCATGTGCTGGTGATCGAAGGCCCGCATCAGGAGATCAGGATCAAGGCGGTGGGCGAGGTCGAGATCGCCGATCTCGCCAAGCCATTGCTGGCCGAACAGGAACCGCATGCGCCGGAATTGTTCCTGCGCCAGACCCGCCTGACCGAATCCGACGAACGGGTGGTCCGTTTTGCCGGCGGTTTCAAGCCGGCCGTGTCGGGCAACCCCCGCAAGGGATTGGACAGCCTGGTCGCCGGCATCCGCCAGAGCATCGAAGCGAAGCCCGGCCAGACGCAGTCGCCCTCGACCGCCAGCCAGGCGCTCGACCGGCGGGCCGGCGGTTGCCAGGACCAGGCGCATCTGTTCATTTCCTGCTGCCGCAGCCTGGGCGTTCCGGCGCGCTACGTCAGCGGTTATCTGTGCTCGGATTCGCAGGAGGAATCGGGCATGTCGAGCCATGCCTGGGCCGAGGCCTGGGTCGACGGCGCCGGCTGGTTCAGTTACGACGTGGCCAACCGCATGTCCAACGCCAAGGCCCATGTCCGCGTGGCGGCCGGCCTCGACTATCTCGACGCCGCCCCGGTCCGCGGCCTTCGCCAGGGCGCCGGCAACGAGGAAATGGAGGTCGAGGTCACCATTTCCGACGCCCGCAAGCTGAAGCCGCAGCGCGATCAGCAGTAAGGGCCCGGTACAGGATAAACGCGTCGACTTTATTGATCGAGCCCTTCAAGCCCGAGCGGCGTTTGAGCCCGCTGAAGCGGAGCGGAAGCGTCGTTTGAAGCTTAGAGCGGTTTGCGACCAAACGGGATCAATCCCTGTACCATCGTCCCGGCGAAAAAGCTTGTGAAGCAAGGGAACGTGGCACCGGCGTCCCTGCCGGTGTCCGCCAC
>JAATGN010000342.1 GCA_015654615.1 Rhodospirillales bacterium
CCTGGATGTGGAGCCTGATCGAGGACAAGCTGCTGGACGCCATGAAAAACAACCCCGAGGTCCAGGCCAGCCTGCCCCGGATCTGCCGGGAGGTCGAAAGCGGCGCCCTGACGGTTCCGCTGGCCGTGCTCGACCTGCTCAGGATGTTCGGTCAGGACGTCGGCCTGGACGGGTAGAACCGATCGTCCGCGGTGCGGACGGGGTATTGAGCAACACGGACGGACACGGACAGCCACGGACGAACAAGGGATAAGAAATAACTCCGTCATTGCGAGCGTCAGCGAAGCAATCCAGCAACAGCGGCAGGATCCTGGATTGCGTCGCTGGCGCTTAAGAAAAAAAGCGTCAGTGGCACCGGCGTCCCTGCCGGTGGGGAAAAGACTCCGCCTTTGCAAGCGGCGGACACCGGCGGGGACGCCGGTGCCACTCTTCCTTTTCATTCAGGGCGGGTCGGCCGCTGGCCGGTGCGGAACTCGCGATGACGGAGAAGAAAACGAAGTCGTTATTGGGTGAACGCTAAAGAAGTGCCGCGGGCATTTCAAGGAAGAGGCCTGCGGCGCTATTTCTTATCCGTGTCATCCGTGGCTGTCCGGGTCCGTCCGTGTTGCTCAAAACCTCCGGCTTCCCGAAACAGACCCGCATTCACGAACTCACCCGGCGTCGGGAAAATCGGCGCCCAGCGAGACGTCGCGCCAGCGCTCCAGGGCGTCGCCGAATTCCTTGACTTTGGCGCTGGCCAGCTCGAAGGCCGGACGCCCCAGCACCAGATGCAGCGGCGGTTCCGCCGCCTGGACGGCGGTGATGATGGCCTGGACGGCGCGCACCGGATCGCCCGGCTGCTTGCCGCTGTTCGCCTGGATGCCCGCCCGCCGGGCCCCGGCGACGTCGGCATAGTCGGCGATGGCGGCCTGCGGCGTCTTCAGGGACCGCCCGGCCCAGTCGGTCCGGAACGGTCCGGGCTCGACCAGGATCACCTTGATACCCAGCGCGGCGCATTCCTTGGACAAGGCCTCGGACAATCCCTCGACGGCGAATTTGGTGGCATTGTAATAACCGCTGCTGGGAAAACCGACCAGCCCGCCCAGGGACGAGATATTGACGATATGGCCGCTTCGCCGGGCCCGCATGCCGGGCAGCACGGCCTTGGTCATCGCCACCAGGCCGAAGACATTGGTTTCGAACATGGCGCGAACCTGCTCGTCCTCGCCCTCCTCGATGGCGGCGAGGTAACCGTATCCCGCATTGTTGACCAGGACGTCGATGCGGCCGAAGCGCGCTTCGGCCTGGCGGACGACCTCGGCGACCTGCGGGGACTTCGTCACGTCCAGTTCCGCCACCAGGGCGCCCGGATGGGCGACGAACTCCTCCAGCGTTTCCGGACGGCGGGCCGTCGCCACGACCGAGTGGCCCTGGTGCAGCAGGGCGCGAACCAGTTCGCGCCCGAAACCGGTGGAACAGCCGGTGATCAGCCAGACCGATGATGCAGCGTTCATAGAAGCCTCCTTTTCGGATCCTTGGAAAGATCGGGTCTTCCAAAATCAACCAGCAGAGGGCTAGGCGCTTTCCATCCCTCCGTCAATATCGCCGGGATGGTAAATCGCTCGAAGCGGCGCATGACAAAAGCTTGCCCCGGACCGGAGCAGCGCGCCAAGATAAGGATGCCGCCCCCCCTCCGACCGAGATCCCGTCATGACCGATCCCCAGACCATCGTCATCGGCAACACCGCCCTGACCGCCCGCATCGGCGCCAAGGGGGCCGAGTTGCAGTCTCTCGTTCCCGCCTGGGGCGAGGAGGTGATCTGGCAGGCCGACCCGGCGGTATGGGGCTGGCACGCCCCCAATCTGTTCCCCGTGGTCGGCGCCCTGGCGAACGACACGCTGGTCCATCACGGCGCCCGCTATGCGATGAAGAGCCACGGCTTTCTTCGCCACAGCCCGACCGCCTCGGTCGAGCGATCGGCCGACGCGGCCAGATTCCGCTTGACCGACAGCCCCGAGACGCGGCGGCTTTATCCCTTCGCCTTCGAGCTGACCGTGAGCTTTCGCCTGGAAGACGATCGTCTGGTCCAGACCTTCACCGTGGCCAATCCGGCCGCCCAAACCCTGCTGGTCAGCCTGGGTGCCCACCCGGCCTTTCGCTGGCCGCTGTCCGAAAGCCTGGACCGCGCGGCCCATCGCCTGGTCTTCGCGGCGGCCGAACCGCAAGGAATCCACCGCGTCGTCGGCAATGGCCTGGGGCCGGATCCCGTTCCCACCCCGGTGGACGGCCGGATCCTGAGGCTGGAGGACCGCCTGTTCGACAGGGGCGCCATCGTCTGGACCAAACGGAACAGTTCCGCCGTCACCTTCGGCGTCCCCGGCAAATTGGGAATCGAGATGACCTGCGGCGATTTCCCGCATTTCGGCGTCTGGACCAAACCCGGCGGCGCCCGTTTTCTCTGCCTGGAGCCCTGGCAAGGCCATATGAGCCCCTTGGGCTTCGAAGGCGAGCTGGCCGACAAGCCCGGCATCGTCGGCCTCGCCCCGGGCGCCAGCCGCCAATGGTCCCTGACGATACGCCCCGTCCGGCAATTGCCGGCGGATCTTTAGCCCCGAGACTGCTCCCCTTTGACCATGGCGGGCGTGGCGAGCCCGAGTTCGCGCCGCCTCTTCTTCGATAGGCCTTGCGAGACGATGACGTGCGATTGGCGGATATAGTCCCGCAATTCGCGATCGCCGAGGCCCGGCCTGGCGAAATGCTGGATCCATTTCAGGCCCCGCGACGCGAGATAGGGCGCCGGACGCAGGCCCGGCTGCTCCTTGAGGATTTCGTAGGAAAGATGGCTGACCTTGAAGGTAAAGGCCGCCTCCCCGTTCGCCCAGCCGCCGATCGCGAAGACTTTGCCGCCGACTTTCCAGACATGCGATCCGCCCCATTGGACGACGTAGGTGGTGGCCGGAAGGTCGCGGCAGAAGGCGTTGAATTCTTCATAGGTCATGCCGCATCATACGCATTCGGATCGCCCCGATCAAATGACCGCCGGAAAGGCCCAGGGCTCCCAGGCGGACCGGGAAAGTTTCCCTTATTCGGCTGCTCGACCCGAGTTGCCCTGCCCTGTCGTTATCGGCGACAATGAGGCCGAATTGGCCGCACAAGGAAAACCGATATGCCGACGACCTCGTCGCAATTGCTCCAGGCCCGCTACCGGCGGGACATGGAGCCGCCAGCGCAATGGAACGACGTGCTGACCACCCTGCTGTCGCACCGCTCGGTGCGATCCTATCTGCCCGCCCCCCTGCCGGCCGGGACGCTGGAAACCATCGTCGCGGCCGCCCAATCGGCGCCGTCCTCGTCCAACCTCCAGACCTGGAGCGTCGTCGCGGTCGAGGACGCCGATCGCAAGGCCCGGTTGGCCGAACTGGCCGGCGGGCAGAAGCATGTCCGCGCGGCGCCGCTGTTCCTGGTCTGGCTGGCCGATCTCGCCCGGCTGGAGGACATCGCCCGGCGCCAGGGAGTCGACGCGGCGGCCCTCGGCCATCTGGAATATTTCATTCTGTCCGTCGTCGATACGGCCCTGGCCGCGCAGAATGCGCTGACCGCGCTCGAATCCCTCGGCATGGGCGGCGTCTTCATCGGCGGCATCCGCAACCATCCGGAAAAGGTCGCGGCGGAATTGCGCCTGCCCTCCCATGTCCTGCCGGTGTTCGGCCTGTGCGTCGGTTATCCCGACAAGGCGGTCGCCACCGACGTCAAGCCGCGGCTGCCGCAGCAGGCGGTTCTGCACCATGAGAGCTATTCGGCCGAGAACGCCGCGCCGGCGATCGCCGCCTATGACGTCAGCATGCGCGCCTTCCAGCGGGAACAGGCGATGGAGCCGATCGATTGGAGCCGGCAGGCCGCCGGGCGGATCGAACGCCTGGGCAGCCGCGTCCGGATGGCCGAGGCCGTGCGCAATCTGGGATTTCCCTTGCGCTGACGCAAAGGGTGGTGCGTTCCCGGAAAGCCGTTCAATCGAGGGGGTTGTCCTCGCTCAGGACGCCCACCTCGCGGACGCCGTCGATGTCGCTCAGCTTGGCGATCAGATGCGAGATCGGCCGTTTTCCCTTGACCAGCATGGACAGCGTCACCAGGCCTTTTTTCGGCGGTGGCGGCGGCGCTTCGACGCCCTCGTAATCGGCCAAGTCTTCGGTTTCTTCGCGATTGCCCAACGAACCGCCGGTCGGGTCGAGCCGCACATGATCGATGGCGAAGCGGAGCGCCGTGCATGCGACGAGGATGGTGCGCAGCAGCCCGCGGCCGTCCTGATAGCAAATCTGGATCTCCGTGGCGAAGCGGCGCGGCCGCGCCAAGCGGCTGACCAGGCTGGGAAAGACCAGCATGATGACGAAATGCCCGGCCGTCGTCGCGACGGCGAGAATGGGCAACCCGGCGCCGCAGGCCATGCCGAGCGCGGCGGCCAGCCAGATCGAGGCCGCCGTGGTCAGGCCGCGCACGACGTCGCGCCGCATGAAGATGACGCCGCCGCCGATGAAGCCGATTCCGGAAACGATTTGCGCGGCGACCCGCGACGGATCGAGCACGACGCGCCCGGCCGCCAGCGTATCCGAAAAACCGTGTTTGGAGATCAGCATGAACAGGGCGGCGGACAGGCCGACCAGGCTATAGGTGCGCAGCCCGGCGCTTTTCTGGCGGATTTCCCGTTCCAATCCGACCAGGGCGGACAGGACGAAGGCGAGCGTCAGTTCCCCGAGCTGCTGCCACCCCTGTCCGGCCGAATCGAATTGCAGCCACTCCAGCACAGCCAAATCGAAAACCTCCCGATTCTTCGGACGGATTGCCGGATCACCGGTTCGCGACGGCCATGTTTCCCCAGGCCGACCCCGCACGCGCCCGTGTGGAAAATGTATATTGGAACGATATCGCTTTTTGCAACACCCGATGTCGGGATATCCGGCGCATGGGCGGATATCCCGGCTTCCGGCCGGTCGGGGCCTTCAGGCGACCGGCGGTTACGCCAGGGTCCGCACGGACGGCTCCCGCTCCCATTGACGGGTCTTGGCGGCGGCGATGAAGGCGTCGGCATCGCCGGCGTCGACGATGCCGGCGTCCTGTCCGACATTCGCCGTCTTCAAAAGCGCCTGGCCGCCCTTGTCGGCGGCGATCGCCTTCAGGTGACCGAAGGCGTCGCGCACGAAATCGACGGCGGCGGCTTCGGTCAGCAGCGTCCGCGCGCCTTCGTCCGATAGAATGACGGCGACGGCGTCGAACAGCACCGAGGGCGTTCCGGCCAGCTGTCCGTCGGCGGCCAGCACCTTGCCGTCGGCCAGCTTGGCGCCCCCCACCTTGAGGGCGACGATCTTGACGGCGGCCCCGGCGGCGCTCGCCGCCTTCCTGATCGCGGCGACGGCCGCGCCATCCGAACCGTCGGCGATCAGAATGCCGATCTTGCGGCCTTCCAGGGTGTCCTTCATCTTGCCGATGATCTGCAAGGCCGGCGACGGCGCCATCTCCCGAACCGGCGCCGCGGCGGCCGGAGCATCGGGCAGTGTGTCGAGCCCGAGGCCGGAGGCCACCCGTTTGGCCAGATCCTCGTCGATATGGCGCAGATGCCCGGTCATCGCTTCGCGGATATGCGGATGGTCGACCTTGGACAATTCGAAGACCAGCGCCGCGGCGATGTGGGCCTGTTCATGGGTGGTTTGGCTGAGATAGAACAGCCGCGCCTGGCTGTAGTGGTCGGCGAAGCTCTCGGCCCGAATGCGGCCCCGCTCCCCCGTTTCGGCGACGGCGGCGCTTCGGAAGCCCTGGGCGGGCGTCTCGCGCGGCGAGGTCGCGGACAGGGAGTTGGGCTCATAGGCGACGCGCCCCGTCGGCTGCGCCATCTGCATATGGCCGTCCCGCTGATGGTTGGCGAACGGGCATTTGGGCGCATTGACCGGGATCTGGTGAAAATTGGCCGACCCCAGGCGCGACAGCTGGGTATCGAGATAGGAAAACAAGCGGCCCTGCAGCAGGGGATCGTTCGAAAAATCGATACCCGGGACGATATTGGCCGGGCAATAGGCGACCTGCTCGGTTTCGGCGAAGAAATTATCCGGCCAGCGATCCAGGACCATGCGGCCGATCACCTGCAAGGGGACCAGTTCCTCGGGGATCAGCTTGGTGGCGTCCAGGTGATCGAAGGGGAAGGCGTCGGCCTGCTCCTGGGTGAAAAGCTGCACGGCGAATTCCCATTCGGGAAAATTCCCGGCGGCAATGGCGTCGAACATGTCGCGGCGATGAAAGTCCTGGTCGGCCCCGGCAATCTTCACGGCCTCGTCCCAGACGGTCGATTGCAGGCCGAGCTTGGGGCGCCAATGGAATTTGACGAAGGTCGACTGCCCGGCCTGGCCGACCAGGCGGAAGCTGTGGACGCCGAAACCTTCGATCATGGCAAGCGACCGCGGCAGGGTGCGGTCCGACATGATCCACATCACCATATGCATGGATTCCGGCGTCAGCGAAATGAAGTCCCAGAAGGTGTCGTGCGCCGTCGCCGACTGCGGAAAACCGCGGTCGGGCTCCATCTTGACGGCATGGATGAGGTCGGGGAACTTGATGGCGTCCTGGATGAAGAAGACCGGGATATTGTTGCCGACCAGATCCCAATTGCCCTCCTTGGTATAGAATTTGACGGCGAAGCCGCGGACGTCGCGCGGCGTGTCGACCGAACCGGCGCCGCCCGCCACCGTCGAAAGCCGCGTGAACACCGGCGTCCTGACGCCGACCTCGGTCAGGATCTTGGCGGTGGTATGCTCGGCCAGCGAGGCGGTCAGCTCGAAAAACCCATGCGCCCCGGTCGCCCGCGCGTGAACGATCCGCTCGGGAATTCGCTCGTGATCGAAATGGGTGATTTTTTCCCGAAGGATGAAATCCTCCAGAAGCGTCGGCCCGCGCGGATTGGATTTAAGCGAATTCTGATTGTCGGAAAGAGCGACACCTTGATTCGTGGTGAGCGGACCATGCTCGCCGCCGGCGATCTGGTGCAGTTCGCCGGCCGTCCCCGTCTGCTGGTCGCGGGGCGCGGATTTGCTCGGGGTCTTTTGCTTGCTCATGATCGATCTCACTCGGGTGCAGGATGCCGGTCTGCCGGCATCAAGGATGGGGATTGAGGAAGGGCCAATCCCGTTCCGAGCGGGAACAGGCTGGGACGGCCGCGTTCTCCGGCTTATTGCAGGAATTGCTGAGCCAGGCCGAGCACCCCGACGACGATCAGATAGATCGCCACGATGTAATTGAGCAGGCTGGGTTGAATCAGGATGAGGATGCCGGCCACCAGGGCGACAATCGGCTGGACCAGGATCGCATTGAAAGTCATGGGACTAATCCTCAAGGCTGGGTCGATTCATACGAACGACGGGGCCACAGGATACCGGCCGCCGAGGCCGGCGCAGAGCCTCGGGAACTACCTAGCGCCCTGAGTCAAAGGGGGATTTTCCGCCGCGTAAGCGGCGGACACCGGCAGGGACGCCGGTGCCACTGGGCACGACGGTTCACCAAACCTGAGACAGTGGCACCGGCGTCCCTGCCGGTGTTCGCCAGCGTTATTCCATTCCAATGGCCCAAACCCATGGGTAGGCGTCGATATCCGGCCAGCGAGTATATGGATTGTTCAGAATATAATTCCGCTTTTCGCGGTACTCCGCTTCATTCCGGATGAGTCTGTCAAAGTATTCGTCCTGCCATATGGCCCCCCGACAGCCATAGAAACGTTGAAACTTGTTTGCCGTGAAAGACTTCCATGAGTGCAGGATTCCTTTAAGTTGCCAATCATCGACGGGCTCGACCATCACATGCACATGGTCGTTCATGACGACATAGCCATGGAGCCGGTAGCGGGTGCCCTCGAACCACCGTAAGGTTTTGGCGACGTCGCCGCGTTCCTTTTCGGATAGATCTGCCTTAATGGAGTGACGGCGCCAAGTAACGAAATAGATGGCTTCCGCCCCCCGAAGATGAGGCAGATTCCTCCGATAAAATGTCACACCATCAGACAAGGAAGACACTCGATCATGTTTCCAATAAGGAAACATGATCGCATTTTCCGGTTGTGGCGGCAACAGCACCGGCAGGGACGCCGGTGCCACTGCCACGACGAGTGGCACCGGCGTCCCTGCCGGTGATGTTGCAATCGTCTAAGCGCGACGGGCGCGTTCGATATTGGGAAGGAATGCCGCGAACAATCCGATCAGCGGCAGGAAGGCGCACAGCTGATAGACCCGCTCGATGCTGGTGGCGTCGGCCAGCTGGCCGAGCAAGGCGGCGCCCAATCCGGCCATCCCGAAGGAAAAGCCGAAGAACAGGCCGGATACCGTGCCGACCTTGCCGGGAAACAATTCCTGGGCGAAGACGACGATCGCCGGGAAAGCCGAGGACAGAATCAGCCCGATCACCACCGTCAAGGGCGCCGTCCAGAACAGATTGGCGTGCGGCAGCACCAGGGTGAAGGGCAGCGCCCCCAGGATCGAGAACCAGATGACGTATTTCCGGCCGAAGCGATCGCCGAGCGGCCCGCCGGCGATGGTGCCGACGGCGACGGCCGCCAGGAAGACGAACAGATGCAATTGCGCGTTCTGCACCGACACCTGGAACCGGTGGATCAGGTAAAAGGTAAAATAGCTGGTCAGGCTGGCCAGGTAGAAATATTTGGAAAAGATCAGCATCAAGAGGATGCCGATGCTTTTCAGGGCCTTGCCGCGCGGCAGCGCGACAGGAACGGCATGGCGGCCGCCGCCGCTCTTGAGGCGGGCCAGGCCGTGGTCCCGATACCATACGCCGATATTCCACAGGATCGCGCCGGCCAGCAGGACCAGCAGGGCGAAGAAGACCAGGCTCGATTGCCCCCAGCGGACCACCACCAGCGCGGCGGCGAGCGGACCCAGGGCCTGTCCGGCGTTGCCGCCGACCTGGAACAGCGATTGGGCCAGGCCGTGCCGCCCGCCCGAGGCCATGCGGGCGACGCGCGACGCTTCGGGGTGGAACACCGACGATCCCATGCCGAGCAGGGCGGCGCCGGCCAGCAGGATCGGATAGCTGTGCGCCACCGACAGGGCCAGCAGGCCGACCAGCAGGAACAGCGTGCCGCCGGGCAGCGCCAGGGGAGTCGGCCGGCGGTCGGCGTAAAGCCCGATCACCGGCTGCAGAAGCGAAGCCGTCAGCTGATAGGTCAGCGTCACCAGCCCGATCTGGCCGAAGCTCAGGCCCATATCCGCCTTCAGGGTGGGATAGATGGCCGGCAGCAGCGACGACATCATATCATTGATCAAATGGCAGAAACTGATGGCGACGATCACCTGGAACGCCGGAGCGCCGACGTCGCGCCCTATTTCCGCCGCCGCGGATCGACCGGACATATATCCTCCTTGCAACTGACCTTCGAAGAATAGACGCTTAACCTTCGTCCCGCATTCCTGTATGGGACGAACATCTTCGCGAGTGGGACAGGAACAGCCATGCTGACGGTCGACACCGACGCTTACGAAGCGATCCCGCGCCCCATCGTCGCCATCGGCGACGATTATCCGCCGTCCTGCGAACTCGACCGCCACCAGCATCGCCGCGACCAGTTTCTCTATGCGGCCAAGGGAGTGGTCGCCGTCAGCACGCCGCAAGGGGCCTGGGTGGCGCCGCCGGAACGCGGCGTCTGGATCCCGGCCGGCGTTCCCCATGCGGTCAGGATGGTGGGCGCCGTCAGCACCCGCAGCGTCCTGGTCGAACGCGGTCTTTGTCCGTCCCTGGGATCGCGCTGCCGCGTCGTCGGCGTCTCGCCGCTGCTGCGCGGCCTGCTGGTGGCGGCGGCCGACATCGCGCCGGAATATGACGCCGCCGGACGCGACGGGCTGGTCATGGCCCTGCTGCTGGCCGAACTGGCCCGCGCCCAGGTGCTTCCCCTGGCCGTGCCGTTCCCGGCCAGCCCGGGGCTGGCCCGCCGCTGCCACGCCTTCCTCGAGCACCCCAATCCCCATGAGACCATCGACCAATGGGGGGCGGCGCTCGGTCTCGGGCGGCGGGCCTTCACGCGGCTGTTCCGCAGCGAGACCGGCATGAGCTTCGCCGAATGGCGCCGACAGGCCTGCCTGCTGGTCGCCCTGCCCCGTCTGGCCAGCGGCGAGGCGGTGACGACCATCGCCCTCGACCTCGGCTACGACAGTCCGGCCGCCTTCGCCACCATGTTCAAACGCCTGCTGGGCATCCCGCCCAGCCGCTATCAGCCCTGACCACCCCGCCCGGCGACGGATCGGCGATCGAGTCCCTCAATGACCAATGCACAATTGGGATCCGTAAAATAATAACCGCGTCATTGCGAGGAGCGAAGCGACGCGGCAATCCAGAGTGCCAAGCTGTCCTGGACTGCTTCGCTACGCTCGCAGTGACGGCGTTTTCACCCAGGAGGGTCGACCTCGGTCGGTGCGGAACTCGCAATGACGGAGACGAAACGGAGCGGTTAACTTTTAACAGGCACGTACAATCCGTCAATACGATTGACGGATTGTACGACAATATGGGAGAAAAGCCCGATGCATGATCTCGATCTCCACATCCCGCGGGACGTCACCTCGCTCCGTCAGCAGGTGACCGACCGTCTGCGCGAAGCTATCCTCTACGGGCGGTTCGAACCCGGCCAGAAGCTGGTGGAGCGCGAATTGTGCGAACGGCTGGACATCAGCCGCACCTTGCTGCGCGAAGCCCTGCAGCATCTTCAGGCCGAGGGGCTGATCATCAATGTGCCGCACCGCGGTCCGTCGATCGCCGTCATCGGCGAAGCGGAGGCCCGGGAAATCTACCAGGTCCGGCAGTCGCTGGAAGCGCTTGCCGGCGAAGGTTTCGCCCGCAACGCCACCGACGAACAGATCGGCCGCCTGAAAGGTGCGCTGGACCATCTGCGCTCGCCGGACGCCGCGGCCAATCTGCTGGCCGCCAAGAACGGCTTTTACGCCATCCTGCTGGAAGGCTGCGGCAACCGGGTCGTCGGGCAGCTGCTCACCCGGATCAACAACCGCGTCACCCTGCTGCGCCGCATATCCCTCGGGCAACCGGGACGCCTGGCCGAAACCTTGAAGGAACTGGCCGCCATCGTCGCGGCGGTCGAGGCCAGGGATTCCAGGCTGGCCGGCCGGCTGTGCGCCGCCCATGTGGCTCGGGCCGCCGCGGTCGCCGCCCGGCAATTTTCCCTCCCCACCTTGCTCCCCGCAGATCGGAGATCGGATCATGGATCGTAAGCTGTACGAGAAGGGCCTGAAGATTCGCCGCGAAGTCCTCGGCGCCGATTACGTCGACAAAGCCGTCAGCGCCGCCGACGACTTCGACCGCCCCATGCAGGACCTGGCCACCGCCTTCTGCTGGGGCGCCGTTTGGGGGCGGCCCGGTCTCGACCGCCGGACCCGCTCGATCGTCAATCTGGCGATGATCACGGCGCTCAATCGTCCGCACGAGATGAAGCTGCATGTGGCCGGCGCCCTCAACAACGGCCTGAGCAAGGCCGAAATTTCCGAAATTCTGCTGCAGACGGCCGTCTATTGCGGCGTCCCGGCCGCCCTCGATGCGTTCCGCATCGCCCGTCAGGTCTTCGAGGAACGAGAAAGTGTCTGAACCGAAAACGACGAGAATCGGCTTCATCGGCGTCGGCAACATGGGACGCCCGATGGCCGCCCGGCTGGCCAAGGCGGGCCATGCCGTCACCGTCTTCGACCGCAACGGCGCCCTGGCCGCCGCCGTGGCCGCCGACATCGGCGCCGCCGCGGCGTCCGACGCCGCGGCGCTCGGAACGGCCAGCGACGTGGTCATCACCATGCTGCCCAACGGCAAGATCGTGCAGCAGGCCCTTTTGGGAAAAGACGGCGTCGCGGCCGGGCTGGCCGCCGGCGCGCTGGTCGTCGACATGAGTTCCTCCTATCCCCTGGGCACACAGGATTTGGGACGCGCCCTGGCCGAAAGGGGCATCGGACTGGTCGATGCGCCGGTCTCCGGCGGGGTCAGGCGGGCCGTTTGCGGAAACCTGGCGATCATGGCCGGCGGCGACGCCGCCCAGGTGGCGGCGGCGCGGCCGATCCTCGAAGCCATGGGCCGGGTTTTCCCCACCGGGCCGCTGGGGTCCGGGCACGCGCTCAAGGCGCTCAACAATTACGTCTCGGCCGCCGGTCTGGCCGCCGCCGCCGAAGCCCTGCTGATCGGGCAGCGCTTCGGACTGGACGGAGAAACCATCGTCCAGGTCCTCAACGCCTCGACCGGCCGCAACAACGCCACCGAGAACAAGCTGACGCAGTTCGTCCTCAGCGGCAGTTTCGGCTCCGGCTTTTCCCTCGACCTGATGGCCAAGGACTTGCGGGCGGCCGGCGACCTGGCCGGGGATCTGGATGTTCCGGCGCCGCTGCTGCGGCGATCGGTCGAGCTCTGGAACCAGGCGGAAAAGACGCTGGGCCCCGGGGCCGACCACACCGCCATCTACCGTTATCTGTCCACCCTCGACCGGGAGACCGATCATGGCGCCTGACATCGAGGCATGGCTGAACCGCGGCGTCGGCGACGCCGCCCTGCGGCGGGCGGCGGCCGGACTGGACCTGCCGGTGGCGATCGTCGCGCCGTCGTTGGGACGCTGGCGCCTGACATTGTCGCCGGCGCCGTCGTGGAAAACCGACGACGGCCTCGGCGACGACGAGGGCGCCGTCGTCATCGAGGCCCGGCCCGAAACCTGGCGGACGCTGCTGACCGCCCCGGTCCCCGCCCCCGGCTGGCAGAGTTTCGGCGCGCTGATCCGCCTCAACCCCGGCTTCCGCATCGCCGGAGCCCCCTTGCGGATCGCCCAGGGACTGGCCGCGCTGGAGCGATTGATCGAGCTGACCCATGCCGATCTCGCCCCCCTGCCCGCCCCGCCGGCGCGCCGCGATCCGGCGCTGCCGCTGGGAAGAAGCAAGCCGGTGACGGCGGCCGACGGCGCCGAGGCCTGTCTGCACTGGCAGGAGGCCGGCGACGGCACGCCCCTGGTGATGCTGCACACGGCCGGGGCCGACAGCCGGCAATACGCCCACCAGCTGTCCGACCTGGAACTGGCGGCCGGCTGGCGCATGCTGGCCTTCGACATGCCCGGCCACGGCCGCTCCGCCATGCCGGCCGACTGGACGGCCGGATCGCCCTATCAGCTGACGCTCGCCGGCTACCGCGACTGGTGCGCCGCCTTTCTCGAACAGGTGGTCGGGCGTCCGGCCGTGATCATGGGCTGTTCGATGGGCGCCGCCATGGCGCTGGTGCTGGCGGCGCACCGGCCCGATCTGGTCGCCGGGGTGGTGGCGCTGGAAGCGCCCTGGCGGGCGCCCGGACGGCGCTCGCCCTTCCTGGCCGACGCCCGCGTCAACGCCTCGCTGCACAATCCCGCCTATGTGCGCGCCCTGCTCGGCCCCTTGAGCCCCGCCGCCTTCCGCGACGAAGCCTGCTGGATCTACAGCCAGGCGGGATTCGGCGTCTATTCCGGCGACCTCGCCTTCTACAGCGAGGAATTCGACGGCACCGCCATCGCCGCCACCCTGGCCGCCGCCAGCCTGCCCATCCATCTGCTGACCGGCGAATACGATTATTCCGCCTCGCCCGACAACACGCGGCAGATGGCCGACGCCATCGGGCACGCCACCTTCACGGTCATGCGCGGGCTGGGCCATTTCCCGATGATCGAGCATCCCGATCATTTCCGGACCTACCTGCTGGCCGCCTTGGCCGATATCCGGCGGAGACTCGGCCATGGCGGATGAGCCCGCCCTGGAAGAATAAGGAAAAGTGGCACCGGCGTCCCTGCCGGTGGAAAAGACTCCGCCTTTGCAAGCGGCGGACACCGGCAGGGACGCCGGTGCCACTGACGCTTTTTTTCTTAAATCCGGCAACAAGGGGGCGGCCCCTGGATTGCCGCGCCTTCGGCTAACAAGAAAACGCCGTCATTGCGAGGAGCGAAGCGACGCGGCAATCCAGAGTGCCGGGCTGTCCTGGACTGCTTCGCTGCGCTCGCAGTGACGGCATTTTCACCCAGGAGGGTCGACCTCGGTCGGTGCGCAACGCGCAATGACGAATAGAG
>JAATGN010000026.1 GCA_015654615.1 Rhodospirillales bacterium
CAGCGCCGCTTCGATTTCGCCCAGTTCGATGCGGAACCCGCGGATCTTCACCTGCTGGTCGGCGCGGCCGAGAAATTCGATGGTGCCGTCCGACCGATAGCGCGCCAGATCGCCGGTCCTGTACATCCGCCCCCCGGCCACCCCGCAAAAGGGGTCGGCGACGAAGCGTTCCGCCGTCAGCTCAGGCCGGTTCAGATAACCGCGCGCCACCCCGGCGCCGCCGATGTAAAGCTCGCCCCGGACCCCGATCGGGACGGGATCGCCGCGCCGGTCCAGGAGATAGGCCGTCCGGTCGGCGAGCGGACGGCCGATGGGAATCCGCCGCTCGGTTTCGCCGGGATGGACGACGATATCGCAGGCCGTCGCCGTGATCGTCGTCTCGGTCGGACCGTAGGCATTGACGAGCCGGATCGACCGCATCGGCGTCCGTTGCCACAGCCCGAGAGCCTCGGGCGGCATCCTGTCGCCGCCGACGATGAAGAGCCTGGGCCGAACCTCCGGGACCAGTTCGGCAAGGCCGGCCCATTCGCGGGCCAGTTCCTGCCAATAGACGGTGGGAAGATTGAGCACCGTCAGGCCGAATTCCGAGATTTTCCGATGAAATTCGGCCGGACGCCACAGCTCCGGCCCCATGACGACCAGTCGGGCGCCGGCGATCAGGGTCGGCAGGATCTCCTCCAGCGAGACATCGAAGCTCAAGGCGGCGAACTGCAGGACGGCGTCGCGGGGCTGCAGGTCATAGAAAGCCTGAACGGTACGGCAATGACCGGCCAGCGCGCCCTGCGAAACCAGAACGCCCTTGGGCCGGCCCGTCGAACCCGACGTATAGATGACGTAAGCGAGACTGTCGGGATCGAACGCGCCGCCGGGATTGTCTTCGCTTTCCCCGGCATCCTCGTCCGCATCCAGACAGATGACCTGGGCATGGTATTCCGCCAGATCCGCCGCCAGCCGCCGCCGGGTCAGGAGCACGGGGACCCGGGCATCTTCGAGCATGAAGGCCAGACGTTCCTTCGGGTTGGCCGGATCCAGCGGCAGATAGGCCCCACCAGCCTTCAGAATGGCCAGCAGGCCGATCACCGTCTCGGCCGAACGTTCCAGGCAGACGGCCACCACGACCTCGGGCCCCACGCCCATCGCCCGCAAGCGATGCGCCAGCCGATTGGCCCGGCGGTTCAGTTCGCGATAGGTCAGCCGCTCCGCTTCGAACAGGACGGCGACGGCGTCGGGCGTGCGTTCGACCTGCGCCTCGAAAAGCCGGTGAACGCAGCAATCCGGCGGACCATCGGCCCGGACGGCGTTCCATTCGACCAGCAGTCGCCGCCGCTCGGCCTCGGCCAGAAGCGGCAGCTCCGCCAGGCGTTGCCCGGGATCGGCGACGATGGACTCCAGCAAGCCGTGAAAATTCTCCAGCATACGGGCAATCGTATCGACATCGAAAAGATCGGTGTTGTAGACGAGGCGCGCCGTCAGTCCTTGCTCGGTATCGGCGATCTGCAGGGTCAGATCGAAGTGAGCCGCTTCGCCGTCGCCCTCGACGGGGCTCAAGGTCAGGCCCGGCAGCTCGACCGTCCGCAACGCCGCGTTGTGCAGCACGAACATGACCTGGAAGAGCGGATTGCGGCTCAAATCCCGCGTCACATGCAGTTCTTCGACGAGCCGATCGAAGGGAAGATCCTGATGGTCATAGGCCCCCAGGCAGGTCTCCTGCACGCGGCGCAGCAAGTCGCGAAAGGTGGGATTGCCGGAAAGATCCGTCCGCAGGACCAGCGCATTGACGAAGAATCCGATCAGCCCTTCGGTCTCGAGCCGGTTGCGGTTGGCCACCGGCGTGCCGACGAGCAGATCGTCCTCGCCGGTGTAGCGGAACAACAGGACCTTGAAGGCGGCCAAAAACACCATGAAGCGGGTCACCCCCTCCTGGCGGCTCAGCGCCTTGAACCCTTCCTGCAGATGTCGGGGCAGCACGAGCGACCGGTGCGCGCCCCGGAACGTCTGCACCGTCGGTCTGGCATGGTCCGTCGGCAAATCGATGAGGCCGGGCGCCCCGGCCAGCCGCTTCTTCCAATAGGAAATCTGGGTTTCCAGGACATCGCCCTGCAACCACTGCCGCTGCCAATGCGCGAAGTCGGCATATTGAATGGGCAGCGCGGACAGCGGCGACGATCCCCCGGCGCAGAAGGCGACATAGAGCGTCGCCAGTTCCCGCACCAGGATTCCCGTCGACCAGCCGTCGGAGACGATATGATGCATCGTCAGCAGCTCGACATGCTCCTCATCGCCCAAGCGCAACACGGTGCCGCGCAAAAGCGGGCCCCGGGACAGATCGAACGGCCGCAGGGCTTCGGCGGTGACCCGGCGCCGCACCTCGGTCTCCCGCTCGTCCGACGGCAAATCCCGAAGATCGACCACCGGCAGCGGGATCGTCAGGCTCGGCGCGATCACTTGCGTGGGCCGCCCGTCTCTCTTGCCGAACGTGGTCCGCAAGGACTCGTGACGCATGACGATTTCGGCGAGACTGCGCTCCAGCGCCGCCAGGTTGAGGTGCCCCTCGAGGCGCACGGCCGCCGGAATATTGTAGGCCGGAAGGCCCGGTTCGAGCTGATCGAAGAACCACAGCCGCTGCTGGGCGAAGGACAGTTCCGGCTCCCCGGTCCGCGGAACCGGCAGGATGGGCGGCGCCAACAGGGTCTGGTCGGCCCGGCGAACCGCCTCGATGCTTTCCGCGAGACCGGCCACGGTCGGGACCTCGAACAGGCGGCGCAGCGGAATTTCCACCTG
>JAATGN010000202.1 GCA_015654615.1 Rhodospirillales bacterium
CCCATGGGGAACCACCAGGGCCAGATCGTCCTCGCCGCCGGCATCGAGAGCGTTGATGCGGACGACGGTGGCGCTCGGGGAATAGTCGAGGCGCGCCAGGGCTTCGGAAACCAGCAGGCGGGCGGCATCCTTCTCGAGCGGTGCAACGGCATCCTCGAGGTCCAGGATGACCGCGTCGGCTTCATAAACGCCGCCATTCTGCAACATGCCCGGATTGTTCCCGGGAATGTAGAGCAGCGAGCGCCAGCCGCGAATCATCGCCGACCTCCCGCGCTTTTCAAGAGCAGGCCGGCCCTGGAGAGCGCCGCGAGGAGGCGGGCGCGCAGGGTGAAATCCAGCGCGCCGTTATCCATGACCTCGACCACGGCGTCGGTGACGCCCTGTGCCGCCAGGACTTGGCGGATGGTCGCCTCGATGGCGCGTCCGAACTGTACGGCCACGGGACTTTGCAAAGTAATATGGATGCCGCCGCCGCGTTTTTCCGGCGAAATTCTCACCAAAACGTCGTCGTTCTGATCAATACCGGCGCTGGCCGAAGTTTTCAAGGACATGGCTTCCCCGCGTGACATTTCGCATGGCCGCGATGACCTGCGGTCTTCTTGAGTCACTCAATGACCGTATAGGCGAAGGGAGCGCTTGGAAAATACAGATTTTTATTATCTTATATAAAACTTATTTATAGGCTGTATTTTTTATTCATGGTGCCGGCGCCGCCAGGCCGCCGGGCCGTGGCGTCGCACCACCCCAGGTCCCGTTGGCGACCAGGTCCCGCGTCAGCTCCACCAGGATGGCGTGCACCGCCATGGCGGCGGCGGTGCGGGGCAGATTGGTCGGCCAACAGAGCGAGACCGGACGCTTGATGGGGGGATTGCCGAGCGGGCGTATGGTCAAACCATCCTCGCCGCCATGGGATGCCAGAGCGGATTTGGCGAGGACGGCGCAGGCAAGACCCCGCCGCGCCGCGCCGACCAGGGTGGGCAGCGAATCGATGTCCGCCAGCACGTTCAAGGCGACGTCGGCCTTGGCGAAGCTGCGTTCGACCAGCGTCCGCAGGCCCTGGGCATCGCTCGGCAGCACCAGGGGGACACGCTCCAGCCGGCTCAAGGGGCAGGGTTCGCCGGGGGGAAGGTCGTCGAGTCCGGCGTTCCCCACCAGAAAGATCTCCTCGTCGAGCAAGGGCTGAACCGCGATGCCGATGGTGGGCGAATCACGGAACAGCAGGGCCAGATCCAATCGCCCGCCGGCCACCCTGTCGGCCACGTAACCGCTCATGCTTTCGAATATTTGCAAATGGATGGCCGGGTGGCGGGCGACCACCAGCGCCAGCAGGGGCTGCGCCAAGACGCTGGCCGTGCTGGTGGGAAAGCCCAGGGCCACCGGTCCGGCCTCGGGCACATCGCCATGCAGCACGACCTCGTGCAGGCTTTCCATCTGGGTCAGGATGACATGGGCCCGCCGGTAGAGGGCTTCTCCGGCCTTGGTGGGGCCGACGCCTTGCGAACTGCGGAGCAGAAGCCTGGTTCCGAACTCCCTCTCCAGCCCGGCCATCTGGTAGCTCAGGGCCGGCTGGGCCACATGCAGGCGCTCGGAAGCCTTGGAAAGGCTGCCGCAGTCGACGATGACCATGAAGTTGCGAAGCAGCTTGGTGTCCATGGTGTCGCGGACGCTTCAATAGTTGGTGGCGTCTTCCGGCGAGTGACCGCGGCGATAGACCAGCATGGTGCGTTCGAAACGCATCACTTCGACGCCGTCCTGGTTGACGCCGCGCGTCTCGACGGTGACGATTCCCTGGGTCGGGCGGCTTTTGGATTCGCGCTTGTGCAGGATCGTGCTTTCCGCATAAAGCGTGTCGCCGGCGAACACCGGAGCGCTGGCCTTCACCTTGTCCCAGCCGAGGTTGGCGACGACCTTGGCGCTGACCGTGCGCACGCTCATGCCGGTCAGCAGGGCCAGCGTGAAGGTCGAATCGACCAGAAGCTTCTTCCATTCCGTCCCCGCGGCATAGGCCGCGTCGAAATGGACCTGCTGCGTATTCATGGTCAGCAGCGTGAACCAGACATTGTCGGTATCGAGGACGGTCCGGCCGGGCCGATGCTCGAAGACGTCGCCGGGCCGGAAGTCCTCCCAATAAAGCCCCGAGGTCTCGCGGTAGCGGTTTTCCCCGACGGCCTTGTAGGCGGGCAGGATCGCATCCATTGTCATCTCCTCTTATAGATTGTCGTTTGAAACAGGGTCTTTCCGGGCCTTTCGCGATCGTCTCGCCGTCTTATTCCGCCGTGCCGTCTAGGAAGAAGCGATAGGCCGGATTGTCGGTTTCGTCCCAATAGGGATAGGCGAGGTGATCCAGATAATCCTGGAACTTCGCCCTCTCGGCCGGCGGGACCTGGATGCCGGCCAGGACGCGGCCATAGTCGGCGCCATGGTTGCGGTAATGGAACATCGAGATGTTCCAGTCATGGGCCATGTCGCCCAGGAATTTGATCAGCGCGCCGGGGCGTTCGGGGAACTGGAAGCGGTAGACCAATTCGTTCTCCAGGCCGAGGGCCCGGCCGCCCACCATGTAGCGGACATGGACCTTGGCCATTTCGTTGTCGCTCATATCGACCACGGTATGGCCCTGCTCCCGCAGCAGATCGAGCAGCATCTGCTTTTCGGCGAGGCCTTCGGTCAGTTCGACGCCGACGAAGATGCGGGCCAGCGACGGATCGGAATAGCGGTAGTTGAATTCGGTGACCGAGCGCCGCCCCAGTCCCTGGACGAAGCGCCGGTAGCTGCCCGGCTGTTCGGCGATGGTCACGGCGAACAAGGCCTCGCGCTTCTCGCCGATTTCGGCCCGTTCGGCGATATGGCGGAGCCGATCGAAATTCATATTGGCGCCGCTGTTGATCGCCAGCAAGGCGCCGCCGGTCGGCGGATTGCCGGCGGCATAACGCTTCAGGCCGGCCAGGCCGAGGGCGCCGGCCGGTTCGGCGATGGCCCGCGTGTCGTCGAAGATGTCCTTCACGGCGGCGCAGATTTCATCGGTATCGACGATGACGATGCCGTCGAGCAGCTCGCGGCACAGCCGGAAGGTTTCGACGCCGGCCTGGCGGACCGCCACGCCATCGGCGAACAGGCCGACCTGGTCGAGCGCCACGCGGTCTCCGGCGGCGATCGCCTTGGCCATCGAGGCGGCGTCTTCCGGTTCGACGCCGATGACCTTGATGTCGGGGCGCAGGAATTTCACGCAGATGGCAATGCCGGCCGCCAGCCCGCCGCCGCCGATTTGCACGAACACCGCCTCGATCGGGCCGGGGTGCTGACGCAGTATTTCGAGGGCGATGGTGGCCTGGCCGGCGATCACCTCGGGGTCGTCGTAGGGGTGGATGAAGGCGAGCCCCTTCTCGGCCTCGATCTGGCGGGCATGGAGGTTCGCCTCGTCGAAGGAATCGCCATGCAGCACGACGCGGGCCCCCCGGCGCTTGACGGCCTGCACCTTGATGGCCGGCGTGGTGCGCGGCATGACGACCGTGGCCTTGGTTCCCAGCTTCTGCGCGGCCAGGGCGACGCCCTGCGCATGGTTGCCGGCCGAGGCGCAGATGACGCCGCGGGCCAAAGCGGCGGCGGAAAGTCCGGCCATCTTGTTGTAGGCGCCGCGCAGTTTGAAGGAAAAGACCGGTTGCAGATCCTCGCGCTTTAAGAGGACGGTCCGGGCCAGGCGTTCCGTCAGCCGGGGCATGGGGTCGAGGGGGCTCTCGATCGCCACGTCATAGACCCGCGAGGTCAGAATCTTGCGCATATAGTCATGCATGCCGGTTGTCTCTTCCCCTGTCGGATGTCGCCGCCGATGGTTTCGCGGCTTCGGCACATTTTTAAAAGCTGCGTGCGGTTTGCAGATTAAGGATGGCGCGGGGATGCTGCAACGGCGGGTTTCTCAAGGATGCGCGCGCCACTTGACGTTCGTGCCGTTTGGGTGAATGGTGGGGATGGATCCTCAACCCCACAGTCCGCCGGCCGCCGGATAGGCTTTGACTCGGGCGGCGGGGGGTGCGACCCCCTTCCCGGGATGGCGAAGCTTCGCCGAACGCTTCTGGGGTCCAAATCAGGCATGTGGAAATCGCATGTCGGTCATGCCCTCGAAATTGTGACGGCAATCACTGACGGAAAAGCCGCTTTCTGCAGCCTGTTCATCATGACGCGGCTGCCCCATCGGCCCCGACGGCCCTCCCCCGATAATCTCAGATCTCAACGAAGAATGCCTAATACCATAGTATGTAAAGATTTTGGGCGGTCGTTTCGGCAGGGCGCCTGCCGAAACGACCGCCGCCGGAAGCATCTCTTTTTTTTCGAAAGAATATAAAATTCAATTTATTTTCAGTAATGAATCCATCATGGCGATGGTCATAAGGAGATCACCAGTAACTATTCCGGGGAAAACGGCCGTTGACAGTGAAAGATCGTGCCAGCATGTTCGTTACGCGTTTTCGATTGAGGGGTGGCACGATGGTTGATAAGGCCAAGATCGACCGGGCGACATTCGACAGATTGTTCGGAAGTACCCTTGACGCTATCCGGAAGAACGATTTCGGTCGCATTTTCAAGGATGTGGTCGGATCTCACCGCGGATCTCGCGCCGTATCGGTGTGGGCGACGGGAACCGGATACGGGCTGAACGAGATGAGCATCGACACCGGATATACTGTCGAAAGAAACGGCGTCCTGCGCTTCTCGCAAGGCGAGGGCTGCCTGGAGCTGTCGATATATTTCAGCCCCGACGACGAGCAGGTCGGCGTCGTCGAACTGGCCACGAAAGGCGGCGTGGACGTGCCGTTCGACGATATCGACAAGCATGTCGTGACCGTCGCCAAAGCCTTCGACCATGTGCTTCGCGATCAGCTGCCGTCAGCCCGACTGGTGCCGCCGCCGACGGTGCCCTTTCCCCTTTGGGCGATGACTCTCGGCGACCGGCCCGGCCTGAGCGTGGCGTGGTCGCAGGACCTCGCCGCCATGGCCACCCCGCCACAGGCCGTGGCGAGCAATCGTGCAAATGGCGATTCGGCCGATCATGGCCGTGGCGGCGACGTCGCGGAGTTGTGGTCGCAGTTGCGCACCCTCATCGACCAACAGAATCCCGGCTGATTCTCGACCGGCAGACGCCCTGCATCCGAACCCGAATCCAGCGGCGGGAAACCGGGCGCGGCGGTCGAGGGCCGTCCGCTGTGTTCGCAGCACGTTCCGCGATTGAGCGCCGAACGGACCACCGCCTCTGTGCGAGGCGGCCTATCGCCGTGGCGACCTGTCGGAAAAGCGCGTCCGGCTGACGGAGGAGCAGGCCAAGTTTTATCCCATCGAAATGCCGGAAGGCAATGTCCGACCCATCGGACATATGAAATCCTCTGTCATCAATGCTATATCAACAGAATAGACAGGATAGAGTTCGGCGACGAGACGGACACCATGGGCAAAGCAAGCAACATTAATTCGTCGATCCTGACATGGGCGCGCGAATCCGCCGGCCTTGACCTGGCAGAAGCCGCCGATCGTCTTGGCCTTTCGTCGAGCGAAGCGCTGTCGGCTGAGGAAAAGCTTGCCATGTTTGAGGCGGGCGAACGGATACCGACACGCAACCAACTCGTCAAGTTCGCCGCCGTCTATCGTCGCCCGCTCATTACCTTCTATATGAGGGAACCACCGACCCGAGGAGACCGAGGAGAGGATTTCCGGCAAACATCGGCGGCGGTATCCAGGCGCGAGAATGCCCTTCTCGACACACTGCTGCGGGATGTCCGTGCTCGGCAAGAAATGGTCCGTGAACTCCTCGAAGACGACGACGATTTCGAGCCGAATCCTTTTGTGGGTTCGGCGACCCTGGACCAGGGGGCCACGACGCTTGCCCAGTCGATCGCCGCCGCACTGGATTTCGATTATACCTCCCTCGCGGCGCGCAAAGGCGATGCCGACGATCTGTTCAAGCTGCTGCGTTCCAAGGCCGAGGCGGTCGGCTTTTTTGTCCTGCTGATCGGCGACCTCGGCTCCCATCATTCGGCTCTCAGCGCCGATGTGTTCCGAGGTTTTGCGGTTGCCGACAAGATTGCGCCCTTTATCGTCATCAACGACCAGGATGCCCGCCCCGCGCGTTCCTTCACCCTGATCCATGAACTTGCCCATGTCTGGCTGGGCCAGAGCGGCGTGAGTGGCGTCCCTGAAACAGAAACGCCGACGACTGCCCATGATGGGATTGAGCGTTTCTGCAACGATGTGGCCGGCGAATTCCTGCTACCGGACGTGGCCCTCGGCGCCAAGCCGGCCGCCCTCGACGTCGCGAACAAGGATGTTGCCCACAGTGTGGCGAGCGATATTGCCGACCTTTGGTCCGTCAGCGAACCGATGGTGGCCTATCGGCTGAGCCGGATTGGATGGATATCGGAACGCCTTTACCAGGCGCTGGCGGCGGATTACGCTGCCCGGTGGCGCGCGTCTCGTCAGCAGACCAAGAACCAGTTCAAGGAAGCCGAAGGCGGCCCTTCTTACTATGTCGTCAAACAAAGCAAGCTGGGGAACGCTCTGATCGAAGTCGTTCGTCGGACCCTGCGGGATAACCTGCTTACCCACACCAAGGCCGCCAAGGTTCTGGGGGTAAAACCGAGCTCTGTGGAGCCGCTTCTGCGCGGATATGAGCAGAACCGCGGCTATATGTTTCATTGGGGCAAGGAGATATGATTGCTTTCTCTCCTTGACGCCAATGTCCTTATCCGCGCCCATGAAGATTACTATCCTATCGACCGCGTTCCTCAATTCTGGGAATGGATCATGGACGTCGCGGTTGCCGGCCACGTGAAGATGCCTTTCGAAATCCACGGGGAAATCGCCGTTTCGAACGGTCCCTTGAAGGAGTGGATTTGCCAGGCGGAAGTCAAATCCGCTCTCATCCTTGATGAAGAGGTGGACGGCGACTTGGTCAATCGGGTCCTGACCGCCGGATATGGTGGAAATCTCACGGACAGCGACGTGGAAAAGATTGGGCAGGATGCGTTCCTGGTTGCCTACGGCCTTGCAGACGCCGACCGTGTCGTGGTGACCAAGGAAACATCGAAGCCGTCTGCCCGGAAGGGAAACCGGAAAATTCCCGACGTTTGCGATGCGCTCGGCGTAAAATGGACGCGGGATTTCGAGCTTTATCGGCGATTGAACTTCAGCACGGCAAGCCGGTAGGTCCACACCTCAGCCGAACCGGCATCTGTTTCCAAAAGCGCACCGAACGCGTCGTGGAATTGAAAATGCTATTCGGCTCGCCCGTTCGTGGCGGGTCAGCGCACCGGCAAGGTCTTTTCGAATCCAGGGAGACGCCCAATTCGTCCGGCGAGAAAATCGACCAGCAGCCGGACGCGCGCAATGCCGGCGCGCTCCGGAACGATGAGCATGTTCAGCGGAACGGACGGCGGCGAATAGTCCGGCAGGACCACTTCGAGCCGGCCTGCCGCCAGGAGATCCTCGACCAGCCACAGATGGGCCGCCCCGATGCCGCGGCCGGCGGCGAACGCCTCGCGGGCGGCGAGCCCGTGATCGACCCGCAAACGTCCGCCGAAAGGCACGGCATGGCGTTTATCGTCCGGTCCCTGCAAAACGAGGGTTTCGCTGCCGGCGATGTTCGACATGCGAATTGCCTCGTGGCCGGCCAGGTCCTGCGGGGTGGCCGGTCTGCCATGCGCCGCCAGATAATCCGGCGCGGCGACGAGACGGCGCCGGCTCCGGCCGAGGACCTTGAGCTTCATCGCGCTGTCGTTCAGAGGACCTAAGCGAAGCGCGATATCGACGCCCTCTCGGACGAGGTCGACACGCTCATCGGTCAGGCTGAGGTCGACCGAAATGTCCGGATACCTGTCTTGAAAGGCGAAGATCAGCCGGCCGACATGCAGGACACCGAAAGCCGCGGTGCAGGATATCCGGATCGTGCCGGCCGGCGCCCCACGCGCGCCGCGCGCTTCCTCGCCAGCCTGATCGACCAGGCGCAGGATTTGGATGCTGTCGGCGTAATAGCGGCCGCCTTCGTCGGTCAGCGCGACCCGTCGGGTGGTCCGGCTGAGCAAGGGCACCCCGACAGCGTCCTCAAGCTCGCGCAGATGCCGGGTGATCGTCGACTGGCCGACACCGAGTTCCCGCGCCACCGCCGACAGGCTGCCACGTTCGGCGACACGAACGAAGGAGCGCATCCGCTCAAGCGTTACATCCGACATATCCATTTTTCGGCATAATCATATCATTTCAAGACATATGGCGCATCAGTCCTGTTTTGCCTAGTGTGGGCGTCAATTCCTCCGACATTCCTCCGTCATCGGATCGTTGCCCCATGAAAGTTCTGCTCGTCTTCGCCCACCCCGAACCACGCTCGCTCAACGGCGCGTTGCGTGACATCGCCGTCAAGGAGCTCGAAGCCCTGGGCCACGAGGTGCGGGTCTCGGACCTCTATGCCATGCGCTGGAAACCGGAAGTCGATCGCGCCGATTTTCCCGCGCTGGCGCCGGACGCCCGGCTGAAGGTGGCGGCGGCCTCCGGCGAGGCGTTCGCCGCCGGCGCGCTGAGCGAAGACGTCAAGGCCGAGCAGGAGAGGCTCCTGTGGGCCGATGTCCTGATCCTTCAGTTCCCTCTCTGGTGGTATAGCATGCCGGCGATCCTCAAGGGCTGGGTCGACCGGGTGTACGCCTACGGCTTCGCCTATGGCGTCGGCGAGTTGAGCGACAGGCATTGGGGCGACCGCTTCGGCGAAGGAACCCTTGCGGGCAAGCGCGCCATGCTGATCGTAACCACCGGCGGCTGGGAGGAACATTATTCCACCCGCGGGATCAACGGGCCGATCGATGACCTGCTGTTCCCGATCAATCACGGCATCCTCTATTATCCGGGTTACGACGTGCTGCCGCCGTTCGTGGCCTACAGGGTCGATCGTCTCGATGACGCCGGTTTCCAATCGGTGGCCGAGCGCCTGCGCGAGAGGATGCGGACGCTCGGCTCCATCCCGCCCATCCCCTATCGGCGGCAAAACGGCGGGGACTATCTGATCCCGAGCCTTCAGCTTCGCCCGGAGTCGGGCGACCCGGCGGCAAGCGGCTTTGCGCTTCATCGGAACGATGCCGCCGCACCCGGTCGGGATGCCGGTTCGGATACAACCGCAAACACTTCAGTTTGTGAGTTCTCTCGGGATCGGTAAAATGATGCCAAGGGCTTTCCACCGGAAAGATCGCCATGGGAAAAGCAAGTTTGGCAGAACGCCTCGGATACGGGCCGCGGGACCGCCTTCTCATCGTGAATTGCGATGACTTGGGCTCCAGCCACGGCGCCAACGTCGCCACCTATCGCGCCATGGTTTATGGGGTCGCCACCAGCGCGACGCTGATGGTTCCCTGCCCATGGGCCAGGGAAGCGGCGCGCCTGTTCCAGGGATTTTCCATCGGGGTGCACCTTACCCTGACTTGCGAATACCCGGGCTATCGCTGGCGCGGACTGACAAAGGGAGATTCGCTGCATGATGAGGAGGGGTTCCTCCCCTCCACGACCGAAGCCGCCCTGCGGCAGCTTACCCCGGCGGACGCCCGCGCCGAATGCTGCGCCCAGATCGAAACCGCGCTCTCCTGGGGCATCGACGTCACCCACCTCGACGCCCATATGAACGTTATGCAGGCTCGAAGCGATCTTTCCGACATCTACCTGGACCTGGCCGAGGAATTCCGGCTGCCGGTCCGGATGTTGCCGCCGGGGCATGCGGAAAAATCCGAATTCCAGGGCCGCCAACGCGCCGAAAGGCAAAGGGTATTGTTCAACGAGCACAGCATCTATCCCTGGCCCAGGCGCACGAAGGATGTGTTCTTCGAGGAAATTGCGAAGTTGCCCCCCGGGGTGAGCGAGATCTTCGCGCACCCCGTGCTCGACGGCGAAGAGCTCCGTGCCTACGATACGGATAACGCGGACATTCGCGTCCACGATGCCGCATGCCTTACCGACCCTGCCGTCGCCGCACTCCTGGACGAGCACGGTATCAAAAGGATCAGTTTTCGCGCACTCCGAGAGCTTCAAAGGGCGGGCTAAGCGAGGGTTCGACAGCAGTGGCGAACTACTGCGAGCGATAAAATCGGCGGGCCGTGTCCGACGATGATGAATCAAGGTGCTGCTATCGGGTCGCACACTGCGCCGGGGAAGCACACATTGCCCGAACAGGCGGAAGCCCCCGCGAAAACAACATCCCGACCGGCCGCGCACATTGCGCCATTTTATCCTGCCCTCATGTCGTCTGGTTGACCTCGGTCGCCCGGCAGCCCCTGACTGTTCCTGGCCAACGGCGGCCCGTCCCCGGCCCGGCAAGCGGGCAAGGTGGAATGGGAGTCAAGCCCCCTCCTTGATGGAAAAACTGGTCAAAACCC
>JAATGN010000103.1 GCA_015654615.1 Rhodospirillales bacterium
GGGCTACACCCCGCCCCGCATCGTGCCGCGCGAGGCCGAATTGCGCCGCGCGGCCGAGATCCTCAACGCCGGCGAGAAGGTCGCCATCCTGGTCGGCGCGGGGGCGCTCGGCGCCGCCGAAGAGGTGCTTGCCGTGGCCGAACGGCTGGAGGCCGGCGTCGCCAAGGCGCTGCTGGGCAAGGCGGTGCTGCCGGACGAGCTGCCGTGGGTGACCGGCGCGATCGGCCTGCTCGGCACCAGGCCGAGTTATGAGATGATGATGGAATGCGACACCCTGCTGATGATCGGGTCGGGTTTTCCCTATTCCGAATTCCTGCCCAAGGAGGGCCGGGCGCGCGGCGTACAGATCGACATCGAGCCGGGAATGCTCAGCCTGCGCTACCCCATGGAGGTCAATCTGGTCGGCGATGCCGCCGAGACCCTGCGGCAGCTGGCGCCGATGCTCGAACAGAAGGCGGCCTCGTCCTGGCGCCGGACCATCGAGAAGAATGTCGCCGAGTGGTGGCGAACGCTGGAAGGCCGCGCCATGGTCCCGGCCGATCCGGTCAATCCGCAGCGTGTCGTCCGGGAGCTGTCGCCGCGCCTGCCCGAACGGGCGATCATTACCAGCGATTCCGGGTCCTGCGCCAACTGGTATGCCCGCGATCTGCGCATCCGCCGCGGCATGATGTGTTCGCTGTCCGGCGGCCTCGCCTCGATGGGCGCGGCGGTGCCCTACGCCATCGCCGCCAAGTTCGCGCATCCGGACCGGCCGGTGATCGCGCTGGTCGGCGACGGAGCGATGCAGATGAACAACATGGCCGAGTTGATCACGGTGACCAAATACTGGCGCGCGTGGCCGAACAAGACCTGGATCGTCTGCGTCTTCAACAACCAGGACCTGAACCAGGTGACCTGGGAACAGCGGGTCATGGAGGGCGATCCGAAATTCGACGCTTCGCAGCAGATCCCGGACGTCCCCTATCACCGCTTCGGCGAACTGCTCGGCTTCAAGGGCATCTTCGTGGCCGACCCCGAGGATCTGGCCGCGGCATGGGAGGATGCGCTGGCGGCCGACCGGCCGGTCGTGCTGGAGGTCAAGACCGACCCCGAAGTGCCGCCGCTGCCGCCGCATATCACGCTCGACCAGGCCCGCCATTTCATGCACGCGCTCATCGCCGGGGATCCGCGCGAAAGCGGCGTGCTGCGTGGAACCGTGAAGCAGGTGCTCGGCACCATTCTGCCGGGGCGGGAGAAGACGCCCGGCACCTGACGCCTGGGCGATCTATTCGGCGACGCGGTTCAGCAGCGCGACGTTTCGCCAGAAACGCTGCAGGCTGTCGACGCCGCCGGCCGTGGAGCTCCACGTCGTCGTATCGCAGATCAGCAGACGGCCGCGAAACACGTCGGGTTTCGATTGCAGGAGGGCGTCGAAATCGCCGCGTCCTCCCATGGTAAAAGGATGCGGCGGGGCGCCGGGATCTATCGGCTGGCGAGCCAGCACGTCCAGCTTCGCCACGCTGTCGCCCAGCCTCTCGAAATGCGGCAGATGCGCATGAAGATTGAAGGTCGCAACGCCTTCCATCAACCCCGCCCGATCGAACGCGCCGGCGATTTCGAGCGGCGCCGGCGAACCATCCGGCAATTTTGCGGGACGCAGGCCGAAGCGGTTCCTGACCGGCAGGCCCAGCCCGTTCAGAAGCGAAATGCCGAAATCGCCGAAGCACTGCCTTGCCGGGATGGCAGGATCGCCATGGTGATGAAATTCGAGTTCCCGCCGGGCCAGCCGTTCGCCCTCGGGCAGTTCGTCGGCATTGCCGATGTCATGGTGGGGGCATACGAAGAGCGTGTGGTCGGGATCTTCGAGAAATGACCGGATAGCGCCGATCTCCGTATCGCTCGCCCGCTGCCGCGTCCGCGACGAGTCGAAGCTGATGACGACGAGCGTATCGACGCCGGCGAGAAACTGGCCGTCGAGCCGGCATGACACGCCGTCCGTCCGGCGTTCGGCGCGCCGGACGGGATTTCCGGTCCAAGAAGCCGCCAAATCGGCGAACAGCTTGAAATTCGCCAGCTGTATGGTGTCGAGAAAGCCTCCGACGCCCTGATCGAATTTCACCGGATCGGCGAATTGTTCGAACCGCGGCCAGAACATCCGGCGGAGTTCGAACAACGCCGGAAACCGATCCTCCAAAATGCCGAGCGGCGCCGCGACCTCATCCGGACGACTCCACGCGAAATACAATGCGACTTGCCGACCTGCCATTGCCAGTCTCCATTGAACTCGGGGAACATCGCAGTCCCGGCCGCGCACGATCGGCTGCGATCGACCGCCGCGGCCACCTGGACTGCTTTTAACGTATCCTTGGTATCCTCGACGCGCTCTCAAGGATCTGGGGTCGAACCCCGGGCACGCAAGTGCGGCAAGACTTGAAGTCGTCATGCGCGGGCTTGTCCCGCGTATCCACGGGGATGGGGTCAGGAGACGTCGTTCGGCCCAGGCCCATGGAGGGAACTCACGGGCTCCGCCGCGAGGTCGATGAGGAGCTTTCCGAAGTTCCGTCCTTCCAGCAGGCCGATGAACGCCTCGGGAGCATTTTCCAGCCCCGTCACGATCTCCTCGCGGTAGCGGACGCGGCCGTCGGCGATCCAGCCCGACACCTCGTCGAGAAACGCCGGACGCTGCTTCGCGAAATCGTAGTTGATGAAGCCGGTGAGGGTCAGGCGACGCGACAGGATCTCGCGCATGGTCGTGGCGAGAAAATCCGGGCCGCCGGCGCCCGGACCATTATACTGGGCGATCAGCCCGCAGACCGGGACACGGGCATGTGTGTTCAGCCGTGGCAGGACGGCCTGCCAGATGGCGCCGCCGACATTCTCGAAGTAGACATCGATGCCATCGGGACAGGCGGCGGCAAGCCTGTCCACGAAATCCGGAGCGCGATGATCGATGGCGGCGTCGAAACCGAGCCCGTCCCTGACGAAGGCGCATTTCTCGGATCCGCCCGCGATCCCCACGGCTCTCGCCCCCTTGATGCGGGCGATCTGGCCGACCAGCGAGCCGACCGGCCCGCTCGCGGCCGCCACGACAACCGTCTCGCCCGGCTGAGGGCGGCCGATATTCAGAAGCCCGGCATAGGCCGTGAAGCCGGGCATGCCCAGAACGCCGAGGGCGGTGGTGACGGGTGTGAAGCGGCTGTCGAGCTTTGTCAGGCGCGTACCGTCGGAAAGGGCATGCGTAACCCAGCCTGCGCGCGCCAGCACCAGATCGCCGGGGTGATAGTCCGGGTGGTTGGACTGCATGACATCGGCGATGACTTCGCCTTCCATCGCGTCGCCCAGCGGCGTCGGCGGCGAGTAGGATTTCCGGTCGTCCATCCGGCCCCGCATGTAGGGATCAAGCGACAGATAGCGCGTGCGCAGCATCAGTTCACCGTCGCCGGGAGCCCGCAGGGGCACCTCTTCCAGGCGAAAATCGGGGAGCCGGGGCCTTCCGTCCGGCCTGGCCGCCAGGACGACACGGCGGGCTTGGACTGGGGATGCGTTCATGATTGGCGCTCCGCTGGCATTGCGTTCGGTCCGGGCGCCGCGACGGCGGCATCCGGTTCACTCCGGCGTCGGTTGCCGGTCCGATGCCGGAACCGCCGCCCGGAATGACGGCGAGTTTATCCTTCATGCACGCGGCAGCGTTAGCTCGATCCTGCCGAATCATCGCCCGATTCTCTTGCCGATCGACCGGTCCCTTGCCGGCAGACGGGCCGAAAGGCATTATGTCGCTGCTGTTTCTGCAAGGCCGTCGAGCGGAACGGCCATACCTTCGATCGGGCAGAAACCACATGGGCCTGGCGGCGTTATTGACAGACATCGATCATATGACCGGGATCCTCCGACATGTCCGACTATGACCTCTATTACTGGTCCGTGCCGTTCCGCGGCCAGTTCGTGCGCGCCGTCCTGGCCTATGCCGGAAAGACCTGGACCGAAGGCGGCGACGCCGCGATCTCAAAACTGATGGATGGGCCGGTGAAGCACATGCCGGTCCCTTTCATGGGCCCGCCCGTGTTGATCGACAAAAAGGCGGACTTCGCCATCGCCGAAATGCCGGCCATCATCCTTTATCTGGGCGAGACGCTGGCTCTTTTGCCCGCCGCCCCCGCCCTGCGCGCCATGACCATGAAGATCGTCAACGACGCCAACGACGTGATCGACGAGATCACCCTGGATGGCGGCCGCGAGATGTGGACGGAAAA
>JAATGN010000306.1 GCA_015654615.1 Rhodospirillales bacterium
TATCGGTAAATGGCGCATCGAGAAGACTTTTTTACTTTCTTACACCTTCTTTCATTGCGGCGAATATTACATGTATTCCGGCAATATCGGTACTCACCTTCCCAACGATCTGTACATTTCCTCGGATTGCCGCTCCGGCAGGGGCCATGTTCTCCTGGTCGAGGACGATCTCGAAGTCGCGCAGGCGATCGTCGATGCGCTTTCGCGGCAGGGATACCGGGTGAGGCACGTCGCCACCGGAACCGAGGGCCTGGCCGAGGCGGCCCGTCGCGAATACGCCATGATGATCGTCGACAGGGCGCTGCCGGGACTTGACGGCCTGACGATGATCGAAATGCTCCGCAGGAAGAACATTCCGACCCCCGCTTTGGTGCTGAGCGCTTTCGGCGACCTGGAGAGCCGGGTGCTGGGACTGGCGGCCGGCGCCGACGATTACCTGGCCAAGCCGTTCGCCCTGGTCGAACTGAGCGCGCGCGTGGCGGCCCTGCTCCGGCGAAGCGCGATGGGCCGCGAGACGGTGCTGCGCGTCGGACCGCTGGAACTCGATCTGATCGCTCGCGTGGCCCGCAAGGACGGCAAGGCCGTCGCTCTGCTGCCCCGCGAATTCGACCTTCTCGAATATCTGATGCGCCACCCCGGCGAAGCCCTGAGCCGCACCATGCTGCTCGAGCGCGTATGGCATTACAACTTCGCCGCGGTGACCAACGTTGTCGACGTCTATATCAGCAAACTTCGGCGGAAAATCGAAGGACCGGACGGCGCGCGCCTGATCCAAAGCGTCAAGGGTGTCGGCTTCATGCTCACGCCCGTCCCGTGATCGCCGCGGACATCTTCACGCGACTCCGCAGCCTCGTGCGCACGCACGCCTTTCATCTGGCCGCCATCGTCGCCGTCGGGTTCGCCGGCTCGACGCTGCTCTTGTTCGCCTTCATCTTCTGGCAGACCACCACCATCGAGACGATGCGCGTCGATCAGACGCTCGAGCGGGAAGCGGTCATCCTTGCCAAGGAAACCCCGCACGCGGCCGAGTTGATGATCGAGGAACGGCTGGCCGCCGACCTTCACCGGCTGGCCATCGCGGCGCTGTTCGATAAGGCCGGACAGAAGGTGGTCGGCAATATCGAGCGGATTCCGCAGGATTTGCCATTGGACGGCCAGGCCCATCGGCTCGGTCCCGGCCGCCCCTGCTGCGCACGCAGCGATATCGGAACCGGGCGGATCGTCGCGCTTCGTTTCTCGGACGGGCGCACCCTGGTCATCGGCCGCAGCATCGACGGTTTGGAAGATTTCCGGGTGGTGATCATGCGGGCGCTCCGGTTGGGGATGATTCCCGCCGCCATCCTGGCCTTGCTGATCGCGACGATCTTCGGCTACCGCGCCCAGCGGCATATGGCGGCCGTCCACGGCGCGGCCGAACGAATCCTGCGCGGCAATTTCCAGGAACGCCTGCCGGCCCGCGGCGCCGGCGACGACTTCGATCGGCTGGTCAACAGCGTCAACCGCATGCTCGACGAGGTGGGACTGGTCATCGACGCGGTGAAAGACACCGGCCAGCATATTGCGCACGATCTGCGGACTCCCCTGACACGCGTGCGGCTTCGCCTGGAGCAGGCCTATCATCAGGCCAGCAGTTACGAAGAACTGCGGGGAATGGTCGATCGAGCCATCGACGGCCTGGACCTGACGTTGCGGATCATCACCGGCCTGCTGCGGATCGGCCAGATCGACAGCGGACACGCCCGACATCTGTTCCGTTCCTTCGATATCGGCGGCGCCGTCCGGGAAGTGGGAAATCTGTACCTGCCGCTGGCCGAGGAAAAGCAGGTCGCCTTCACGGTCGACGCCGCGGACGTCCCGCCGATTTACGGCGACAGGGACCTGCTCGTCGAGGCCATCATCAATATCGTCGACAATGCGATCAAATTCACTCCCTCGGGCGGCGCGGTCCGCCTCGAGGCGGGAATCGACGGCGAGGAGGTCTTCGTTCGGGTGACCGACGACGGGCCGGGCATCGCCCCCGAGGAAAGAGAGGCGGTGATGCGACGGCGGTATCGATCGGACAGGACGAGCGCCGCCGATGGATACGGCCTGGGGTTGAGCCTGGTCGACGCCATCGCGCGGCTGCATGGGTTCCGCGTCGTCATTCGGAACGCGACGGTGGGCTGCATCGTGGAATTGATTTGCCCCGCGGCGGAAACGGCCGGCGGCAGAGACGACCGGGCCGGCGGCATGGCACGAGAGATCAGCCGGACGGCCATCGCCGCGGATCCGGGGGCGGCTAGAGCGCGATGAGTTTAGGTTCGGCCATAGCCTGAGTTTCTGAAGTAGTTGATGCATTCGTGTGGAGTGTAGGCGTCGAGCAGATTTTTTATCGCGCCGACCACGACATCGAGGCTTCGCGCAGCGGCTTTACGCAGCAGGTGCTTGAGCTTGGCAAAGACCTGTTCGATGGGGTTGAGGTCTGGTGAGTATTTCGGCAGCAGGAACAGCTTGGCGCCGGCTGCGCGGATCACCCGGCGGATGGCGGCCCCCTTGTGACTGCCGAGATTGTCCATGATCACGATGTCGCCGGGGCTCAAGGTTGGAACCAGAAGCTGTTCGACGTAGACCTGGAAGCGCTGGGCGTTGATCGGGCCATCGAGGAGCCATGGCGCATCGATGCGATCGTGGCGTAAGGCGGCCAAGAACGTCTTGGTCTTCCAGTGGCCGAAGGGAACTTTGGTGCCGGCCAGCCGGGGGTCGGCGCTGGGTGTCTATTCGGTGTTCATCGACATCTCGATCGGCCTGACCGGCCCGCTGGGCGGCCTTTCATTGGCCGGTTCGGCTATTCCGCCGCCTTCCTGCTGGCCGCCGTGGCGGTGCGAGCGCGCTGTCCCTCACCCTGATGCGCAGCGCCCGCTCGGCCGAAGGTTCCCCGACCTGATTCGCATTCCCGGCCAGCCGAACCTTTTGGCGGCCGGGACGGCCGCGCTCCCGGCAGCGCGGGCTCCCCGTCCGCAGAATTACTGGCAGATATAGGTCGCGCAGTAGTTCAACTGATTGCTGACGCAGTCCAGGGGATAGCCGCCCTGCGATTCGAATTGGGCGGTCTTGCCTTGGCCCCGGCAATATTTCTCGGCGGCAGCCTGGGCGGCGGCGGGTTTGAGATAGCCGCTCTCGTTGTACAGGATGACGTGCGCGCCGTCCGACCTGAGGATCCGGGCCTCGGGAGTGAAAATGGCGGTCGCGTTGGGCAAGGATGAGCCGGACGAGTTGGAACAGGCGCTGGTCAGCAACGCCATGCCCAACCACAACGCTTTTTTCATGCGGAACCTCCCCTTCCTCTTTTCCGGCAGGGTACTCGATTCCTGCTTTCGCACAAGAGGACTAAAAAAAACCGGTGCCGAACAAGACGATCCGGCACCGGTCTGGGATTTCGTCGCATGCCCCGGCGGAACGCCGGGCATGCGACCATGTTGTAAATTAGAAGGTGACGCGGGTACGGAACTGGAAGCGGTTGTCCACCGCGGCATCGCCCGAGATCGGACCAAAGCCGGGAGTGTTACCAGCTGCGCAGACCCCCCCGTTATACGAGGTCATGCCGCCACCGTAATTGCAGACCCCATTAACGGCAGCTTCGTGCATCCAGATCCAGGCCAAGCCGAAGTTCAGATAGCTGGTCGGCATCCAGAACACGTTCAGTTCGGTCTGCTGACCCTCTTTGAACAAGCCGGCGGTGTTCTGCAACCCGGTCTTGTTGTTCACATGCTCAAGACCATAGATCATGTTGGCCTGCCAGTGGTCGTTGAACCAATGCTGGTAGGCAACGTCGAAGCCGTAACGGTTTTGGGTCTCCAGCTTGCCCTGCTGGTTGATGACCGCCGAGGAGACGGGGTTGTACTGGTCGGAACGGCCGTACCCCGGCCCCCAGAAGCCGTTGACGATCCCAGCGTTGCGCCGATCGCCGAGGTTGGTATAAACTTTGGCGCCGCCGTTGACGCCGCCGGTCCAGATGCTGTCATGGACCGGGTTCGAATCACCCGCAGGGACGATGCCCGCAGCGGTGCCCGAGAGGCCGTTGGAGTTGACCGAGATTTGGCGCAACGTGCCGGCGACGAAGAAGCGGCCCCAGCTTCCGTTCTCGACATATTTGGCGTTGATGTCAGGAACATGGCTGACGGCGCCCCACTGGTAGGTCATGTCGCCGCCCGCCAGGAAGTCGCTGTTGCCGACGCCGACGACGTCGTTATAGGGCGCCTCAACGGAGACATAGGCCTGATGCTTCTGGGCCGCGTCGATGTTCCAGCGATACTGGATCTGCGGCCAGCGGTTGCCCGATTCCTGGCCCATGTAGGAGTTGTTGTCGATCGATCCGACGTTGGTGTAGGGATCATAGGTCAACTGGAAGGTCTGGCCGATCAGCAGGTTGCCGACGGTGACGAAGGCGCGGCGCACACGCGGGCTGACCGAATAGGTCAGCTTCTGGTTGGCGGTCAGGCCGTCACCGTCGAAATCCATTTCGACCAGCGTCCCGATGTCGCCGAATTCGCTGGGCGTGTCGGTCTCGAAGTCGATGCGCGAGAAGCGCGGATCCATCTGGAAGCGGCCGACCGCCTTGGCGGCCGGGGTGCCGGGCAACGCGATCTTGCTGGTGCCGTAGGTGACGCCGTTGGAGCCGGCATTCGTACCGGAGGCGCCGAGGTTATTGGTGTTCGATCTGACGTTGGGGGCATTGAAGCCGCCCTGGATGTAACCGGCCGGGCCGATGCTCGAACCGGTGTCATAGGTCGACGACAGGTCGATGAAGCCGCCGACATGCAGGGTGGTGTGGGTCCCCGGAATGACGAAGGCGCCGCGCGCCGGGTTGGGCATCAGGACGTCATACGGGCTAGCTGTCGGAGTCTCGACCGCCGCCGGAGTGGCGGCGACCGGAGCGGCGGCCTGCTTCGCCTGCATATCCTTAAGTTGCTGCTGGAGCTGATTGATCTGCTGCTGCAGGCTCTGCAGATCGGCGTCGGCTGCCTGGGCCACCGTGCCGGACGCCAGCAGGGCGGCGGCGGCCACCATGGTTCCGTATTTATGAAGACTACGCATTTCGGTCTTTTCTCCCCTTAACTGCTTATCCCCGTTCATTCGGAAATGAAGGCGATGCTTAGCGGTGTCGGCATGCAATGAAATCGCAAGTAGGGAGCGACAATGGTCAAAAAAAAAAGGCGGGTCAAGTGGTAAGGCCGGTTGAATCCGACACGGTCATATGACTGTGGCATTTATGACACGGTTGGGCACACCACCCCCTTAACAGCTTCATCTGCTTGGAATTTGATAATTTCGCAACCGACATATTTATCACAGTTCGAACCATCTCGCATTCCGCGAGAAAGGCCGAATTTGTCGGGAAACCATCCGATCGGGATATGACGGCGCGGGCGGCGGTCCCCCTGTCCGGCGGCGGCGCCGGACAGGGGGCGCGAAACGAACCGTCAGGCGGCCAGCAGAGCCTGCATGGCGGCCTCGACGCCTTTGGCTTCGATGGTCGCCAGCGCCTTGCCGGTCTGCTCGGCCAGATCCGGCACCTTGGTCAGATCCTCGCCCCACAGATGGGCGTCGGCCAACAGTTCGGCGGCCAGGGCGGCGGCCTGCCCGGCCCGCTCGCCCGTCCAGGCGGCGGCCAGGCGATCGATCACGGCGGCGTCGTCCTTGATCGGATAGGGGCCGGCCTCGCGTTTCCCGGTGTATTCGCCACCCGCCATTTCGCCCTTGTAGAACCACAGCAAGGCGGCCAGGGAAAAGGCCAGCCCGGCCGGCGCCCGGCCATGCCTGGCGGCATAATCCTTGACGGTCGGCAGGACGCGCACCTTCCACTTCGAGACCGAATTCAGCGCGATGGAAATCAGTTCGTGGCGGATATAGGGATTGCCGAAGCGTTCCATGATGGTCGCCGCGTAACTCTGGCGCTCCGCCTCGGGCAGGGGAACGAAGGGGACGATTTCCTCGAACATGACCTTTTTCAGGAAAGCCGAGACGGTGGCGTCGTCCATCATCGACTTCACGGTATCCAGGCCGGCCCGGTAGGCCGCCAGCGCACTGGCGGTATGGGCGCCGTTCAAAATCCGGACCTTCCGGGTCCGGTAGGGCTGCATGTCGTCGGTCCACACCACATTCAGGCCGGCCTTGTGCAGCGGGAATTCCTCGGCCAGTTCCTTCGGTCCCTGGATGACCCAGACGTGGAAGGGCTCGGCGGCGACCACCAGCGGGTCCTGGTAGCCCCACGACCGGCAGAGAGCCGGCGCCTCGGCGGCCGGATAGCCGGGAACGATGCGATCGACCAGGGTGTCGAGGAAGTGATTGTGCTGCTCGACCCAGGCGATGAAACCGGCCTCCAGCTTCCAGCGCCCGGCATGCGACAGCACGATGCGCTTGAGGTTCGTCCCGTTGGCCTCGATCAATTCGCAGGGCAGGAAGATCAGGCCGCTCTCCTTGCCGCCGCCCAGCGCCTGATAGCGGGCGTGAAGCAGGGCGGCCACCTTGGCCGGGAAATTGTTTTGGCATTGTCCGGGCGTATAGGCTTCGTCGGCGTCGGCGATCCCGGCCTCGGTGGTGTTGGAAACGACGAAGCGCAAGGTCGGGCTGACCGCCAGGGCCAACATGGCGTCCCATTGCTCGTAGGGATTGAGCGCCTGGCTGACGCAGCTGACGACGCGCCGCTGCTCGACCTCCTGCCCCGCCTCGATGCCGCGCAGCAGGACGGTGAACAGGCCATCCTGGGCGTTCAACGGTTCGGCCAGCCCCTTCGCCAAGGGCTGAGCGATGGCGACGCCGCCTTTGAACAGCCCCTGGCCGTTGGCGCAATCGACCATCCAATCGACGAAACCGCGCAGGAAATTGCCGTCGCCGATCTGCAGAATATTGACGGGATGGATCGGGGCGCCCGGCGTATGCGCTACGCTGAGCTTGCCGCTGGCCAGCAGGTCGCGTCGCAAGGTTTGCATTGTCTCTTCCTTCAGATCGAACCGGCCGGATGCTGTCCGACCGGCTCCGTCACCAATTGCACGTCGCCATGCCCGGGCCTGACCCGGGCATGGCGAGAAGCGTTCGACAGGACTTGGCGCGACATGATCGCACCAAGTCCCAAGCTTCGATATGACGCCTCCGCGCCGCTCGCCGCGCGGGCTCGGGCGCCGCTCGGGCTTTAAGGATCTGGGACGGCTCTTCCGTCCAGGTCCTTAAAGCTTGTAAGCCTTCTTCACCAAGCGATAGGTCAAGTCCTGGGCGACCTCCAGGGCTTCGTCCATGTCGAGGCGATGCTCGGCGACCAGACGGCCCAGATAGCCGCAGTCGATGCGCCGCGCCACGTCGTGGCGGGCCGGAATCGACAGGAAGGCGCGGGTGTCGTCGTTGAAGCCGACGGTGTTGTAGAAACCGGCGGTTTCGGAGACCTGCTCGCGATAGCGCCGCATGCCTTCCGGGCTGTCGTGGAACCACCAGGCCGGACCCAGCTTGAGGGCCGGGAAATGCCCGGCGAGCGGCGCCAGTTCGCGCGAGTAGCTGGTTTCGTCCAGGGTGAACAGGATGATGGTGAGCTTGCGTTCGTTGCCGAACTTTTCGAGCAGCGGCCGCAAGCCGTGCACATAATCGGTCTGCGTCGGAATGTCGCAGCCCTTGTCCTTGCCGAAAGTCTTGGCGATCAGCGGATTGTAGTCGCGGAACGAGCCCGGATGAATCTGCATGGTCAGGCCGTCGTCGAGGCTCATGCGGGCCATTTCGGTCAGCATCTGGCCGCGGAACAGTTCGGCGTCCTGGGCGCTGACGGCCCCCTTGGAGACGCGGGCGAACAAGGCCTCGGCCTCGGCTTTCGGCAGATCGGCGGTAAAGGCGGTCGGATGGCCGTGATCGGTCGAGGTGCAGCCGCCGTTCTCGATGAAATAGCGCCGCCGGGCGACCAGGGCTTCCAGATAGCCGTTCCAGCTCTTGGTGTCCTTGCCGGTGATCTTGCCGAGCTCGGCCAGATTCCCCAGGAAATTCGGAAAGTTGGGGTCGACCACCGGATCGGGGCGGAAGGCGGTGACCACGCGGCCTTTCCACGGATCGGCCTTGATCTTCTGATGATGCCGCAGATCGTCGAGCGGCGATTCGGTGGTCGCCATGACCTCGATGTTGAAGCGTTCGTAGAGGGCGCGCGGACGAAATTCCGGACGCTGCAGGCATTCGGCGATCTGATCGTAGAGCTTGTCGGCGTTGGCGGCGTCGAGACGCTCCTCGATGCCGAACACCTCATGGAAGGCGTGGTTCAACCACATGCGGGACGGCGTGCCGCGGAACACATGGAAATTCTCGGCAAACCGGCGCCAGATCTGGCGTTTGTCGCTTTCCGTCGCCCCGCCGTCGATGCGCGGCACGCCCAGGGTCTCCAGGGCGACGCCCTGGCTGTAGAGCATGCGGAAGACATAATGGTCGGGAACGATGAACAGGCTGGACGGATCGGCAAAAGGCGCGTTGTCGGCGAACCAGGCCGGGTCGGTATGACCGTGCGGACTGACGATCGGCAGACCGGCAATCGATTGATAAAGCGTGCGCGCGGCGTCGCGCGTCGCGGAATCGGCCGGCAGCAGCCGGTCGGGATGGAGCGTGAGTGGGGCGGTCATGGCGACAGATCCTTGAATTGGTTGCTCGGTGCGGAGGCGGCAGCGAGACATCTGGACAATTGTTCAAAAAAGCGGAATGGTCAAGCGGTAAGGCCAATTGGCCAGACGGGTAACCTGGACGTCATACTCCGGCCAAACGGCGACGGTGGGCTGGAGCGCGATGCCTTAAATCGGCATCACGCTCTGGTTTTTCTTGATGTCCCTCGCCGGGCGCCCGCCTCCGCGCGCTTGGCCGCGGCCTCAATGGCCGCTGGAGCGCGATGCCTCAAATCGGCATCACGCTCCGGTTTTTCTTGATGTCCCTCGCCGGGCGCGCGCTTCCGCGCGCTTGGCCGCGGCCTCAATGGCCGCTGGAGCAGCGTGCCAATTCTGTGTAAAAAAGAAACAAAAAAGGCGCCGTGAGGCGCCTTTTTCAGATCGGAAGCCGCAGGCGCCGGAGTGAACGGGGAGGCGATCACTCCGGCGGTAAACGCTCAAGCGTTCTGCGGATCCTGACGACAGGAAGATGGCCCGCTCTGACCGAACAGGGGAGGAAAAAGGGCGCATCGGCCCGGTCAGTTCCATCGCTCTATCGCTGAGTTGGATATTTACTAATCTTTGGTCTGAAATCAAGCCTAAAATTTCTATGGTTGGGCTACCATTCATCAAAAGCAGCAATTCGCGTGTAAATTTTCTACATGGCTCTTGCCACCCAGGCGATCTCGGCCTAATATGGCATCCTGTCCGGCAGAATATGTGATGTTCCCGCCGGATTTTTCGCGCGGCGTTTCCTGACCCGCCATGAACCGTGATCGACGAAAAAGGCGGAAGCGCCATGCCTGACCAGGCTCTGCAGGACGTCGTTACCACCCTTGCCGCCGCCGCGCCGATCGGCCAGGCGAAACGCGGCCCGACCGTTCCGCCCTTCGATTACGTGATTTTCGGCGGTACCGGCGATTTGACGTTCCGCAAATTGCTGCCGTCGCTGTATGCGACGTTCCGCGACGGTCTGGTCGAGGCCTCCAGCCGCATCATCGGGGCGTCGCGCGCCGCCATGAGCGCCGAAGCCTATCGGGCCCGGGTGCTGGAAGCCCTGACGCGCCATCTGCCGGCCGACGAATTGGACGCGGAATCCTGCCGCGCCTTTCTCGCGCAAATCGATTATGTCGAGTTGGACGCCCTGGGATCCGGCGGCTGGAACGCCCTGGCCGCCGCCCTGGACGGCGACAACGACCATGTGCGGGTTTTCTATCTGGCCACCTCGCCCGATATTTTCGGACCGATCTGCCGGCAGTTGCAAAACGCCGGACTGATCAACGAAAAATCCCGCGTCGTCCTGGAAAAGCCGATCGGCCACGATCTCGGCACGGCCCGGCAGATCAACCATGACGTCGGCCAGGTGTTCGCCGAGCCGGCGATTTTCCGGATCGATCACTATCTGGGCAAGGAATCCGTCCAGAATCTGCTGGCCCTGCGCTTCGCCAACTCGCTGTTCGATCCCTTGTGGAACAGCCGATATATCGAGCATGTCCAGATCACCGTGGCCGAAACCGTCGGAGTCGAAGGCCGCGGCGGCTATTACGACCGGGCCGGGGCGCTGCGCGACATGGTGCAGAACCATCTCTTGCAGGTGCTCTGCCTGGTCGCCATGGAACCGCCGTCCTATCTCGCCACCGAATCGGTGCGCGACGAAAAGTTGAAAATTCTGCAGGCCCTGGGGCCGATCGCCCGTGAAGAGGTCCTCCAGCGCACCGTGCGCGGCCAATACCGGGCCGGCGTGAGCCACGGCAAAGCGGTTCCCGGCTATCTCGACGAACCCGGCATTTCTCCGGACAGCCAGGCCGAAACCTTCGTCAGCCTGAAAACCGAGGTTCATAACTGGCGCTGGGCCGGCATGCCGTTCTACCTGCGGACCGGCAAGCGCCTGGCCACCAAGACGTCGGAAATCGTCGTGCAGTTCCGCCCCGTCCCGCATTCGATCTTTCCCGGCTATTCCAGCCAGGAACTGGTCCCCAACAAACTGGTGCTGCGGGTTCAGCCCAACGAGGGCGTGCATCTGCACATGATGGCCAAGGAGCCCGGCCCGGGCGGCCTGCGCCTGCGCGAGGCCGTACTGAACTTGAGCTTTTCCGATACCTTCAAGCAGCGCTTCCCCGACGCCTATGAACGCCTGCTGCTCGACGTGGTCCGCGGCAACCCGACCCTGTTCATGCGACGCGACGAGGTCGAGGCGGCCTGGCGCTGGATCGAGCCGATCCTCGACGGCTGGCGCGAATTCCGCGTCCCGCCGAAGCCCTATGTCGCCGGCACGTGGGGCCCTTCGGCTTCGGTGGCGATGATCGAACGGGACTTCCGCTCCTGGCACGACGAGGTGACTCCGGAGCGATGACCGAGGGATTTAAGATCCCGAGCAGGAAAGACAGATTCGACGCGTTGTGGCAGGATGCCGGCCGGGCCGTCCAAAAATAAAGCGGTTTTCGGGACCAAACGACCAAACTCAGGTGATCCAGATGACAAGTTTCGAGGGTTCTATTTTCGAGCGCATTCGCACGTCGATGGAGCAAATGCGCCCCTCCGAGCGAAAAGTGGCAGATTACATCCTGAACCAGCCCGAGAAGGCCATTTCGCAGGGCATCTCGGCGATGGCCGCCGACAGCGGCATCAGCGATCCGACGGTCTTGCGCTTTTGCCGGGCCATCGGTTACGACGGCTTTCAGGATTTCAAGCTCGGCCTCGCCCAATCGATCGCCGTCGGCACCCCCGGCGTGCATCAGGGCATCGAACCGGACGACCGCGCCCCGACCTTGGCCGCCAAGATCTGCGCCCAGACCATCAATGCGGTCAACGACCTTTCCAAGAAGGTCGACTGGGACCAGGTCGACCGGGCCATCGACGTGCTGGCCGCCGCGGCCCGCATCGAATTCCACGGCGCCGGCGCCTCCGGGGCCGTGGCCATCGACGCCCAGCACAAATTCTTCCGCCTCAATGTGCCGGTGGTCGCCTATGTCGATCCGCACATGCAGATCATGTCGGCGGCCAGCCTGAACTGCGGCGACGCCCTGGTCTCCTTTTCCTATACCGGCCGGGCCCGCGAAGTGGTCAATGCGGCCCGCCTGGCCCGCGAGCGGGAGGCCAGCGTCATCGCCGTCACCACGGCGGGCACCGCCTTGGCCGAAATCGCCAGCCACCCGATCTGTCTTCCGGTGATCGAGGATACGGAACAATATACGCCGATGACGTCGCGTCTCCTGCAGCTGGTGGTGGTCGACATCCTCGAGGTCGGCGTCGCCCTGCGGCGCGGCCCCAGCCTGTCGCACCATCTGCGGCGGCTGAAGGAAGCCCTGCTGCAGGCCCGTCTCGATGCGAACGGAGCCTGAGTGCCGCCCTACCGAAACGACGAAAAAGGCAAAATGACGTGACCGCGCCCAACCCCCCGCCCGAAGCCGCCAGCGCCCCCGATTCCGCCGACAAGGACCGCCCGTTGCGCGACGACACCCGACTGCTCGGCCGCCTGCTGGGCGACGTCCTGCGCGACCAGGAGGGCGAGGCGGTCTTTTCCGCCGTCGAGCATGTGCGGCAGGCCGCGGTCCGCTTCAATCGGGACGGCGACGCGGCGGCCCGCCAGGAAATGGCCGATATTCTGGACGGGCTTTCGCTCGACGCGGCCCATTCGGTGGTCCGCGCCTTCTCCTATTTCCTGCACCTGGCCAATCTGGCCGAAGACCAGCATCACATCCGGCGCAACCGCGACCACGCCATCGCCCATTCGCGCCCGCGCGAAGGCAGCCTGGCCCGCGCGCTCGAACGTCTGGACGAGGCCGAGGTCACCGCCGACATGCTGAAAAGCTGCGTCGAGACGATGCTGGTCAGCCCCGTGCTCACCGCCCATCCCACGGAAGTGCAGCGCAAAAGCATCCTGTCGCTGCAACGCCGAATCGCCCTGCTGCTCGACGAACGCGACCGTATCCTTCTGACGCCGGAGGAGGCCGAGGAAAGGGAGACCGAACTGCATGCCGCCGTTCTGACCCTGTGGCAGACCCGCCTGCTGCGGCCGCAACGCCTGGCGGTCATCGATGAGGTGAAGAACGCCTTGTCCTTCTACGGCGACACCTTCTTCACCCAGCTGCCGATCCTCTACGGCCAGTTGGAAGAGCTGCTCAGGCGGCGCCATCCCAACCGCGACTGGCGGCTGCCGCCGATTCTCAAGATCGGCTCCTGGATCGGCGGCGACCGCGACGGCAATCCCTTCGTCACCGCCGCCATCCTCCAGGAGGCGATGCGGCTGCAATCGGCGACCGCTCTCGGACATTACCTGTCGGAGATCCACGACCTCGGCGCCGAGCTGCCGCTGTCCCTCCTGCTGGTCGACGTCTCGCCGGAACTGGCGGAACTGGCGACACGCTCGCCCGATCTTTCGCCGCATCGCGCCGACGAACCCTATCGCCGCGCCCTGACCGGCATCTATTCCCGCCTGGCGGCGAGCGCCTGGGCGCTCGATCACCATGCTGCGCTCCGCCATGCCGTCGGCAAGGCCGAGCCCTACGCCGACAGCCGGGAATTCTCGGCCGACCTGGAGGTCCTGGCCAATTCGCTGCGGGCCCATGGCAGCGCCAGGCTGACGGCGCGGCGGCTGCAGCGCCTGATCATCTCGGTGCAGGTGTTCGGCTTCCATCTGGCACCGCTCGATTTGCGCCAGAACTCCGACGTCCATGAGCGCTCGGTCGCCGAACTGCTGGCCGCCGCCGGGCGGACCGCCGATTATGCCGGCCTGTCCGAAGACGAAAGGATCGCCCTCTTGTGCGAAGAGCTGGCCAGTCCGCGGCCGCTCTATTCGCCGCATCTGACCTATTCCGAGGAAACCGCCGGGGAACTGGCGATTTTTCACGCGGCCAAGGAGATCAGGCAGAAATACGGCGACGGCGCCATCACCAACAGCATCATTTCGAAAACCGACGGCGTTTCCGATCTGCTCGAACTGGCCCTGCTGCTCAAGGAGACCGGCCTGTTGCGGCCCGGCCCCCAACCGCGGCTCGACCTCAACATCATTCCCCTGTTCGAGACCATCGAGGATCTGCGCCAGGCGCCGGCCATCATGGAACGCCTCCTGGCGCTGCCGATCTATCGAAGCTTTCTGAAGGCCCGGGCCGGCGAGCAGGAAGTGATGCTCGGTTATTCGGACTCCAACAAGGACGGCGGTTTCCTGACCTCCGGCTGGGAGCTCTACAAGGCCGAAATCGGCCTGGCCGACGTCTTCGCCCGTCACAAGATCCGCCTCAGGCTCTTCCACGGCCGCGGCGGTTCGGTCGGTCGCGGCGGCGGCCCCAGCTATCAGGCGATCCTGGCCCAGCCGACCGGCGCCGTTTCGGGACAGATCCGCATCACCGAACAGGGCGAAGTGATCGCTTCGAAATATTCCTCGCCGGAAGTCGGGCGGCGCAATCTGGAAGTCCTGGTGGCCGCCACCCTGGAGGCCACCCTGATCGATCTGGAAAACAAGGTGGAACCGGCCGGCGCCTTCCACGAGACCATGTCCAGGCTGTCGGACCTGGCCTTTCATGCCTACCGCGACCTGGTCTACGAGACCCCCGGCTTCACCGAATATTTTCGGCAGTCGACGCCGATTTCCGAAATCTTCGATCTCAACATCGGCTCGCGCCCGGCGTCGCGCACCAAATCCGACCGGATCGAGGATCTGCGGGCCATTCCCTGGGTGTTCTCCTGGGCCCAATGCCGCCTGATGCTGCCCGGCTGGTACGGATTCGGCCGGGCCGTCGAGACCTGGCTGGCCGACCATCCCGACGGGCTTCCCCTGCTGCGGCGGATGCATCGGGACTGGCCCTTCTTCAAGACCCTGTTGTCCAACATGGACATGGTGCTGGCGAAAAGCGATCTGGTCATCGCGGCGCGCTACGCCAAACTGGTCAAGGATCCGGCCCTGGGCGAGCGGATTTTCGCCCGGATCAGGGAGGAATGGCTGCTGACCCGGCGCCATCTGCTGGCCATCACCGGACAGACCGATTTCCTGGCCGACAACCCTTTGCTGGCCCGTTCGATGCTGAACCGCTTTCCCTATCTGGATCCGCTCAACCATCTGCAGATCGCCCTGCTGCGGCGCTATCGGGCCGGCGAAACCGACGAGCGCCTGAAACGCGGCATTCACCTCACCATCAACGGCGTGGCCGCCGGCCTGCGCAACAGCGGGTGACCGGCGGTGGCGAAAAGACCACAAAATGTAACGGCCTTACCGCTTGACCAATTCACGGTTTTCCCCCATTGTCTGGCGCCAATCATGGCCTATCCTCGCCGGTCCTCCGTCGTGCGTCGCTTTTGGACGTGCCAGTTGAACAGATCAAATCTGTCAAACACCGATCATCGATGCAGACAGCAGCGATCGCGGCATATTGGCCGGATGCCCCTTTTTCTTCGATCGCTGCCATTACCCATTCATCGCCGTATCCCGGCTCTTTTTTTATGACAACCCGACGCCGCCAATCCGAGCGGCGCCTTTGCTTCAAGGAACCACCATGTCGGTAAGACGACTGCGCAAAGCCAAAATCATCGCGACCCTCGGGCCGGCCAGTTCGACGCCGGAGTCCATCGAAGGATTGTTCGCCGCCGGAGCCGATGTGTTCCGCTTCAATTTCAGCCATGGCACCCACGCTGATCATCAGGCGCGTTATGAGATCGTCCGGGCCATCGAGAAGAAGGTCGGCCGGCCGATCGGCGTGCTGGCCGATCTGCAGGGACCGAAGCTGCGCGTCGGCAAATTCGAGGGCGGCAAGATTCGTCTGGAAAGCGGCGCCGGCTTCCGTCTCGACCTCGATCCGACCCCGGGCAGCGCCAAGCGCGCCCCGCTGCTCCACCCGGAAGTGTTCGCGGCCCTGACCACCGACACCGATCTTCTGCTCGACGACGGCAAGCTGCGCCTGCGCGTCGTCAAACACGGGACCGATTTCGCCGAAACCCTGGTGATCACCGGCGGCGAACTGTCCAATCACAAGGGATTGAATGTTCCCAACGTGATCCTGCCCATCTCGCCTTTGACGCCGAAGGATCTCACCGATCTGGAATTCGCCCTCGACATGGGCGCCGATTGGATCGCGCTGTCTTTCGTGCAGCGGCCGGAAGACGTCGAACAGGCCCGCAAGCTGGTATCGGGCCGGGTCGGCAACCGCGTGCGCATCCTCTCCAAGCTGGAAAAGCCCTCGGCCATCGAATATCTGGAAGAGATCATCGCCTTGTCCGATGCGGTCATGGTGGCCCGCGGCGATTTGGGCGTCGAATGTCCGCCGGAAACCGTGCCGATTCTGCAAAAGCGCATCGTCCGCTCCTGCCGCCGGGTCGGCAAGCCGGTGGTGGTCGCCACCCAGATGCTGGACTCCATGGTGCATGCCCCCGCCCCGACCCGCGCCGAAGCCTCGGACGTCGCCACCGCCGTCTATGACGGCGCCGACTGCCTGATGCTGTCGGCCGAATCGGCCAGCGGCGATTTCCCGCTCGAATCGGTGGTGATGATGGACCGCATCATCACCCAGGTCGAACAGGACGAGCAATACCGCCTCAACCTCGACGCCTCGCGCCAGCATCCGGAAAACACCACCAACGACGCCATCAGCGCGGCGGCCCGGCAGGTCGCCCACACCGTGACGGCGCCGGCCATCGTCACCTACACCACCTCGGGCGCCACCACTCTGCGCGTCGCCCGCGAGCGCCCGGATCAGCCGATCATCAGCATCACGCCGGACATCGAGGTGGCCCGCCAGCTGGCCATCGTCTGGGGCGCCCACAGCGTGGTCACCGACCGGCCGCGCGGATTTTCCGAAATCGTCAGCAAGGCCGAGGAAATCGCCCAGCGCGAAGGCTTCGCCGAGACCGGCGATCGCATCGTCATCACCGCCGGCGTTCCCTTCGGTTGCCCCGGCAACACCAACATCCTGAGAGTGGCCGATATCGGCACCATCAAGATCTGAAACAGTCTTCGCGTCCCCCTGGTCTCCATCGGAACCCGGGGGACGCGAAGGTCTTTTCTCAAGAAGTCATGGGAGGCAGCGGCGCCATGTCCCTCGAAGACGATCTTCACATTGTCGCAGGCCAGGAACAGCGTCTGCAGTTCGAACGTTTCGGCCCGGCCGAAGCCTGGGAGCTTGGGCGTCGCCTCAAGGAGGCGGCGGAATCGCGCCGGGCCTGCCTGGCCATCGACGTCTCGCTGCAGGTCCAGCAGCTTTTCCATTTCGCCATGCCCGGCGCGGCGCCCAACAATGCCGATTGGATCCGCCGCAAGCGCAACACCGTCTTTCGTTTCTTCCGCAGTTCCTATGGCGTCGGCCTGCAAATGCTGCAGCGGCAGACCACATTGGCGGCCGCCTATGCCTTGCCGTTGAGCGACTATGCCGACCATGGCGGCAGCTTCCCCATCGTCGTCGCCGGAACCGGCTGCATCGGCGCGGTGAGCGTCTCGGGTTTGCCGCAGCGCGAGGATCACGGCCTGGTGGTCGAAGTGCTGGCCGGGATGCTCGGCCGGGAGACCGACGGCATCACGCTTTCACCGTGACGGTTTGAAAAGAAAAAACGTCGTCATTGCGAGCAAAGCGAAGCAATCCAGCAACAGCGGCGGGCTCCTGGATCGCTTCGCCTAAAGGCCCGCAATGACGGAAAGGGCAAACAAAGCAATATATTTTAAGGGCACCCGGCCCGCCCCAATGGAGGATCTGATGGGAAAAGAACGTCTCCGCCTCGGCATCGTCGGTCTCGGCATGGCGTCGCAGCCGCATGTCCTGGCGCTTGCCGAATTGACCGACCGGATCGAGGTGGTGGGCGGCTTCAGCCCCTCGGCCGATCGTCGCGCCGCCTTCGCCGGGAAAACCGGATTCCCGGTGGTCGCCTCCTTGCAGGAGCTGCTGGGGGACGCCGGCGTCGAGGCGATCCTCCTGCTGACGCCGCCGACCACCCATCTCGAACTGGTGAGCCAGTGCGCCGCCGCCGGCAAGCATGTGCTGATGGAAAAGCCCGTCGAGGTCACCTTGGAGCGTTCGATCGCCCTGGTCGAACGGATGGAGCAGGCCGGGCTGCGCCTCGGCGTCGTCTTCCAGCATCGTTTCCGGCCCGTCGTACGGCGCTTGCGGAGCGTCCTGGCCGAAGGCGCGATCGGCGATCTGGTCGCCGCCTCGGCGGAGATCCGCTGGTGGCGCCCGCCGGCCTACTACGCCCAGCCCGGCCGCGGCATGAAGGCGCGCGACGGCGGCGGCGTCCTGATCACCCAGGCGATCCACAGCCTCGACGTGTTCTGCACCCTGGTCGGCGCGCCGGTCGAAGTCGGTTGCTTCGCCGCGACCAGCCCGATGCGGCGGATCGACACGGAGGACATCGCCGCCGGAATGCTGCGCTTCGCCAATGGCGCCGTCGGCACCATCGGCGCCACCACCGCCGCCTATCCCGGCTTTCCCGAACGGATCGAACTGTCCGGCACGCTGGGCACGGCGACTTTGGAGGGCAACGGCCTCAAGCTCCTCTATCACGACGGCCGGGAAGAGATTTTGGAGGGCGACGGCCCGACCGGCGGCGGCGCCGATCCGATGGCCTTCGATCACGGACCGCACAAGGCGCTGATCGCCGATTTCGCGGCGGCCGTGACCGAGGGACGCGATCCCGACACCAGCGGCCGTTCGGCCCTGGCGGTGCACCGGCTGATCGACGCGCTGCTGCGCTCGGCGGCGGAGCATCGATTGGTGACGCTTGCCTGAAGCTTCGGGACACCGCGCGACTTCCGGGGACACGGCAAGCCGATGGCGGCGGGCCGTGCCCGGTCACCGGGCCGGAGGCGACTCCGCGACGGACGATCCGTCCGGCCCCCGCACGCGCGTGGCAGCCTCGAAAAACGTCTGCTTCACCGCCGTTTCCCGCGCGACCCAGGCCAATCCGACGCGGGATTTGTGATCCGGCAGCACCAGCGGCCGCACCGCCACATTGGTCGGTTTCGTCGCCATGGTCAGGCGGGGAATGATGCCGATTCCCATCCCCGCGGCGATCAAGGCGATCATGGTGGTGAATTCGCCGAACTCGCGAAGAACCTGCAAGGTCAGGCCGCTGCGTTTGAGGGCGAGCAGGAGTTCGTCGTAAAAGCCGGGGGCGAAGCGTCTGGCCAGAATGAACGAAGGGTGGTCGGCCAGGTCCTGCGGCCGGACGACCGCCAACGCGCATAACGGATGGTCTTCCGGCAGGACCACGACGAAGGGTTCCTCGAGCACCTGATGGGTCGAGACCTTCTTGTTCTCGATCGGCAAGCGGACGAATCCGAAGTCTATCTTGTTTTCCTTGAGCGCCGCCATCTGATCGGGAGTGGGCATGTCCTTCAGGTCCAGCTCGATCAGCGGATAGCGCGCGTGCAGTTCGAAAATGAGCCGCGGCAGGTAATATGGCAAAATCGACGAGACGAATCCGAGGCGGATAAGGCCGATTTCACCGCTGTCGGCCGACTTTACGCGCTGTATGGCCCGCTGCGCTTGCGCCAGCGTGGCCCTTGCCTCCGGCAGAAAGATCTTTCCGGCGCTCGTCAGTTCGACTTTATGTCTGTCCCGGCAAAAAAGTTGTACGCCGAGTTCGTCTTCCAGCGCTTTTATCTGCATGCTGAGAGCCGGCTGGACGACGCACAGCCGTTCCGCCGCCCGCCCGAAATGCAGATCTTCCGAAAGGACGACAAAGGATCGCAGCAGCTTCAGTTCCATTCGGGCAACTCCCGTCGCGGACGCCGATGCCGACGGCCCTGGCGGCAATCGGCGCGTCTAACGTATACCAAGCCGATCGGGAAGCGGAACGGTGGCCGAGCCGATCGGGAAAAAATGCCGTCTCTCCCGCCTGAAATCATGAATATTGATAACGAAAATCACGAAAGGCTATTGGTTCGCCATCCGTTCGGCACCCTATAAATACCCTTTGATTGCCGGGAATTGCGGCCAAGGCGCCGCGGCCGGCCATCGATTTTTTCGAGGTGGGGAGGCAACGATGAAAAAGGGAACCAACCTTTTTGACCTGCAGGGCCGCCGGGCCCTGATCACCGGGTCGAGCCGGGGAATTGGGCTTGCCCTGGCTTATGGCCTGGCGGAGTCGGGGGCTCGGGTGGTGCTCAACGGCCAGGACGAAGCGCGTGTCAGGGCGGCGGCGGACAAGATGAACAGCGCCGGCTTCGCAGCCGATTATGTCGTCTTCGACGTGACGAAGCAGCCGATGGTGGCCGAAGCGGTCGATCGCATCGAAAAGGAATTCGGTCCGATCGACATTCTTATCAATAACGCCGGCATTCAGCGCCGGGCGCCGCTCGAGGATTTTCCCGTGGAAAACTGGGAAGCCATCGTCAGCGTCAATCTGTCCAGCGTGTTCTATGTTTCGCAGGCCGTCGCCAGGCATATGATTTCCCGCCAAATGGGCAAAATCATCAATATCTGCTCGGTGCAAAGCAAATTGGCCCGTCCCGGCATCGCCCCCTATGCCGCCACCAAGGGGGCGGTCGCCATGTTCACCCAGGGCCAATGCACCGACTGGGCCAAATATGGCATTCAGGCCAACGCCGTGGCACCGGGCTATTTTGTGACCGACATGAACAAGCCGCTCGTGGAAAACGAAGAGTTTTCCACCTGGCTGTGCAAACGCACGCCGGCCGGCCGCTGGGGCCAGGTGGAAGAACTGACGGGCGCCGCGATTTTTCTGGCGTCCGAGGCCTCGAATTTCGTCAATGGCCAGGTGATCTATGTGGATGGCGGCCTGACCAGCTGCGTCTGACCGGACCCTTTCAATTTCAAGCCACCCCAATTCACCCATCTCCATTTCCGAACTTATCGCTCGGATAAGCGCGGAGATCTGAAGATACTCAGCAAGGTGATGAAATGTTCGACAAATTGGCAATAAAACAACTGGCTCCGGCCCGCTGGACCCGAATCATTCCTTTGGTCTTCATCTCCTACAGCCTGGCCTTTCTGGATCGGGCGAATTACGGCTTCGGCGCGGCGGCCGGCCTGGCGAAAGACCTGAACATCACGCCGACGTCGTCTTCGTTGTTGGGCGGCGTCTTTTTCCTGGCGTACTTTTTTTTCCAGATACCGGGCGGCATCTACGTCGAGAAGCGCAACGCAAAAGTCATCATGTTCTGGAGCCTGATACTTTGGAGTTGCCTGGCGGCGGCCACCGGCCTGGTCAGCGATATTTCCACCTTGTATGTCGTCCGCTTCATGCTCGGCGTGGTGGAAAGCGTCGTCATGCCGGCAATGCTGATCATCATCAGCCATTGGTTCACCAAGAAGGAGCGCTCGAAGGCGAATGCGCTGCTGGTCCTGGGCAATCCGGTGACGATCTTGTGGATGTCGGTGGTGTCCGGCTATCTGATCGACGCCTACGGCTGGCGGCAAATGTTCGTGATCGAGGCCATTCCCTCCCTCATTTGGGCGGTCGTCTGGTGGGTGATGTTCGTCGATCATCCCAAGGATGCGAAGTGGCTGACGGCCGATGAAAAGAAAGATTTGGAAGCGGTTTTTGTTGAAGAACAAAAAGATCTGAAGCCGGTAAAAAATTATAGCGAGGCTTTCCGGTCGTCAAAAGTGATAAGCCTATCTCTTATCCATTTCTCATGGAATATCGGTGTCTATGGATTTATAATGTGGCTTCCCTCCATTATTAAATCCCTGTCGACCATCGGCATTGTCGCAACCGGTTGGCTGGCCGCCGTTCCCTATGCGTTGGCCGTGGCGGCGTTGATCGGAACGTCTTACTTTTCGGACAAGACGCAGAATCGCAAGGCCTTCGTTTTCATTCCCCTCATCATCGGCACGGTTTCGCTGTTCGGTTCCTATCTGATCGGCTCGTCGAACTTCTGGCTCTCCTATTTTCTGCTGGTTATCGCCGGTGCCGCCATGTATGCGCCCTATGGCCCGTTCTTCGCCATCATTCCCGAGGTGCTGCCCAGAAACGTGGCGGGCGGCGCGCTCGCCTTCATCAACAGTTTCGGCGCCCTGGGATCCTTCGTCGGCGCCTATATCGTCGGCTATCTGAACGGCGCCACCGGCAGCCCCAGCGCCTCCTTCGTCTTCATGGCGGGGGCGCTGGTCGTGGCGATCCTGCTGACCCTCAATATGAAGGTATCGCCTTCGGGAGAGCCGGCGGCGGCTTCGCTGGCCGTGGGCAAGCAGCCGTGATCCTCCGGCCGGCATCGGATCCCGCGACTTGGATCGGCCCGATGCCTTTGCCGCCGGCTTGATGCCTCGGCCGGTGGGGCGGGCTGCCGCGCCGGCCTTTTTTCGAAAAGACGCGGGCGGGAACGCCCGCGCCGCCGTGAGGGATATCGGGCTTGAGGGGGCCGTTTCATCACGGTTATGACAGTATTGGAGCAACCAAAGTCGCGCTGAAGCGCGACTCGCCGTAGCGAGTGGATTTCGGGCGCGGGCCTGAAGGCCGCAAAGCGACCGTTTTTCTTGATTTTCCGGTTTCCCGCCGAGCTCGACGGGATGGCTTCGGATATCTGCGGAGATGAGCCTGTTTATTCTCCGCAATAATAGCGGAAAACAAGATTTGCCTTTGCGGAGATTGTGACGCGTAATCTCCGCAAAAGGAGCGGAGAATGGCAAGCTATATCCATGAACTGAAAGACTGGCCGAGCTTTCGTTGGAACCACGAAAAGCTGTCGACGCAGTTGGCCGTTGTGCGTCACCATCAAGGCCGGCTCATTGGACGCATGGAAGCACTCGGTTTCGAACTTCGCGCGGAAGCCGTCTTGCAATCTCTCACCGAAGAGATTCTCAAATCGAGCGAGATCGAGGGTGAAGTGCTCGACCGGGAGCAAGTTCGCTCTTCCCTCGCGCGCCGCCTCGGTATGGACATCGGCGCGCTCGGGCCCGCCGATTGCGAGATCGAGGGTGTCGTCGAAATGATGCTCGACGCTACACAGAATTACGCGACACCGCTCACCAAGGAACGGCTCTTCGACTGGCACGCGGCGCTGTTCCCTACGGGGCGTAGCGGCATGAGCAAGATCAGGGCCGGCGCATGGCGTGACGACACGTCAGGCCCGATGCAGGTCGTGTCCGGCCCAATGGGCCACGAGCGCGTCCATTATGAAGCGCCGACCGCCGCAAAGCTTGATCGCGAGATGCACGCCTTCCTCACCTGGTTTAACGGGAAGGAATCCGCCGATCCTGTCTTGGGTGCGGCAATCGCCCATCTTTGGTTTGTCACGATCCACCCGTTTGAGGATGGTAATGGGCGTATCGCCCGCGCCATCGCCGACATGGCTCTGGCGCGTTCCGAACAAAGTCCGCGCCGCTTTTACAGCATGTCCGCACAAATTCGCGCCGAGCGAAAAGCTTACTACAACCTCCTGGAGGCCACCCAAAAGGGTGACCTCGACATCACGCCCTGGATCGAGTGGTTTCTTGGATGTCTCGACCGCGCCTTTGATGGGGCGGAAATCATCCTTGCAGCCGTCCTGCAAAAGGCGCGGTTCTGGCAAATGCACGCCGGCGCACAACTCAATGATCGTCAGCGCACCATCTTGAATCGGCTGCTCAATGGTTTTGAAGGCAAGCTCACATCATCCAAATATGCCAAAATCGCGAAATGTTCCCAGGACACGGCGTCCCGTGACATCGACTCTCTCGTCAAACACCGGCTGCTCGTAAAGAATGCCGGTGGAGGACGAAGTACCAGCTATTCGCTGGCCGAAACTTTCGACACCACGAGGCCACCTCAGTGACGCGGCGCCCCACCGGGACAGGCGGTCACTCGCTGCATCGGGCCGGCGGCAGAAGAGCCAGAAAGGCATTGGCCGTGGCGCTGACCGGTTCGTCGCGGCCGGCGTAGATGATGGCCATTTCCCAGCAGATCTCCGGGGGCGCCAGGCGGGCCAGGGCGACGCCGCCCGGGGCGTTGGACAGGCTTTCCTGAGCCGCGACGATCCGTTCGGGCAGCAAGGCGATGCCGAGGCCGAAGGACACCAGGTCGAGCAGCATCCGCATGTCGTTGACCTCGAAGGCGACGTGGCGTTCGACCCGCGCTTCGGAAAAGGCGTGATCGACCAGCTGGCGCGTTCCCCATTCGGGCTGAAAATCGACGAAGGGACAATCGGCCAGCGAGGCCAGGGTCAGCCCGTCCCGGCCGGCCAGCCGGTGAGACGGCGCGCAGGCGACCACCAAGGCCTCGCAGACATAGAGTTCGCTGCTGACCCCTTCGGGGGCGGCCCCGAACAGGGGAACGAAGGCCAGATCCAGGCGGCCGTCGCGCACCTTGCCGCACAAGGTGGGCGAAGCCCCCTGGCAGAGCCTGATCTCCACGCCGGGATAGTCGTCGTGAAAACGCGACAGCAAGGCCGGCAGATCGACGAAGGGCGACAGCGTCTGGGCCATGCCGATGGTCAGGCGCCCGCGCTGCAGGCCCTGGATCGCGAACACCGCCTCCTTCGCCTTGCGCGCCGCCGTCAGCACGCGCTGGGCTTCCTGGAACAGCACGCGGCCGGCGGCGGTCAGATCGACGCGGCGCGTGCTTCGCAGGAACAAATCGGCCCCCAACTCCTCCTCCAGGGTGCGAATCGAGGTGGACAGGCCCGATTGGACGATATTCAGGCGCCGGGCGGCGCGGGTGAAATGCTGCTCCTCGGCGACCGTGACGAAATGCTCCAACTGCCGCAGATCCATGGGTTTTCTCATCGTTTGAATATTCGGGAATTCTGATGAATTTTATTACAATATGTTATTGGACAGATCAATCACGCGGTTTCACCCTACGGGAGGCGAACCGATGGAGGATTTGATGATCGCAACACCGCTTCCGACACAGCAGCTGGGCACCACCGACATGCAGATCACCCGCGTCGGGTTCGGCGCCTGGGCCATCGGCGGCGCCGACTGGGCCTTTGGCTGGGGCCGCCAGGAAGACGACCAGTCGGTCGCCGCCATTCGCCATGCCCTGGAGCGCGGCGTCAATTGGATCGACACCGCCGCGGTCTACGGCCTGGGGCATTCCGAGGAGGTGGTGGCCGCCGCGCTCAAGACGCTGCCGGCCGACCGGCGGCCCTATGTCTTCACCAAATGCGGGCTGGTCTGGGACGAGCGGGATCGCTCGGCCGCTCCCCGCCGTATCGGCAGCGCCGACAGCCTGCGCCGCGAGGTCGAAAATTCCTTGCGCCGCCTGGGGGTCGAGCGGATCGATCTTTATCAGATGCACTGGCCGACCGAAGACGGAACGCCGCTCGAAGACTATTGGCAGACCTTGCTGGATCTCAAACGGGCCGGCAAGGTGCGCGCCGTCGGCCTGTCCAACCATACGGCGCCGCAAATGGCCATCGCCGAGCGGCTCGGCCATGTCGATACGCTGCAGCCGCCCTTTTCGGCGATTCGCCGCAACGCCGCCGCGGCCGAACTGCCCTGGTGCGCCCTGCATCGCACCGGCGTGATCGTCTATTCGCCCATGCAATCCGGCCTGCTGACCGGCAGTTTCACCGCCGAGCGGGCGGCGAGCCTGGCCGGCGACGATTGGCGGTCGCGCAATCCCGAATTCTCGGGCGAGGCTCTGAAGCGCAATCTGGCCCTGGTCGAAGCCTTGAGACCCATCGCGGCCGGCCGCGGCATTTCGGTGGGAGCCTTGGCGGTGGCCTGGACTCTGGCTTGGCCCGGGGTCACCGGGGCCATCGTCGGCGCCCGCAGCCCCGCGCAGGTGGACGGTTGGCTGGCCGCCGCCAGCCTGAACTTGAACCACGCCGAATTGGCGCAGATTGCCCGCGCCCTGGACGGCAGCGGCGCCGGCAGCGGCCCGCGCCTGCCGCCCGGCTGATCAGGATTTGAATCCTGCTCGGCCCGTTCCCGACGCCGGGACGCGCCTTTCGGCGAAACAATCCGGACCAGCGGTCGGTCCGGATTGTTTCGTTTTCGTTCGCAAGACGCGGAAATCGGCGGCGGCGGCCGACATCCGAAACTTGCCGTTACAAAATGTTATTGATAATGATTATCAGTTACACTAATAAAGAGCGGAATATCCACCCGATCCGCGCCCTTCCGGAGACGTCCGACGCAGCATGACAGATCTCGCCGCCGCCCTTGACAAAAAGGCCTCGCCGGCCTCCGAAGACCCGCCGGTTCTCTCCAGTCAGGAACTGTTGGCCGGACGCCGCGAGGTGATCATTCAGCATGGCAAGGAATCCTATCGGCTGCGCCTGACCAACAACAACAAACTCATTTTGTTCAAATAGATCGCCGTCCTCTCCGGTCAGCCGGCCGGTCAGCCGCGGGCAGCCTCGTTCGGCATCCCGCCGATCGTCTCACCGAACATTCGACAGAAACCGTCCGCCTTCCCCAAATAGACGTTGAACCCGTGGAAAGCGGAGCGTAAAGCAGTTTGGCCATCCGGACTTTCCTTCTCTTCGGCATCACCCGACGTTTCCGAACTGCTTCCCTGGATTCCCGGCGACATGCGTTTTTTCGATCTTCTCGGCCTGCTGCTCATCCAGGTCTTGTGGGGATTTCATTGGGCCATCCTGAAGTTCGGTCTCAAGGAGTTCTCGACCTTCCTGCTGATGGGCCTGCGCTTTGCCGCCGTCGCCGCCCTGCTTTGCCCCTTCTTCCGGGTATCGCGCGACAAGCTCCTGCCCATCCTTGGACTTTCGCTCACCTTCGGCACCTTGAATTTCGGCCTGATGTACGCCGGCGTCGCCCATCTCGACGCCAGCACCGCCGCCATCGTCGGGCAGGCGCAGGTCCCCTTCTCGGCCGTCCTGGCGGCCTATTTCTACCATGACCGCTTCGGCTGGCGGCGGCTGGCCGGTCTGACGCTGTCCTTCCTCGGCATCATCCTGATCGTCGGCGAGCCCCGCATCGGCGGAAATTTCCCATGGGTGGCCTGTATCCTCGGCTCGGCCCTGGCGGCGGCTGTCGGCAACATCCAGATCAAGGCCCTGGGTCCGATCAACAGTTTCGCCCTGTCGGGCTGGATCGCCCTGTTCACCGCGCCCCAAATGCTTCTGGCCTCGGTCTGCCTGGAAAGCGGACAATGGGACGCCATCGCCCATTCCACCTGGCACGGCTGGAGTTCGCTGGGGTACACTGTCTTCGTCGTTTCGATCGGCACCTATTGTCTATGGTATCCGCTGATCCGCCGGTATCCGGTCAATCAGGTGATGCCCTTCACCCTGCTGGTGCCGGTTTTTGGCGTGCTCTCCGGAATCCTGATGCTGGGCGAGACGCTCAATCTGCAGACGCTGCTGGGAAGCGCCGCCACCATCGCCGGCGTCGCCATCATCGTGCTTCGCCGGCCAGGGCGTCTCGTTCCGGCCGATGAATTGAGGAGATGAAATGTCTTTTGACCCTGTCCGCTGGGGCGTTCTCGGAGTGGCCAAGATCGCCAACGAGAAAGTCATTCCGCCGCTGAAGTCCTCCCCCCTCGTCACCGTCGCGGCCATCGCGTCGCGGGACCGCGCCCGCGCCGAAGCCGCCGCCCGCGCCCACGGCATTCCGCGGGCCTACGACAGCTACGAGGCCGTGCTGGCCGACGATGCCGTCGAGGCGGTCTACATCCCCCTGCCCAATCATCTGCATGTGGAGTGGGCGGTCAAGGCCGCCGAGGCCGGCAAGCATGTGCTTTGCGAAAAGCCGCTGGCCCTGACCGCCGACGGCGTCGCCACCTTGGCGAAAGCCGCGGCGGAGAACGGCGTCCACATCATGGAAGGCTTCATGGTGCTGAGCCATCCGCTCTGGCAGAAAGCCCGCGAGATGATCCGGGCCGACCGGATCGGAACCGCGCAGGCCCTGCACATGAGCTTCGCCAGCCCCAATTACGATCCGGCCAACATTCGCAACCGCGCCGAGGTGGGCGGCGGCTCGCTGACCGACAAGGGCTGTTATACGGTGGCCTTGGCCCGCTATCTCTTCGACGCCGAGCCGGATCGGGTGATCGCCGCCATGGATATCGATCCCAACTTCCAGGTCGATCGCCTGACCACCGCCCTGATGGCCTTCCCCAAGGCTCAGGCCTCGTTCAATTGCGCCAGCCAGCTCGGCGCCTACCAGCATCTGGTCATCATGGGGACCAGGGGGCGGATCGAGATGGAAATCCCGGTCAATTTGCCCGACGACGTTCCGACCCGCCTCCGGCTGGTCACCGGCGCCCTGCCGGCCGAACTGGTGACCGAATTCGTCGAAAGCGTGCCCTGCAATCAATATCGTCTGATGTTCGAGCAGTTCTCGCAGGCCGTGCGCGGCGACGGCGCGCCGTCGGTGAGCCTGGATTTTTCCGCCGGCAACGCCCGGGCCATCGAGGCCCTGTTCCGCTCGCAGGACAGCGGACACTGGGAAAAGCCGTAGCAAACTCGGTGGCGCGGGGCGTCCCGGGCCGGAAAAGGCGGGCGCGGAGGCCCGCCCCACTGGGGCCGCGGTCGACAGGATTTTCTTTTGGAAAAACCGCCGGCCCGCGAAGAGAGAGAGCTCAGAGTCCAATCCCGTGGAGGGCCGCCTCAACCGCCGCGGATCTGGCCGAGGAAACGGGTGACCTCTTTTCCCAGCGCCTCGGTATCGGCCGACAGGCGCGACGCCGCGGTGCGCAGGGTGACCGCCGTCGTCTCGTTGGAATGCGTGCTGTGATTGACGGTGTCCATGCCGGCATGCACGGAGGAGATCAGTTGGGCCATCTCGTTCATGCTGCGCGCGATCTCCTGGGTGGCGGCCGATTGCTGCTCCAACGACCCCGAAGCCGACATATTGAGTTCATTGACATTCTCGACGGCCTTCAAGATCACCTCGATCGACTGCACCGAATCGCCGGTCGCCGTCTGAATGGCCCCGACCTGCCGCTCGATCTCCTCGGTGGCCGAGGCGGTCTGGTTGGCCAGGCTGTTCACCTCGCCGGCGACGATGGCGAAGCCCTTGCCGGCTTCGCCGGCCCGCGCCGCCTCGATGGTGGCGTTCAAGGCCAGCAGATGGGTCTTGGCGGCGATGCCGCGGATCAGCTGCACGATGTCGCCGATCTTCTCGGCGGCCTCCTTCAGGCGCCCCACCTTGTGCTGGGCCGTGCCCGCCTCGTCGCGCGCGTTCCCCGAGGCGGAGGTCGACCCCGCCACATGCCGGGCGATCTCCTGGATGCAGGCAGCCATTTCCTGGGCCGCCCCGGCCGCCGAATCCACCTTGACCGCCGCCTGGTTGGTGGCGTCGGCGACGGTATCGGCCTCGCGACTGGCGGCCTCGGCATTGCTCGACATCTCGCCGGCCGAACCGTTCAGCTGGGCCGCCGCCGCCGCCACCTGGGACAGCAGCCGGCCGGCCCCCGATTCCAGGGCGTCGGCCATCGAAAGGAGGGCTTGCCGGCGTTCCCGTTCGGCGGCCTGGCGCGTTTCCTCCTGCGCCTGCTGCAACTGTGCGATCTTGCGGGCATTGTCGCGGAAGACCGCCAGGGCCTCGGCCATCGAGGCCAGTTCGTCCTGGCCGCTCACCGCGACGCGAAAATCGAGATCGCCGCCGGCGATGGCCCGCATCGCGTCGCGCAGATGCAGCATCCGGCGGACCAGATTTCTGCGGACATAAAGCCAACCGATCAGCCCGGCGGTCACCAGGGCGGAGAAAGCCAGGATGGCCTGGACCCCCATCGCGGTGCGGATTTCGCCGACGGTGCTCTGCACCGCCCCGGTCGTCGCGGTCGAGCGCGTTTCGGCGAATTGGCCGAGCGCCTTGGTCAATTGGTCGCCGGCCTGACTGCTGGCGGACACCGCCTGATCGATATCCTGCAAAGCGACGAGTTCGGCGGCGCGGGCATCGATGATGCTGTCCGGCGGCGCCGTGAATCCGGCCAGCGCCTCGATCGAGGCGGTGAATCCGGCGGTGAAGGGGGTATCGGGCAGCCCCGCGGTATTTTTCAGATGGGGAACCGCCATCGCCACCTGGGCCTCGGCGCCGCGCAAGGTCGCCTCGTCGGCGGCGGCCGCCGCCGACGTCAGCATATTGACCAGATTGTCCGCATCGCTCCGCAGACTTTGCACGGTGATCAGCCAGGCCACCTCGTTCTTGTCGAGGTCCTGCAGACGCCGGAGATCCCCCGCCGCCGCCAGGCTGCCGATCCGCCCCGCCAGTTGCTCGCGAAGCGCCGCCGCCAGAGGAACGGCCATCGACCGCGCGGCGCGGCCGGCGCTTTCCATGTTCCCCACCAGGGATTCGCGCTTGGCGTGCGCCTCGATCCGATGGACCGTCGCCACCTCGACGGTGTTCAGACTGGTCTCGAAACGATCGATCAGCGGACGCAGCTCCGCCGCCACATCGGCGGCGCCCAACGCCTGCAGCCTTTCCGTGGACAGGGCGCGCAGCTTGGTCAATTGGCTCCGCGCCGCCGCCTTGCGCTTGTCGAGATCCTCCGCCTCCTCGGTTTTCGCCAGGGCGCGGGTGGCGTCGATCAAGGCGCTCTTGGCGTCGAGCATATTCTGCGCCGCCACCATCTGCGGCAACGTTGCGGTTCCGAAATGTTGGATCGTCGTCGACAACTGGCTGTCGGACACCAGGGAAATCATCGCGCCGAAGACGCTGACGGCCGCAACCGCGATGAAGGCCAGCCACAGGCGCACCTGGATGGGCTGAAGAAAAGCAAACCGCACGGTCCCCCCCTTTGGCCGGGCCTTCGAGTCGGCCCGTGTCCAATTCTGTTATTTCAAAGTTTGAAAAAACGATCGGTCGAGAATTGCCTCCACCTTTGTTCCCCGTCTGCGGGGACTGTAAGAATTCATGGTAGCGTGAACCGCAGCAGATGAGAACACAAACGCGGATTCTGCTATTCCAGCGGTTCATTCATCCATAATTTGCGACCTGGACGCATATAATACGCGATAACCTGCCGTATCTTCGAGGCTACATCACCGCGCCGATTTGCCAAGGCGCAAATTCGTCCGAACCCACGCCCAATTCCTCGCTCTTGGTACGCCGGCCCGAGGCCGTCGCCAGGATCGCCTCGAAGATCAGCCGCCCGGTTTCCTCGATGGTGGCCTCTCCGGTGGCGATCGGACCGCAATTGATATCCATGTCGTCCCGCATGCGGTTGAACATCGGCGTGTTGGTGGCCAATTTAAGGCTGGGCGCCGGTTTGCAGCCATAGACCGAACCGCGTCCGGTGGTGAAACAAATGATGTTGGCCCCTCCGGCGACCTGGCCGGTGGCCGACACCGGGTCGTAGCCGGGCGTGTCCATGAACACCAGGCCGTGGGCGGGAATCGTTTCGGCATATTTCACCACATCGACCAGATTGGTGGTGCCGGCCTTGGCCACCGCGCCCAGGGACTTTTCCAGGATGGTGGTCAGGCCGCCCTTCTTGTTGCCCGGCGACGGATTGTTGTTCATCTCGTCACCGGTCCGCGCCGTATAGGCTTCCCACCATTTGACCCGCGCGACCAGCTTTTCGGCGATATCGGGCGTGACGGCGCGACGGGCCAGCAGATGTTCCGCCCCGTAGATTTCCGGCGTTTCGCTCAACACCGCCGTCCCGCCGTTCCTCACCAGCAGATCGACCGCGGCACCCAGGGCCGGATTGGCGGTGATGCCCGAATAGCCGTCCGACCCGCCGCATTGCAGCCCGACGGTGATATGGCTGGCCGAGACGGTCTGGCGGCGCACCTGATCGACCTGCGGCAGGATGGCCTGGATGCGGGCCACGGCGGCGTCGACGGTGGCCCTGGTGCCGCCCATCTCCTGGATGATCAGCGGTTGCAGCAGATTGCTGACCTCGAGATGCTCGGCCTCGGCCAGACGGGAGAATTGGTTGTTTTCGCAGCCGAGGCCCAGAATCACCACGGCGGCGAAATTCGGATGGCGCGCGTAACCGCCGATGGTGCGCCGCAAATTGTCCATGCCGTCGCCTTCCTGGACGCCGCCGCAGCCGAGACCATGGGTCAGCGCGACGACGCCGTCGACATTGGGGAAGGCCTCGAGGGCCGGGCCGCGGAACCGGTCGGCGACCAGCCGGGCCGCCGTGGCCGAGCAGTTCACCGTGGTCAGGATACCGATGTAATTGCGCGTCGCCACCCGGCCGTCGGCCCGGACGATTCCCTGGAACGTCGCCCGTTCGGCTTCCGGCAGCAGCACCGTCGGCTTGGCGTCGGCCCCGACGTCGAAGGCCCGGGCAAAGGTTTCCCCCATCCCCATGTTGTGCACATGCACATGCTCGCCGGCGGCGATCGCCCGGGTGGCGAAACCGATGATCTGGTCGAACTTGCGCACCGGTTCGCCCGAGGCGATGGCCTTCACGGCGACCTTATGGCCGATCGGCACGATGTCCTTGCAGACCACGTCGATCCCCGGAAGGGCGGTCCCCGGAGACAATTCCTCGATGGCGACGACGACGCTGTCGCGAGGATGCAACCGAATGAAAAGTGACGCCATCGTAGGCCTACCTTTTTTGCTGATCGAAAATCTGCGGTTGTGCGTTAACGCTATAAAATGGGCCGCGGAATCGCTGTGGTCAAGTGGTCAGACCAATACCGGCCATTCCTCAGGGAGCCTTCGTTCCCTTCCGCAAAAGAAACAGGCTTCGCCGCGCAAACGAGAGAGAACGCTGGAGACGAAAAACACTGACGCGGCTGTTCCCGCGTCAGTGTTTCAAGAACCTGGAGCGAAACGATCGCTCCAGGTTCTTGAGCTTCGCGATGACGCCTCCGCTCCGCTCACCCGAGCGGGCTCAGGGCGCCCGCTCGGGCTTGAGCGTCAGCGGATCACCCGGGCGCCCTTGCCCTTCATGATCGCTTCGACTTCCTTGACATTGACCATCGAGGTATCGCCCGGCGTGGTCATGGCCAGGGCGCCGTGCGCCGCGCCATATTCCACCGCGGCCTGCGGTCCCTTGCCCTCGAGGAATCCATAGGCCAGACCGGAAGCGAAACCATCGCCGCCGCCGACGCGGTCATAGATCTCGAGATCCTCGCGCAGCGGCGCCTCGTAGAACTGGCCGCCGGCATAGATCACCGCGCCCCAATCGTTGAAGCTCGCCGTCTTGGCATTGCGCAAGGTGGTGGCGGCCACCTTGAAATTGGGGAATTCCTTGACGGCCTGGGCGATCATCTTCTTGAAGTTGGCCGGATCGATCTTCGAGATATGCTCGTCCAGGCCCTCGACTTCGAAGCCCAGGCAGGCGGTGAAGTCTTCTTCGTTGCCGATCATCACGTCGACATGCGGCGCGATGGTCCGGTTGATCTTCTGCGCCCCTTCCTTGCCGCCCTGGCTTTTCCACAGGGAGGCCCGGTAGTTGAGGTCGTAGGACACCACGGTGCCGTATTTGTGGGCGACTTCGACGGCCTCGATCACCGCTTCCGAGGTGCCCGACGACAAGGCGGCGAAGATGCCCCCGGTGTGGAACCAGCGCACCCCTTCCTCGCCGAACAGCTTTTCCCAATTCACCTCGCCCGGCTTGATCTGCGAGGCGGCCGAGTGGCCGCGGTCGGAACAGCCGAGCGCGGCGCGCACGCCGAAGCCCTTTTCGGTGAAATTCAGGCCGACGCGGGTATTGCGGCCCAAGCCGTCGAAATCGCGCCAGATCAGATGCGAGGTGTCGACGCCGCCCTGCCAGATCAGATCCTGAACCAGCCAGCCCAGATCGTTCTGCGGCAAGGCGGTCACCACGGTGGACCGCTTGCCCCAGCATTTGCGCATGGCGCGCGCCACATTGTATTCGCCGCCGCCTTCCCACACCTGGAAACTGCGCGCATTGCGCACCCGGCCGAAGCCGGGGTCGAAACGAAGCATCACTTCGCCGAAGGACGCGCAATCCCATTTGGTCTCGGAGGCCGGGCGGATTTTCAGAATGTCGTCGGCCATCTCTTACTTCCCCCGAATGGTGCGGATCAGGGCGATGGTGTCGCGCACCTTCTTCTCGATGCCGTCATAATCCTGGGCGTCGAGCAGTTGCTTGGTGATGAGGTTGCTGCCCATGCCGACACAGACCACGCCGGCCTTGAACCATTTGGTGAGCGACTCTTCGGTGCAATCGACACCGCCGGTCGGCATGATGCGGGTCCACGGACACGGGCCCAGCATCGACTTGACGAAATCCGGGCCGCCGACCGAGCTGCCGGGGAACACCTTGACGATTTCGCAGCCGAGTTCCTCGGCGTAACCGATCTCGGAAGCCGAGCCGCAACCCGGGCTGTAGGCGATCTTGCGGCGGTTGCAGACCTTGGCGACGTCGGCATTCAACAGCGGGCCGACGACGAATTTGGCGCCGTTGGCGATATAGATGCCGGCGGTCGGCGCGTCGACGATCGAGCCGACGCCCATGATCACGCTCGGATCCGCCTTGGCGAAATGACGGGTCACCTCGAAGAACACATGCGAGGCGAAATCACCGCGGTTGGTGAATTCGATGCATTTGGCGCCGCCGTTGGCGCAGGCTTGGATGACCTTTTTACAGACCTCTGCATCGGGGTGATAGAAGACCGGGATCACGCCCTGGTCCATCATCGCAGACAATACCGTCATGCGGTCAGTTGCCATTTTCCTTACTCCTCAATCTCAATCTCAATCTTCAAATTCCGGCATCAACGCCCTGGACCATCGTCCTCCGCCCCCGGCCCGGTTCCCCCAATAGGCATAATCCCACACCGCCCCGCTGCCCACCCAAAAATGGATGCGGCCGCGTCGGCAACCGGGTGGTCGGCAAGACGGGGGAGGGAAGCTTAAGGGCCATCCTTGCACGAACATCGCCGCAACGGAGGAACGACCCTTTGAAAAACAACGCCAAGACTCTATGCTCCTCGGCCGAATGGCAACCGCAACGCCCGGGACAAGCCGTCATTTGGTGACGATGACCCTACGCGACATCTTGACATCCGGCAGGAAACGTTAAATGGTCAAGTGGTCCGACCAATTGGTGTCACAGCATTCCGGCTCTGTCAACCACCACGGACCCGATGCCGCCGCGCCTTCGGCAAACAGGCATCGGTTCCCGCTCGTGCTGGCTGGAGCCGTCCGGCTTGACGGGATCGGCAAGGGGTCCCAACGGCGTTGGTCGAGGTAAGGAATAGATGACGACCGGAATGAAACTGAGCCAGGCGGCGACCACATTTTCCGGCGCCGCCGCCAAGCGGCCGCGCCGCATCGTCTCCATCGGCGAATGCATGATCGAAATGGCCGACCGCGGCGACGGCACCATGACCATGGCTTATGCCGGCGACACCCTGAACACCGCCGTCTATCTGGCGCGGATCAACGGCCCGGCCCTGGCGGTCGACTATGTGACGGCGCTGGGCGACGATCCCTACAGCGACGCCATGCTGGCCTTCTGGCGGACCGAGGGCATCAGCACCGACTGGGTCGCCCGGCTGCCCGGCCAATTGCCGGGACTCTATCTGATTCGCACCGATGCCGCCGGCGAGCGCAGCTTTTATTATTATCGCTCGGCCGCCCCGGCGCGGTCCCTGTTCGACCTGCCGGAAACCGTCGATCTGCTGGACCATCTGGCCGACGCCGACATGGTGCATTTTTCCGGAATCACCCTGTCGATCCTGTCTTATCCGGCTCGCGACCGGCTGGCCGAAGCCTTGGAAAAATTGCGCCGCGGCGGCACCCGCATCGTCTTCGACGGCAACTATCGCCCGTCCCTGTGGCCGTCGGCCGACGTCGCCCGCCGGGTGGTCACCCGCTTCCTGTCGTTCGTCGACCTGGCCCTGCCGTCGGCCGACGACGAGGAGCTTCTGTTCGGCGACAAGAGCTGCGAGGCGATCGCCGATCGCATGCACGCCTCGGGCGTCAACGAGGTTCTGGTCAAGCATGGCGCCGAGGGCTGCTTCATTTCGCAAGACGGCCAGCGGCTTCATGTCCCGGTCACCGAAGTGGTCAAGCCGGTCGACACCACCGGCGCCGGCGACAGCTTCAACGCCGGCTATCTGAGCGGCCGTCTGGCCGGCATGAGCCCGGTGGAGGCGGCCCGCATCGGCAGCCGCCTGGCGGCGACGGTCATTTGCCACCGCGGCGCCATCATCCCCCGGGACGCCATGAGCGAATTGCTGGGCTGCCTGGCTTAAGCCGTCCCGACGGAAACAAAAATAAATCACCACAGAGACACAGAGATCACAGAGGGTTTCCAAACCGTAAGGAATTTCCTTCACGGAATGATCTTACGAACGGCGTCAGCCGGCCGCGTTTCCTCTGTGATCTCTGTGTCTCTGTGGTGAACTATTTCCCGAAGGGCGACTCTGGCCCTTGAGCGTGTGTTTCAAGCGGTCTCGTCGTCGCGCATCAGCACGGCCAGCACCTGTTCCAGATGGGCGTGCATGGCGGCGCGGGCGCTGGCCGGGTCGCGTTGCAGCAGGGCTTCGGCGATCCGCCCGTGGGACGCCAGGGTGGCGGCCCGATTCTCCGACAGCCCGGTCCGTTTGCTCAAGACCGAAAAGACCGGCGCGAATTGGTTGGTCCACAGGCCCTCGACCAGCGTCGGCAGCACGGTATTGTGGGTGGCCCTGGCGATCCGCTCGTGAAAGAGCCGGTCCGAATCCTGCGACGGCTCCCCCGCCACCATCTGCCGCGTCATTTCCTGGTGAATGGCGGCGATCTCCTTCAACTCGTCGTCCGTCGCCTCTTTCGCCGCCAGGAAGGCCACCTCGCCCTCGAGCAGCACGCGGGCCGAAATGATGTCGAAGGGGCTGGGCCCGACGTCGCCCAGGATGATCGGCAACGGGCGCGCGGTCGACGAATTGACGCGCGCCTTGACATAGGTTCCGGAACCGGTCCGCACCTCGACCAATCCGGCGATCTCCAGGGCGATCATCGCTTCGCGCACGACCGGACGGCTGACCCCCAGAGCCTTCGCCAGGTCGCGTTCAGGCAGCAGCCGATGCCCGACCGGAAATTCCCGGACACGGATCAACTCGCTGATCTGATCAGCCACTTGCTGGTACAGCCGCTGGGTATCAACAGGTTGGAACGGCATAAAAATTCAACTTCGGGTCATCGGGGAAAACATTCTGCCCATAATTACGGGCTCCGATGCCTGATGTCAATATGGCGGCAAGAACAAATAAAGAACAAACTCATCGCAATCCAATGTATCGGCGGATCGTCGCCAATGCAGAGGCGAGCCGGATCGACCAGGCGAAGACTTGCCTTATCGAAGGTCTTCGGCAACGCTCTCCATGGCTTATCCCTCCGCGGGAATCGGCGTCGGGACCGGCCGGCCGGCGAAGTGCGCTTCGAGGTTGTCGAAAGCCAGGGCGGCCATGGCGTGACGCGTCTCGACCGTCCCGCTCGCCATGTGGGGCGACAGGACGACATTGTCGCGGCCCAGCAAGGCGGCGGGCACATTCGGTTCGTCGGCGAAGACATCGAGGGCGGCCCCGGCGATCCGCCCGGCTTCCAGCGCCGCCACCAGGGCGGCCTCGTCGACCACGCTGCCGCGGGCGATATTGATCAGATAACCTTTCGGCCCGAGGGCGGTGAGCACCGCGGCGTCGATCAGGCCCCGGGTGGCCGGCCCGCCGGGGGTGATGACCAGCAGAAAATCCACCTCGGCGGCGAGCTTGGCCGGATGATCGTAATAGGGATAGGCGACATCGGCCGCCGGCCGCCGGCTGCAATAGGCGATCCGCATCCCGAAAGCCTCGGCCCGCCTGGCGACGGCCCGGCCGATCCGGCCCAATCCGACGATGCCGAGGCGGGCGCCGCCGACCCGGCGGGTGAAATGGAATGGCCCCTTGTTCCACAGCCCGGCCCGCACGAAGCGATCGGCTTCGGGAATGGCCCGGGCGATCGACAGCAGAAGGCCGATGCCGAGATCGGCCACCTCGTCGGTCAGCACATCCGGCGTATGGGTGACGATGATGCCCCTTTCGCGCGTCGCCGGAACATCGACGCCGTCATAACCGACGCCGAAGATCGAGACGATCTCGACAGCCGGCAGCGATTCGAGCAGGGCCCGGGTGATCAGCGATTCTCCGGTCCCGGCGATGCCGCGGATCTGCGGGGCGACGGCCAGAATGTCGTCGCCCGCCGGAGGGTGCAGGATATGGTGATAGGAGAAGGCGGCCTGCAGCCGCTCGGCATAGAAGGGAGCGATTTTTCCAACGGCGAGGAGTTCTATCTTCTTCGACACGACCTTCTCCCAAGGTTTGGGGTCTTTTAAGAATTCACCGCCAGGCTGTCCTTGGCGGCACGCGGCTGACCATCGTCGCGCGGCGGGGCCAGACGCAGGCCCAGCACGCCGCCGATCACCAGGGCCGCGGCGATCATCAACACACCATAATCATAACTGTTGGTGACGTCTTTGATCCGACCGATCAACGGCGGCAGCGCCAGTCCGGCGATATTCGCCGTGGCGTTGATCAGGGCGATCGAAGCCGCCGCGGCGACACCGGAGACATGTTCGGTGGTCACCGCCCAGAATACCGGGGTCGAGGCCCAGTTCAAGCCGACAGCGCTGACCAGCAGCACATAGGCCGGCAGCAGCAGTCCGCCCTGCGCGGCGAACACGGCGGCGGCCATCAGCACGCCGGCGGCGGCGAGCGGCAGGCCGAGATGCAGGGCGCGTTCGCCGGTCTTGTCGGAATGGCGGCCGTTCCAATACATCAGCACGCAGGCCAGCAGGAAAGGCAGGGCCGAGAGCAGGCTGACGGCCAGATTGCTCTGCCCGGACAGGCCCTTGACGATGAGCGGCATGAACAAGGTGACGCCGATGGTGCCGAAGGCCTGCAGCAGCCAGAACAGGGCGAGCAGCAGCACCTTCGGGTTGGTCAGCGCCTTGGCCCAGTGATGGTCGTGCTTCAGGGGCAGGGAGGCATTCTCGGTGGCGATGGTTTCGGTCAGCCAGGTCGCCTCGTCGGCGCCGAGCCAGCGGGCCTGCTTGGGCGAATCGGGAAGATAGGCCAGGACGACGAAGCCCAGAATCACCGCCGGGATGCCTTCCAGCAGGAACATCCAGCGCCAACCGGCGAAATCCATGACGCCGTTCATGCCGAGCAGCAGGCCCGACATCGGCATGCCGATCACCGAGGCCAGGGTCGCCCCGATGTAGAAAAAGGACAGGGCCCGGCCGCGTTCCCGTTTCGGATACCAGCAGGACAGATAATAGATGATGCCGGGCGTGAAGCCGGCTTCGGCCGCTCCCAGCAGCAGGCGCACGCCATAAAGCTGATTGGCCGAATGGATCAGGCTGACGCAGGAGGCGATGATGCCCCAGCTGATCATGATGCGGGCGATCCACCGCTTGGCGCCGAACCTGGCCAGGGCGAGATTGCTGGGAACCTCGCACAGGATGTAGGTGACATAGAACAATCCGGCGCCCAGGCCATACATCGCGGCGGTCAGGCCGAGATCCTGATTCATCGACAGGGCGGCCACCGCGATGTTCGACCGGTCGACATAGGCGACGAGATAACACAGCATCAAAAAGGGCAGAAGCCTGAGGCTGATCCGTCGGATAGTATTGGCGCCCTGTGGTCTTTCAGCTTGGTGGGCCATGATTTTCACTCCCTGATTTGTTTGTTTCCGGCTCATCAATTTCGTCCGGCGGCGTTCGAAGGAAGCCCGGGCACCACCATCCTGACCGGCGGTGCGCCCCGTTCGCGCTGCCTCGCCCGGAGCGCAAGGGCAATTCCTCGCAAGAGCACGCTCCACCGGGCCGGCGAACCTCCCCGCCCATCATCGCGAAGCCGAGGTTTCGGTCTTGGCTCTTTCGGACGCTCTTTCCCCCGCGGACGAGAGAAGCCGTCGGGGTCATACGATAACGACCTCGATAGCGAATGGTCAATATATAAAACATCGTCCCAATATATGGGATACCTGTCGAGTCTCGAGGAAGACGCGCCGCGCGAGCAGCCCCGAGCGGGGGCGACGGATGGAATCCGAAGGCCCGGGACACGACGCATCTTCGTCGTGTCCCGGGCCCGTCAGTTGTCACGGGAAAGCTCGAAGCGGCGGCACGCCCTCATTTGCCGGAGGGGGGCCCCGGGCCTATTTGGCGGGCGGCACGGCCCTGACGCGGCACAGCGATTTGCCGTCGACAAAAATCTCGAAGCGGCTGTCGTCGCCGTTGCTCCAGATCAGGCGCGACGCCGTGGCGACGGAGAGGGCGCCGGACCGCCTTTCGTCGATGATTTTCACGCCGTCCTGGAAACACTGAATTTCGAACAGAGGGGGCTGCTGGGGTGGGAGCGGACCGGAGGGGGCATCGGCCGAGACCGGCTGATTGTCCGATCTGATCTCGGCGCAGGCGACGCCGCCCATGAGGAGGAGAAGCAGAAGATTCGTCGCCACGCTCCCCGCGATGACGAGTGGCACCGGCCTCCCTGCCGATGGAACGGACTCCGCCGCCGAGCGGCGGACACCGGCAGGGACGCCGGCGCCTCTTTGCCTTTTCGTCCAGGATGGGGCGGCCACCGGCCGGCGCGGAACTCGCAATGACGGCACTCCCTTCAGTCGAAATGCCCAAAACCCTAACGGCCGATGATCTGGTGGCTGGTGTCGGAATAGAGATAACAGACGCCGATTTCATCGACATAGCGGGGCGGGCACGGGTCGTCCGCCGGTTTCGGGAAAAAGTTGAGCACGCATAGGGCGTTGTGGATGTCGACGCAGCATTGGCCGTTGCGATAGGCCTTGCAGGCGCCGACGCTGCCGATCTCCAGATTGCCGCCTTTGTTGATGACGCTGCCTGAAATGGAGACGGTGCCGGTAACACGGCCGGCGTTCTCCGAGGTCGCGGTGCCGAGCAGGGTGGTGGCGTTCTGTCCCTTGGCAAGGGTCGTCACCTCGCCGCCCACCGAGACATTGAGGCGGGCGGAGCCGTCCGCCGCGCCGATTTCGGTCTTTCCGACGGCGCCGTTGGCCAGCGTCGTCACGCTGCCGCCCACCTGGGCGTTGATGGTGGCGTTGCCGCACTTGGCGGCGCCGATGCGCGTCTCGGCCATGCCGTTGTCGTTGGCGGCATTGGTGATGGATTGGGCGCTGGCATCGATATGGCCCTGGAAGCCGCAGCCTCCGCCGCCGCCGCCGCCGCCCCCGCCGCCGCTTGCCTTGTTCAATGGGAACAGGGCATCCCCGGCGGCATTCGCCACCGGCGTGATGACATAGCGGTCGACCAGGCTTTCCAGGATCGGCGCCGCGATCAGGCTGACCGCCCCGCAAGCGAGAATTCCGGTGCCGGCGGTCATCGCCATGCAGATGGTGAACAGATTGCGCGGGTTGATCAGGACCGAGCCGAGCGATTCCAGGAAGGTCTGCACGGCGACGACCGTCGCCGCGTGATCGTTGCCGTGAACCAGAAGGTCGGCCGCCCGCCGCATTCCGGCGAACAGATCGGCGTCCTTGAGCATGGTCTTCGCGGCGCCCTTGAGCGCCGACTTGCTGATCATCCCCGACAGACTGGCCGCCATCGACCCGGCCGAGGCGAAGCGCGTTCCGGCCAGGGACTTGGCCAGGCCGTCCTTCTGCGCAACCGTGAGAATCTGTTTGGTGATCGAATTCTTGTCGCTCAGGTCGCTCTTGAGATCGTTCCCGGCGTTCTCGAAGACATTGCCGCTGATGCCGCGGGTGTTCTGGGCGCCAAGCGGGGCGGCCAGGCCGCACAGCAGCATGACGGCGCCCAGCAGCGCCACGACGGCGCGACAACGGCGGCCGATCATTTCGCCCCCCCTTGCAACAGGTCCACGAAGGCCAGGCGCGACAGGCCGAACTGGCCGTCCGGCTGTATTTTGTAGCCCGCCAGCAGCAGCCAGCGGCCGTTTTCGGGCAGCCCGGCCCAGATCAGGAAGCCGCCCTCCGCCACCTCGACCAGGCTGACCTCCAGCCGCGTGCGGAAGGCGGCGCCGTTTATGAAGGGCGAGAAATCGATCCGCGACTGGGCGTCGAGCTGTTGCGAAAGCTTCAGGCCGTCGCCCTTGGCGAGGCTGTCGAGCGTCTGATTGACGGCGCGCGCGGCTTGGGGATCGTTTTCCAGCCATTGCAGGGTGACATAGACCGAGGCGACCCGATCGATCAGCGCCGGCAGGTCGGGCCTGGCCGAAAGAGGAACCCGCCGATTCGACCCCGGCGGATAGCGGCCGATGAATTCGGCCACGGCCGCGGTCGCCGAGGACTGCATGGCCTGGACCATATCCATCGAGGCCGGCTGCAGGGCCCAGCGCGGGCGCTCGCCGCCGCCCTTGCCCAGGCTGTTTCCCTTCACGGGGACGGCTTCGGCCAGCTTGGCGACGGCGCCCCGGAATTGCCAGCGGGTCAGCAGCCAGCAATCGACGATGGAGTTGTAATAGCCGACGATCGGCGTCTCGGAATTTTCGGCGCCGAAAATCATCTGCGTCTTGCGAAAGAACAGCGACCACAAGCCGCTGGAACCGTCGGCGGTGACGTTCGGCAGCACGCTGGGGAAAACCGTTCCGCCTTCCCCGAAGCGCTGATTGATCTCCAGGGCGTTGGAGACGCCTTGCGTCCTCAGGCCCAGAGCCGCCTGCATCAGGGCGGCCTGCCTGGGATCGACCTTCGCCGCCGGAGGAGGCAGGCCCCCGTCCTGGGCCCGCGCCCCGTCCGGGTCCGGCAAGATGGCGGCAAGGGACAGGGCCAGAAGCAGGATGCGGGCGAGACGGCTCACTTCGCGCCTCCGGTGCAATCGGAGCGGGGCGTCTCGACGGTGCCGATCTGAATGCAGGAATTGTCGCCCTGGGTCTTCTTGATGGAATAGATGCCCTGGGCTTCGATGGTCGTCTCGACATGCCCCAATCGCGGCGGCTGGTCGTCCGGAACGGCATTGCCGGCCTTCAGCTGCTGCTCGGCGCGCAGGCGGGCCAGCCGCGCGGCATCCTGCTGCACCGGGTCGAGGAGCAGACCGGGCCGCTGCCCCTGTTGCAGCATCTTCACCTGGCCGTCGATGATGACGGTGGTCTTGGCCGGGCCGCCGTCCTGCTGCTGGGCGTCGGGCTGAACCATCGGCGTCGCCGTGGTGATGCCGATGTCCGAGGCCAGAGACGGCGGCGACAATACGACCAGACAAAGAACCCAGGAAACGGGACGAGACCTCGCGCTCATGTCGGCCTGTCCCGTCACTTGACCTTGATCGTCACCACCTGGACGGTGGAATCGAATTTGTCGATGTCCAGATGCTGGTTCAGGATGTCCTTCAGCGTTCCTTCCTTGAGCGGGGTCAGGTCGGTTTCCTCCAGGGCGGCCGGCCTGATGCCGCCATAGGGTTTGGCGGTGGCGACGCAGGCCACGGCCTCGGCCGCCCCGGCCCGGTCCAGCACCAGGCTGAACTTGTTGCCGGGAGGAATGGTGACCTTCTCCCCGGCGCCCACCGAGGGGCTGGGGCGGAAACGATTGGGAAATATCCGGGCGACGGTCCCGTCGGCCGACTGGTAATAGCAATAAAGGTCGACCGCCTTGGCCGTGTTGGCCGTCAGAAGCAGCTTGTCGCCCATATGGTATTCGGGGGCATTGGGAAGCAGCGACAGCCGGATGGCCTCGCCGCCGCCGGTAAGCCGGGCCGGCCGGTCCAGCGGCGGCTGCGGGACGGGTCTGCCCGATCCCCGGTCGTCGCTGCCGCCGCTGGTGACCAGTCCCTTGATCAGCATGGCGTAATAAAGATCGAAGCTGGGCCGCCCATTGGCGATCAGGTCGTTGGCGACCTGGTATCTGTTCACGGCGGTCAGCAGGTCGGGATTCATCCTGCCGTCGATCGGACCGGAATAGGAACCGTCGCGCTGCAGGCCGGCCTGTATCTGGCGGACACGATCCGGCTCGGTCATCTGGTCATACCAGTCGCGGGCCTGGGTCATCATCTCCGGGTTGGTCGAATCGATGCCCAGGCAGCGCCAATACGGCACGCGGGCCAGTTTGCCCAGCACCTCGATCACCCCCAATTCCACCAGGGTGCGGACGGCCTGGTTCGATCCCTCCGAGGTGTCGGACGACAGATTGAAGGTCAGGCTGGCCTTGGCGATCAGCCCCTGCACGTCGGCGCTGTCCTCGCGTCGGACCGTGGCGATCGTGTTGGTGGAGGAATAACCCGGCATGATCTGGCGGGTCCGGGTGTCGCCCAGGTTCAGATCCATCGAGACCAGCGACACCAGTTGATCCCGCGATGCTCCGACGGACAGGAACGGCAAGGCGAGGCCCGCGCCCTGTTTGTCGTTCATCACCCCCTGGTCGGCCTGGGTGATCGATCCGCGGACGTAATAGGTCGGGATGGTGATCTGGCTGGTGCCGACCCACTGGTCCTCGATGTAGAACACGGTATCGCCGTGACGCTCCACGTCGACGAAGCGGTAGGCGCCGCTTTTCGCGGACATCTTGGCGATGGCGCTGATCATCATCTCCTTGGTGCCGGCCTTGATCTTGCCGGTATCGTCGGGGATGCCGTCGCTGGTTATGACGATGTTCTGCTTGCCATAGGCCAGGAACATGTCGTCCATGCAGCGCAGCGCCTCGCTGAAGCTGGTCACGTTCTTGACCACCGGGGTTTTCGGCTGCACCGCCACCTGGGCTTTTTGCGGCGAGGGCTGTTGACACCCGGCCAGGAGCAGGCACCCGCAGAGAACCGCACGGCCGATGGAAGATCGCCAGGAATAGTTCGGCACGGCCATCCCCTTCAGTGGCACACGTTCACGACATTGCCCCGGATCACGACCGTATTGTCCTGATTCAAAGGTTGATTTCTGGAGGTCTGGGTGTTGCCGATCTGCAGCGGTCCGCAGGTATTGTTGATGACGTCCTGCGGCACCAGTCCCTGCTTGGTGTTTTCCTCGATGGCCGAATGAGAGAGGACACGGTTCATCTTGGCGTCGGCTTCGGGGGCGGATTGCGTTCGATCGTTCAATTCCTGCGCGGCGGCGCCGGCGGCGAAGCCTCCGACGCAAAGGAAGCAACCCAGCGCAAGCCGCCGCGCCGCGCGGAAGCGGGAATTTTTCGAAGCCATCCTTACCCCCCTTGCCGCCACCGGCTTATTTTTCGCAGGCGTTCGTGCCGATCGAGCCGACGTCGACGCAGGCCTTGGAATTGTTCTTGGCCGAGTTGGTGATCTCCTGGGCGTTGGCGTTGATGGTGGTATTGCCGTTGATGGTGGTGTTGCCGTTGATGCGGCCGACCCCGACGTCCGCCGTCGAATTGTTTTCGGCCGAGTTGGTGATCTGCTTGGCCGTGGCGTTGATGGTGGTGTTGCCGTTGATCTTGACGCCCCCGGTTTCCTGCGCGACGGCGACCCCGCAAAACATCGACGTCGCGGCAAGCAGCGCGATCGCCGTCAGCGACGCTCTCGATTTTTGAATCATGGCCCTCTCCCCACTTCAATGTAAGGCTGTATACTCACAAAGACATTCTATCAAAAATAATAATATCGCCCCGATCAAGGTCTTCAAAGGCAAAACCTCGACGATCGATGGCATTTTCGTGAAATCAGTTCCTCAACCGGATTTGCACCCGGCGATTTTCGCCGCTGGCGGGATCGGTTTCCGGCAGGGGCTCCTTCGGACCCTTGCCCAGCGCCACCAGCCGGTCCGGGGCGATGCCGTACTGGCTTTCCAGGGCGTCCCGCACCGTTCCGGCCCGGCCGCGGGAAAGGGTCATATTGTGCGCGAACTCTCCCGTCGCGTCGGTATGGCCTTCGATAATCAGCCTGGTCTGCGGATCGGCCTGGAGAAATTTGGCGATGCTTTCCAGATAGGGGCCGGCTTCCGGTCGCAGCCGGGCGGAATTGAGATCGAAATGGATCTGAACGGCGACGGCCTTTTCCGAAACCGTCTCGGTCTGCCGCGGGGCTTGCGGGGCGGGCGCCTGGGCCTGGGGCGTCTCTCCCGCCGACGCGGGCTGGATCGACGGGCCGGCGGCAGGACCGGCGGGAGCCGCCTCGTTCAGGTCGATGACGATGGAGCGCGTCTTCATGTGCGGCGCGCCGCTGCCCAGGGCCGTCCGCAATTCGGACACGGACGGCGGCGAATGGAAGACGGTGATGTCGTCGGCCCTGGCCGGGAAGGTCCCTGCGGCCAGGACCAGCCCGCCCGCCAGCGCGGCCATGGCGACCCGGGCGGACAAAACACGGTCAAAGGAACAGGCCATCTTCGCCTCCTGCTTGGAACAAGGTCATTGGGGGGCGCTGAACGAGACGTTCACCCCGATCTGAAAAGGTTTGTCGCGCAGTTCGTTTTCCAGGGCGGCCATCAGCCGGAGCGTTCCGGGCTTGCCGTCCAGCTTTTCGAAGACGCGGTGCAAGCCGGTCAAGGGCTGGGCGGTGGCGACGGCCAGCAGATGGTCCGCACCGAAGGGTGGGCCCACCTTCAGCTCCAGCGAAAAGGCGCGGTCGAACGAAACCTCGAGCGGATCCCTGGCTCGCTCCGAATTCAGCGGATAGAGGAAATTGACGGTGCCGTCCGAGGACAGATTGAACACCGTCAGAAAGGTCAGCTTCTGGCCGGCGATGCTGAAGCGGACGCTCTGGCCGTCGCGGTGAACCTTGTCGTCGGGGGCCAGGGCCATGTCGATGCCGCTGTGTTCGGCCAGGCCCTTCAGAGTGTCGACCATCAGCATCTTGTCGACGACCATCTGCACGCGGCCGAGGTCGGCTTGCGGATCGGCGGCCGGCGGCGTGGCGCCGTTCACCCTCACCAAGGCCCGGACCTCGCTGGTCGGGCCATAGGCGATGACGTCCCCCAACTGGTTGGTGATCTCCCCGCGCGCCGCGTCCCACGTCAGGGCGGCCGCGCCGGGCGGGGCCAGGGCGACGCCGCGCAGCTTTTGCGCCAGGGCCTCCGGGCCGCTCGGGCCGGCGTTGATGATGGAGAGCGACAGCGCGCGCGGCTTGTCGAGGTCGGTCTTGACCGTGTTGGACGGGTCTTGCGCCGGCAGGGCGAGCTGGAAATCGCCGCGGATGGCGATTTCCGGATGCTGCTGCCCGTCGGTTTTCATCCGGACCACCCGGCGAATGAAGCTTTCGAGATCGGCCGATGCCAATACGCCGCCCTTGCCGTCGCCGGCCTCGCCTTCCAGCGCCCTGGCGACGGCGTAGCTGAGAGCGCCGCGGGGGGCGCCGTCGATGAGGATCTCGGGATCGAGTTCGTCGGGCGGCACCGCGCCCAGATGGGCGACATGGGACAGTCGGACGTTGCCGTCCTCCTCGGCCGGACCCCGCATGCCCGGGCGGTTCGAAACCGGCGGCAGACGGTCGTCCTGCAGCGGCGGCAGGATGACGGAACGCACCTTGAACCCGGGTGACGCCCCATAGCTGCGGGTCATGGTGCCGGCATGGCAGGTGTCGACCACGAAAACGATGTGCAGCCGCGGCGCGCTTCGCAGCATTTCGCCGAATTCGGCGTCGATGATGCGTTGGTAGGTGCCCTCTCCCCTGACGTTGAAGTCCGCCAGCAGGACGAACTGCTGGAAGCCGGTTCGACCCGGCAGCGGCACCTTGGCGCCATGCCCGGCGAAGGTCAGGAACACGGTGTCGCCCGGCTTGGCCGTGCCGACGATGTCCTTCCAGGCGGCCAGGACGCTGTCGCGGTCGGCTTGGCGGTCGAGCAACAGGCGGACCTCCTTGGCCTTCAGCTTGCGCAGGGCCTGGGCGATGTCGCGGGCATCGTTGGCCGCGCCGTCCAGTTTGTCGACGTGCTGATAATCGTCGATGCCGATGACCAGACCGTAATACTCGGCCCGCGCCGCGCCGCCGAACCCGAGCATGGCCATGGCGGCCGCCACGGCGAGCAACAGGCGGCGGGCGGTCATTGCGCGGCCCCGCTCAGGGGAAAGGGGGAAAGCTCGCCGCCGTCGCCGCCGAATTTGAAGACGGCCTTCTGCGTGTGGCGAGGGTTTTGCTCCGCGACCAGTTCGGGCACGCGCATGGTGACATAGGCCCCCAGGCCGATCTGGCTGACCGAGCCGCGTTTGTCGCTGGCCTCGCCGTTCAGCCCCTCGATCACGGCATAGGCGAAGGGGCCGTTGATCCCCTTGTAGCTGTCCAGGGCGGTTTGATCCGCCGATGCGGCGCCCAGGATGTAGAAGCTCTTGCCGAAGTCCTCGTGAATCTTGTCGATGACCGAGGTTTTCAGAGCTCCCGAATGGCAGGTATCGAGAAGAAGAAAGATGTTTCTGGTGGGAATCTTGGCCAGATTGCTCTTGAACATGAATTGCGAGAAGGCGGTCTGGTCCAGGCGGTCGATGTCGGTTTCCGACGTGATGAAGTAGTAAGGCGAGGTATTCTGCCGATCGTCGACGAAACCATGCCCGGCGAAATACAGGAAGACCGTGTCGTCGGGGCCGGCCTCGCGGGCCAACCGGTCGAAGGCCTTTTCAAGATTGCCGACGGTGACGTCGGAGTCATTCAGGACGGTTTCCTGGATGTCGCCATAGGATGCGGCGTGTTTCCGCTCCAACACCTGCACCACGTCGTGCATATCCTTGACGGCGAAACGCAAGGCGTTGGGGCCGCCATATCTGTCGATGCCCGCCGCCAGGATCATCAGGCGGGGCTTGGTCGCGGCCTGGAGCGGAGCGTCCTCGTTCCGGGCGGCGACGATGAAGTCCACCCGCGTCGACACGGCGTCCACGGCGTTGCCTTCGTTGTAGGCGCGCACCCACACTTCATTGCGGCCCGGCGGCAGGCCGATATCGCGTTCCCGGACGCCGTCCCGAGGTGCGGAGGACCCGGCCCGACCGAAGCCCCGCGTGTTGTCCACCAGGCGCCCGTTGACGAAGATATCCACATCGCCGATGCCGCCCTGGCGGTCGCTTACCTTGAAGCGGAGCCTGATGCCGTTGGTTCCGGCGGGAAGCGTGGCGACGGCGATGGGCGTCTCGCCGTTCTGGCCCGAAGGCGACGCCTCCTGGCGGGAGAAGCCGCGCGTCGCCGCGGCCTCGACCGACACGCAGGCGCCGGCCTTGGCGCCGGCCGAGGGTTTCAGGTCGGCGCGGGCCAGGCCGCGCGTGCCCTCCATGCTCAGGGGGCAGTATTCGACCAGTTCCACCGACGGCGCCGGCCTTTCGCCCAGAACTTTGGTGATCGAGCCGATCTTGGCCAGCTTGGCCCTGATCTCGTCGTCCGCCGAACCGTTCACCTTTCTGGCGATCAGTTCGGGCGCGTAGAACAGCTGATAAAGGCGGTCGAACTCGACCCATTCCGGGGTGGATCGGGCCCCATGGTTGATCTGGTAGCCGACGATGTCGGCGTTTCCGCCGTCGGAATGGGCAAAGAAACCCTCATGAGTCCAGGCCATCCAGCGCGATCCGTCGCCGCGCACGAACAGCACGGCCAGTTCGGACAGCGGATCGGGACCGTCCAGGCTAACCCAGCGCAGGGTGCCGTCGCCCAGTGCGGCCACGGCCACCTTGCCCAGGCGGGCGGCGGCAATCCCCCAGACTTCTCCCGGCATGACGACCGAGGCCACAACCTGGCCCCGGGCGTCCAGGAGTTTCAATCCTTCCGACGTGCCCAGCAAAACTCGGTCGCCGCCCGGCAAGACGGCGACGCTGCGCGCCAGTTCGCCGGGATGCAACGCGACCGGCCGGCCGTTGAGCTTGGGCCGGGGCGCGTTTTTCCAATCGCTGACGGAGATTTTGCCGGCCGAGGCGGCGGGCCGGTCGATGTGGGGGTCCCCGGGCGGGTCGGCGGTCAGTTTGAGCTGGACCAGATCGGCTCGCACCGACCGTTTGCCGCCTTGACCGAGGCCGAAATCGACAATCGTGCCGTCTTCGGACAGGCCGAAACGGCCGTCGGCGATGTCGCGGAAATCGGCGATCTGGCCGTCGACCACGGGCCCGAGCTTTCCTTCGCCGTTCATCCATCCCCAGGAGGGATCGGCCGAAGCGAACAGCACGCCGCCGGCCTTGGGCGCGAAAAGGTGCATGACGGCGTCGCGGGCGACCTCCACGTCCCGGGCGGCACCCGAACCGCCGTCCCCCCACCGTCGCACGACCACCTTGCCGGCCTTGTCGCGGGCCGAGCCGGCAGCCATCAGGTCGCGTCCGTCGGCGCTCCAGGCCACCGCGGCGAGGTTGCCGCCGGTCAGCCCCCGCGAGTCGACGCTGTAGAGCGGTTTGGCGGTGGCGGCGGCCGTCAGCACGTCCACCCGGCCGACATCCTCGTATCCCACCGCCAGCTTGGTTCCATCGGGGGAAAAGGCCGCCGACAGGGGCTTCCTGCCGGCGGTCCTGGTTTTGACGACCAGCTTGTAGGCGGCGTCATACAATCGAATGAAACCGTCCCGGCTGACCGTGGCGACGCGGCCCGAGCGGTCGAAGCACAGCGCCGTGGCGACGTCCGCATAGTCCTTGTCTTCGCGCAGCAGCTTTCCGTCGGCGGCGTTCCAGACGGCGAAACCGCCGTGGCCGCTGAACACGGCGGCGAAGACGGTGCCGTCCGGTGAAAAGGCAAGATCGTTGGCCAGATCCGGCAGGTGCGACAGGCGGGCCTTCAGCTGCCGCCGGTCGACGTCGAAGACATAGATGGAATAGGTGCCGTCCCAGCTGCCGCCGGTATATCCGCTCGCCAACAGCGTTTTGCCGTCGGGAGACAGGGCGGTGGAATAGAGGCTGCCTTCAGGGCCGTCGCCGATCGGAACCCGCAAGGTCGCGTTCAGGCGGCCGTCGGGAAAGCTCCACAACCGTACCGTCTTGTCGAGGGATGCGGTCGCCAGCACGGTCTGGTCGGCATTCATCGCGAGATGGGTGACGACGGCGGTGTGACGTCCGATCTCGATGCGCAGGATCGGGTCGGAGGACGGGGACGCCGCCTGGGCCGCGCCGGCGAAGGCGAGACACAGCCCGACCGCCAGAAAGAACGCGCCGACCCGCCGCGCTTCCGTCATGATGTTCCATCCCGCCATCCCCGGACGATCCTTAGTTTCGCGCTCAGAGGCTGCTCCGGCATTCGGCGGAAGCCAGATACCGTGGTTGGATCACAAGGCTCGTCTTCGCCGCCGCCGGCAAGGCGCTTTCGAAGCCGTCGGGATTGCTGGCCATGGCGGCCTGCTTCTTCTGGTCCGCCGAGGCCGTTTCCACCGCTGCCTTGTAGGACTGGATGCGGACCTGCGCCGTCGTGGTCGGCACCGTCGCCGTGGCCTTGACCCTCAGGGCCGCCAGTTCGGCACTGTGATCGGCATCCTTCTGTTTCCGCAGATCGTCGTATTCCTGGATCTTCTTCTTGTTATGAGCCTTCCTGGCGGCGGTCTTCTTCTTCTCGATGTCGTCGTTCTCGGCGACCTGCTTGGCTCTCAGCTCGTCCGTCTGCTTCTTCAGCTCGGCCTCCTGGGCATCGCTCCACGGCAACGCCCCTATTTTCTGGCTAGCGTCGTCGAACTGGGACAGGTGCTCGCTCATATGCTTGCCCATGGCGTCGGCGATTTCGATGTCCTTGGCCTTGCGATCGACCAGGGTACGCCAGCGGACGGTCGCCTCTTCACGGCTGATGCGTTTGGCGTTGTAGTCGGCGACCACCTGGGCCATCGCCTGGTTACGGCAGTCGGTCAGCTTCTTGAAGGCCAGGTCGGCCTCGTCGATCTTGGCCAGTTCCCGATCGTAATCGGACATGACGGACTGATAGAGGACGGCCTTGTCCTTCTCCTGCTGCATCTTGCTGTAGATGTAGCCGCCGGCGGCGCCGGCCGCCGCGCCGGTCAGGGCGCCGATGGCCGCCCCCTTGGCGGCGTCCTTCGAAACCAAGGCGCCCGTCAGCGCGCCGGTCACCGCGCCGGTGAGCATTCCGGTCAACATCGATTCGGCGAAATAATCGCCCGTGGCGTCCAGCGCCACCAGATTGGCCCGGCAGACATCCGTTCCGTCGTCGATGCCGATGCGCCCCGCCTGGGTGGTGACGCAGGCGGACAAGAGAAACGATGAGGAAACCACGACAGCCACGGTGCGGCGGGCCCGGCTGGGACGCCGATTGTTGCAGGCATGAACGACGCTCAATCTGAAATCCCCCAAGTGTTTTTCAGGATCGTCTGATGATGATTTTCAAAGATTGTGCAGGCGACAGGACAACCGAAACATCACGGATTCGTATAGTAGTTCCCCCCGTAGTTGGCCAAGCATAGCCGAATTCTCGGTCAAGCGGTAGACGAAACGGACCGTGTTTCAAGCAATCGGATGGGGGACGGCGCGAACCGGCA
>JAATGN010000318.1 GCA_015654615.1 Rhodospirillales bacterium
GCCGTTCTCGACGCGCCGCGCCTCGGCTGTCTCAATGTGCATGCCTCGCTGCTGCCGCGCTGGCGCGGCGCCGCTCCGATCCAGCGGGCCATTCTGGCCGGGGATCCGCGCACCGGGGTCACCATCATGCAGATGGACCCGGGATTGGATACCGGCGCGATGCTGCTTTCGGACAGCCTGCCGATCACCGGCAAGACCGATGCCGCGTCGCTGCACGATGCCTTGGCCGCCCTGGGATCGGGCTTGATCGTCGATGCCCTGGCCAGGCTGGAGGCCGGAGAGCTGCGCCCGACGGCCCAGCCGAGCGAGGGCGTGACCTATGCCGCCAAATTGGCCAAGGACGAAGGGCGGCTGGATTGGACGAAACCGGCCGTGCAATTGGAACGCGCCGTCCGGGCCTTCACGCCGTGGCCGGGGGCCTGGTTCGAGCGCGACGGCGAGCGCTTCAAGGTTCTGGCGGCAACGCTGGCCGATGGCTCCGGTCCTCCCGGAACGCTGCTCGATGACCGCCTTTCGGTGGCCTGCGGCGAGGGGGCGCTGCGTTTGCTGAAGATCCAGCGGGCCGGCAAGGCCGCCCTCGACGCCGAGGCTTTTCTTCGCGGATATCCTTTGGCCAAGGGAACGCGGATTTCCGAGCCATGCCCCGCTACAAGCTGACCATCGAATATGACGGCACCGGTCTGGTCGGCTGGCAGCGCCAGGACAATGGTCTGTCGGTCCAGGCCATTCTGGAAGGGGCGGCGCAACGGCTGTCCGGGATGGCGGCCGCCCTGGTGGCGGCCGGCCGGACCGATGCCGGCGTCCATGCCACCGGGCAGGTGGCGCATCTCGATTTGGCGAAGGATTTCCATCCCGATCGGGTGCGGGACGGCATCAATTTCTGGCTGCGCGGCGAAAATGCGCCGGTTTCCGTCTTGGCCGCGGAGATCGTCGCCGACGATTTCCACGCGCGTTTTTCGGCGATCGGCCGGCGTTACCTCTATCGCATCGTCGATCGCCGGCCGCCCCCCGTGCTCGACCTCCATCGCGTGCTTTGGGTGCGGCGCCGGATGGATGCGGACGCCATGCATCGGGCGGCGCAGGTGCTGGTCGGGCGTCACGATTTTTCCTCCTTCCGGGCGTCGGAATGCCAGGCGGCATCGCCCGTCAAGACCCTCGACCGCCTGGATGTGAGCCGGGTCGGCGACGAAATCCAGGTGATCGCCTGGGCCCGGTCCTTTCTGCATCATCAGGTCCGCAACATGGTGGGGACGCTCCGTCTGGTCGGCGAAGGCAAATGGACCGCGGCCGACGTGGCTCGCGCCCTGGCGGCGTGCGATCGCAGCAAGGGCGGGCCGACGGCCGCCGCCCAAGGCCTCTATCTGACGGCGGTGATCTATCCGGACGCACGGACGACGCCGGCCGAGGGGGCGGAGTCCCGGCGGCAGGGTGCCGCCCGCGCCGAGTGGGGTTGATCTATTTGCATGCCTGATCGCGGGATAATTTGGTTATTGTGCGCCGCCTTGAAACCCGGAGCATCACAATGACCGCCCTTCGCGTGCTTTTTTATATCGCTGTTCTCGCCGTCGCCGCCGTGTGTCTTCCGTCCGACGAACAGTCGCACGTCTCGTCTTTCGGTCAGCAGACCTCGCAGGTTCAGTAAGCCGGCACTCGGGATCGGCCCGAGGCTGTTTTCCGGTCAAGGCGCCGCCGTCCGGCGCACCCGGCCGGAGACGGAATGTCCCGTTGGGAGCATTCCTGAAAATACCCTTCGCAATGACGCCGTCTCCTTGCAGGCCGCCTCCGCTTCGGCCCGCCGGCCGCGGCCTTGGGCGCGGCCGATGCCGGCTTGCGGCATGGGGGCGATTCTTCCCACAAGATTGGTGTGGTTTTTTTCAACATAATCCAGACCGACGTGGGGCGCCATTCGCACGACGGCGATAACCGAAAAGCGGAAAGCCATGCGGCGATTCGGCGGTTCTTTCATAGATAATATGGCTTTGCAGTTCTTGCCGGCAGGGGTTGCCGAATTTGCATGGCGCAATTCGGCGCGCTTGGCGTAGGGTGTGTCTTGTAAATTTACTACATACCCAGGAGGGGCAAATGCTCAAGTTTCGTGTCGCTTTCTATATCGCCGCCATCGCCTTCGCCGTTCTCGTCAATACCAATATCGATTCCCAGCAGGCCGGTTCGGTGACGCAGCAGCTGACCAACGCCGAAGCGGGCGTGTCCCAGCTCAACTGAACGCCAGCGGCGATGGCCTTTCAGGCCATCGACTCGGCCATGCGGTCGATCAGCAGGCCGAGAAGCAGATCGATGATGACCAGCGCGCTCGCCGTCGCGCCGTCGATTTGAAGACCGCGGCGGGCAATGAACCAGGCATAGGCGATCAGCACGCCGTGGGTGGTCAGCCAGACGATGGCAACCAGCCCGCGCGGCGCGCCGAAGCCCATCAGGACGAGCATGGGCAGCCAGGCCACGGTCTGCGCCAGCTGGAACCAGTTGTAGGCGACCATATAGGTGTAATAGCGCGGCCAGCGGTCCAGAAAATCGCAGATCCGGACCATGAGCAGCGGATAGGCCAGCCAGCTGATCGCATAGGCGACCATCTGGAAGGCGAAAAAGCGTTCCGGCGACGGACGGACGATGCGGTCCATCTGATCGACCACCGCATAGCACCACAACGGCAGAATCATCAGCGCGACCCAGAACGATACCCAGAATCCCCGGGCCGTTTTGTCGAAGGCGTCGAAGGCGTCGGGCCGCCAGCGCAAGAGTCGCCCGACCCCGACCAGGGCTGCGACGACGTCGATGATGGTCAGCATGGACGGTCCTGGGACGCCTCGAGGACACGCTGATAGATCAGGGTCAGGGCTTCGAGGTCGGCCAGGCAGACGCGTTCGTCGCCTTTGTGCATGCTTTGTCCGACCAGTCCGAACTCGACGACCGGGCAGGCGTTCTTGATGAAACGGGCATCCGATGTGCCGCCTGTCGTGCTCAATTCCGGCGTCCGCCCCGTCGTCTCGACGATGGCTTTGCAAAGCGTATCGCTGAGCAGCCCCGGCGGCGTCAAAAAGCTTTCGCCCGACACCTCGATCTCCAATTCGTAAGTCCCGCCGACCTCGTCGAAACGATGCCGCAGCCATTGCTCCAGACTGGCGCCGCTATGCCGGTCGTTGAAGCGGATGTTGAAGGCGGCGCGCCCCTCCGCCGGGATGACGTTGCTGGTCGCATTGCCGACGTCGATGCTGGTCAGGACCAGGCTCGACGGCTGGAAGTGGGGCGTCCCCTCGTCGAGCGGCCGGCCGGTGATCGCCTTCAGCATGTCGAGCAGGCGAGGCAGGGGATTGTCGGCCAGATGCGGATAGGCCACATGTCCCGGCGTTCCCAGGACGCGCAGGCGGCCGTTGAGGCTGCCACGGCGTCCGATCTTGATCATCTCGCCCAGATGCCGGGGGTTGGTCGGCTCGCCGACCAGGCAGATATCGAGCCTTTCGCCCTGCTCGGCCAGCCAATCGAGAACCCGCGCGGTTCCGTCCAAGGCCCGGCCTTCCTCGTCGCCGGTGATCAGCAGGCTGATCGAGCCGGACGGCAATTCCCGGGGTTGCAGACGCGCCACGGCGGCGACGAAGCAGGCGATGGCCCCCTTCATGTCGGCCGCGCCGCGTCCATAGAGATATCCGTCGACCACCCTTCCTTCGAAAGGAGGCACGCTCCAGTCCTGCCCGGCCGGGACCACGTCGGTGTGGCCGGCGAAGCAGAAATTCCGCCCTTCCCGACCGCGCCGCGCGTAAAGATTGGTTATGGGCGGACGTCCGGCGTCGGCCCCGAAGGACAGGCGCGTGCAGTGGAAGCCGAGCGTCGTCAAAGCCGCTTCCAGGACGTCGAGCGCTCCCTCGTCCGCCGGGGTGACGCTGGGGCGGCGGATCAGGGCCTGGGCCAGGAGCAGGGGGTCGCGATAGGGGCTCACTCGCGCAACAGCTCGTTGATCGATACTTTCGAGCGGGTCTTTTCGTCGACCCTTTTCACGATGACGGCGCAATAAAGGCTGGGGCCCGGCGTGCCGTCGGGCAAGGGCTTGCCGGGCAGGCTGCCGGCGACCACCACCGAATAGGCCGGAACCCGGCCGTAGAAGACTTCCCCGGTGGCGCGGTCGATGATCTTCGTCGAAGCGCCGATGAAGACGCCCATGGAAAGAACGGCGCCGGTCTCGACGACGACGCCTTCGACCACTTCGGAACGCGCCCCGATGAAGCAATTGTCCTCGATGATGACCGGACCGGCCTGCAGCGGCTCCAGCACGCCGCCGATCCCGACGCCGCCCGACAGATGGACATTCCTGCCGATCTGGGCGCAGGAGCCGACGGTGACCCAGGTGTCGACCATGGTGCCTTCGCCGACATAAGCCCCCAGATTGACGAAGGAGGGCATCAGGATGGCGCCCGGCGCGACAAAGGCCGAGCGGCGGACGATGCTGCCGGGAACGGCGCGGAAACCGGCCGCTTTGAAGCGCTCGGCATCCCAGCCGTCGAATTTGCTGGGCACCTTGTCGTACCAGGTGGCTTTTCCGGGTCCGTTCGGGATCACGGCATTGTCGTTCAGGCGAAAGGACAGAAGAACGGCCTTCTTGGCCCATTGGTTGACCTGCCAGTGGCCATCCACCTTCTGGGCGACGCGAATCGTGCCGCCATCCAGGGCGTCGAGGACGTTCTCGACGGCCTCGCGGATCAGGCCTTGCGTCCCGGCGTTGATCTCGTTGCGATTTTCCCACGCCTCTTCGACGCGGGTGATGATGTGCGGGCTGACCATGGGCTTGTCATTCTTCCAATCTGAACAAACGTTGTCCGAACCTTAACCACAGGGGGCCCGCTGTCAAGAACAGGCGCCTGGCGCGACGGGGCAATCGTCCGTGACTCCGATGTTACGCCCCCGATCTCACGCGAAGGCGCGAAGATGCGAAGGGAAACGACCATTATGAAAGAATGTTGCCTCTTCCGTTCGGCCTGTTGATGAATTTCTGCCTGGCGACCTTCAGGGACGCCATGCGGTGAGGTCTCAACACCATGGCGGCTTCGCATCTTCGCATCTTCGCGGCGTCGCGTGCACCAGCGGCCCGCTGCTGTCTCGACGACGTGCGGGCTCAGCTGCCGTTCGACCGCGCCGCGACGACGCCGGACAGCCAACCGGCGAGATCGTTGGTGACATGGTGGATATGCGAAAGATCGTCGTCGACGGCGCCGCTCCATTGGACATGGCCTTCCTCGCGGACCCAGACGGTGGTCATGCCGGCCGCCGCGGCCGGCGCCAGATTGCGGGCGATGTCCTCGAACATGGCGGCGCGCCGCGCCTCGATGCCGCAATGGTCCGCCATGCGGCGGTAGCTGTCGGCATTCGGCTTGGGGATGTAGTCGGCGGCGCGGATGTCGAAGATCGCGTCGAAATGCCGGGTCAGATTGAGCTGGGCCAAAACGTTCTCGGCATGGCGCTCCGAGCCGTTGGTATAGACGATTTTGCGCCCCGTCAGGCGTTCGAGGGCAAGGTCGAGCCGGGGGGCCGGCGGCAGGACGCTGCAGTCGATGTCATGGACATAGGCGAGGAAGACGCCGGGCTCGATGCCATGCGCCAGCATCAGCCCCCGCAGCGTCGTGCCATAGTCATGGTAATAGCGCTTTTGCAGGGCGAAGGCCTCGTCCAGGCCGAGGTGCAAGGCTTCGGAGATGAACTGGCGCATCTTCAGGTCGATCTGCGCGAACAAATTGCACGACGCCGGATAGAGCGTGTTGTCCAGGTCGAAAATCCACGCCTCCACATGGGGCAGCGCGGGGAACGGGGGTTCGGGCGAAAGAGGGTCTGTCGACGGTTGCATCGGCCTAGGAGATAAGCCTTATGACGGCTTCGCCGCAAGGGGGTTGCGTATCGCTTGGACAAATTCCTGTCGAGCCATCAAGTTAATTCTTCTTTTACCTGTATTATCAATGAATTAACTATGGCGCGCAGAATATTTTCTGTTAGGGTGAAGGGCTAGAGCCTGGCGAATATGGGCTTTTCGTTGGGTGTATTGTGATGGCGCTGAAGGCGTTTCTGCAAAAGGCCGGATTGCTTCATGGACCGCGTGGCCGGTCGATCACGCTGACGGACTCCGCCATTGCCGCTTTTCCCCATCCCATCCTGTTGGCCGACCGGGCCGGCCGCCTGTCGCCGGCCAATGCCGCCGCCAACGCCCTTTGCCTGGCGGTACGGCGGGGCGACGTGCCCGGCATCGGGGCGTCGATCGCGCGGGCCACAACGTCCGCCCAGGCGCAGTTCGAGGTGGTGATGGTCCCGGGGCCGGCCGGCGCCATGCTTTACGAACTGACGGTTCTGCCGATGCCGGACGATGCCGCCCTGGCGATCGCCAAGGACGTGACCCTGGAAAGCAATCTGCGGGCGGCGTTGGTCGAGTCGCGGCAACGCTATAAGGACATGGTCGAGATCTCGACGGATTTCGCCTGGGAGATCGGGGCCGACGGCGCCTTCGGTTTCGTCTCGCCGCGCGGCGCCCTGGGGTTCACGGCCAGCGAAATGGTCGGGCGCAAACCCGAGGAATTTCTTGTCGAGCAGGCCGGCGTCGACGGCCTGCTGCCATTTCAGGCGACACATCCCGTCGAAAACGCCGAAATCTGGATGCGATGCGCCGATGGAGGCATCGCCTGCCTGCGGGCCTCCTCGTCTCCCATGCGCGACGCCGAGGGGCAGCGTCGGGGCGCTCGCGGCGTCTGGCATGATGTCACGCGCGAACGCGAACGCGAGGCGGCCCTGGTCAAGGCGGACAATCGCGAAAGATTGCTGACCTATATCGTGCGGGCCATCCGGGACGTCGCCGATCCGAACGATATGCTGCGCATCGCGGCGGAGGCGACGTCGCGGGCTCTCGGAGGGGCGGGCGGGCAGATCTTCCGCCACCGGGACGGCGGCTTCGATCCGGCGGCGTCTTTCGGCGACATCGGCCGGGCCGGGACCGTCCTGTCCGGCCTGGCGGACGGCGGCGGCGTCGAAACCCTCGTCGACGGCCGGCCGGCGCTGGGCGCGGTGAGCCGGTATCGCCGGCAGATCAACGGCGCCATCGTCATCTGGCGGGCCGCCGACGATGCCGCCTGGACCAGGGACGACCGCATCCTGCTCGAAGACGTCGCCGACCAGATCGGCATCGCCAATGAACAGGTCGCCAACCATGACCGTATTTTGGCCTTGTCGCGGACCGACGCCCTGACCGGACTGTTCAACCGCCGCGCCTTCTTCGAGGAACTGTCGCGCCGTTTCGCCAGACTGGCTCACGATCGAGCCCCGGCGGCCCTGATTTATATCGACCTCGACAATTTCAAGGCGGTGAACGACCGGCACGGCCACAAGCGCGGCGACGAGGCTCTGGTGGCCGTGCGCGACATCATGATGCGGCACACCCGTCCGACCGATTTGCTGGCGCGCCTGGGCGGCGACGAATTCGCCCTGTGGCTGGAAGGCGCCGACGAGGCGATCGCCCTCGAACGCTGCCGGCAGATCATTGCGGCGGGCAAGGCCCTGGCGTCGTTTTCCGGGGGCGACGACAAGCCCTTGACCTTGTCTTTGGGCGTCGCCGTCCATGCTCCGGGAAGCCGGGCGGAGACGCTGGAAGATCTGCTGCAGCGGGCCGACGAGGCCATGTATGGCGTGAAACGCGACGGGAAGGGCGACTACCGTCTGGCGCGTCCGGCCGCCGAGCTGGGATCGTTGGAGGAACGCTCGTGAGCCGCTTCCTCGGCAAGGTCCTGGGCGTCCTGCGCGGCAAGAGCGCCCCGGATCCGTCGCGTCTGGTCGACGAGGATCGCCCCTTGACCTATGAGCAGACGCGCGACCTGGCCCGTCACAGCGATCCGGAAGTGCGGCGGCAATTGGCCGGCCGGCCCGACTTGCGTCCCGAGATCCTGTATTTTCTCGCCGACGATCCGGCGCCGCAGGTCCGCCGGCAGATCGCCGCCAATGTGGCGACGCCGGCGCAGGCGGATTTTCATTTGGCGGCCGACGCCGATCCGTCCGTGCGCGGCGACCTGGCGCAGAAGATCGCGCGCCTGGCCCCGGGGCTGTCGGCCGACGAACAGGACCGCCTGCGGCGGATGACCTATGAAACGCTGCAATTGCTGGCCCGCGACCAGATCACCCGCGTCCGGCAGATCCTCGCCGAAGCGCTGAAGGACGTCGCCGATGCCCCGCCGGGGGTGATCATGCAGTTGGCGCACGACAGCGAATTGGCGGTCGCCTCGCCGGTGCTGGAATATTCTCCGGTGCTGTCCGACGACGATCTGCTGGAGATCATCCATAAATGTCCGGTTGCCGGCGCCCTGTCGGCCATCTCGCGGCGCCGGAACGTCGGGGCCGAAGTCGCCGACGGAATTGCCCGGACCGAAGACATCGATGCCATCGCCGTGCTGCTGGCCAATCCATCCGCGCAGATCCGCGAGGAGACGCTGGACCTGCTGCTCGATCGGGCGCCGGACAATGATTCCTGGCAGGCGCCCCTGGTCCGCCGCCCTTATCTTTCGGCGCGGGCCGCCACGCGGTTGGCCCGCTTCGTTGCCGACAATCTTCTGCAAGTCCTCGACCGGCGCCCCGATTTCGATGCCGAGACCAAGGCGGCGGTGGCGGCGGTGGTCCGCCGCCGCGTCGAGGAATCCGGTTCGGACATGGCGGAGTTCCGGCGTGGACGGTCCGAGGCGGAAGGCGACGGGGCGGAAACGGCGATGGAATATGCCAAGCGGATGTTCGCCGAAGGCCGATTGACCGAGCCGTTGATGCTGGAAGCCCTGGCGGCCGGCGACTTGGAGTTCGTGACTTGCGCCCTGGCGATTCGGGCCGAGGTGTCGATCGAGCGGGTCCGCAAGATCATCGCGACGCAAAGCGCCAAAGGCATGGTGGCCCTGAGCTGGAAAGCCGGTGTCGACATGCCGTCCGCCGTACTCCTGCAGACGAAATTGGCGAAAGTGGTGCCCCCCGACCTGCTGCGGCCGCGGCCGGGTTCCCGGGGCTTTCCGATGACGGTCGAGGAAATGCTCTGGCAGCTGGATTTTTTCGCCTCGATGGTCGGAGACGTCAAGACGAACGGATGACGGCCGAAGGCAACGAAGCCCGGCGAATGGAACGGAAATTCCCCAACCATAAGCCGTCCTGGATAAAAAGCGTCAGTGGCACCGGCCTCCGTGCCGGTGTCCGCCGCTTGCGCGGCGGAGTCTTTATCCACCGGCACGGAGGCCGGTGCCACTGACGTTTTGCGGTTACCGGGGGGCCGGGGGATAATAGCCTGGGGGCGGCGGAGGCGGCGGGGCGGCCGTCGCGGCCGCCGGCTGGAATCCGGGAACCTGATTGCCTTTCGAATACATGCATTGGCTGTAGGCGATGTCATACTGCTGTTGAATGGTCAGCTGCTTATTGCCGGACCCGCCGCTGCCGATGGCC
>JAATGN010000360.1 GCA_015654615.1 Rhodospirillales bacterium
AACGGATTCCGATCGATGACCGCCGATAAGCCGGCGCCACGACATAGTATGGGTGACGCCCAACCTTCGGCAGCAGGGTCTCAGCCCGCGTCGGATAGGGGAAATCGAGAGCGGCGGCGGGGCGGTGATCCGTCCCGCCGGCACCTGTCATCAGGCCGCCTTTTTCGCCAGCACACCCAGGGCGATCAGCGTTTCGGCGATCTGGACCGCATTCAGCGCCGCACCCTTGCGCAAATTGTCGGACACGCACCAGAAGGACAGCCCGTGCTCGACCGTCGGATCCTTGCGGATGCGCGACACGAACACTGCGTCCTCGCCGGCGCATTCCAGCGGCGTGACATAGCCGCCATCCTCACGGACATCGACCACCTCCACCCCCGGCGCCTCACGCAGCGCCGCTCTCGCCTCGCCGGCCGTCACCGCCCGCTCGAACTCGACGTTCACCGCCTCGCCGTGGCCGATGAACACCGGCACCCGCACGCAGGTGGCATGCACGGCGATGTCGGGGTCGAGAATCTTCCGCGTTTCGACCGTCATCTTCCACTCTTCCTTGGTCGCGCCGTCGTCCATGAAGACGTCGATATGGGGAATGACGTTGAAGGCGATCTGCTTGGTGAAGCGCTCGGGCTTGACCGGGTCGTTCACGTAAATGGCCCGCGTCTGGTTGAACAGTTCGTCCATCGCCTCCTTGCCGGCCCCCGAGACCGATTGATAGGTCGAGACGACGACGCGCTTGATCTTGCCCAGATCATGCAGCGGCTTCAACGCGACGACCATCTGGATGGTCGAACAGTTCGGATTGGCGATGATGCCCTTTTTCTTATAACCGGCGATGGCCTGCGGATTGACCTCGGGAACCACCAGCGGCACGTCCGGATCCATCCGGAAATGAGACGTGTTGTCGATCACCACGCAGCCGGCCGCCGCCGCCCGCGGGCTATGCACCGCCGAGACCTTGGCGCCGGGCGACGAAAGGGCGATGTCGATTCCCTTGAAATCGAACTTGGTCAGATCCTTGACCTTGAGAATCTCCTTCTCGCCGAAGGAAACCTCCCGCCCGACCGAACGTTCGGACGCCAGCGCGACCACCTGATCGGCCGGGAAATTCCGCTCGGCCAATGTCTGAAGCATCTCGCGGCCCACATTGCCCGTGGCGCCGATCACCGCAACCTTGTAACCCATCTTTCACTCTCCATCGTGGAGGCCGCCGACCATTCCGCCAGACCCCCTTAACGAAAAGGCCCGCCGGGTTGAACCCGCGGGCCTTTCGCCAAAACAAATGCCGACCAGCCCGCGCTTCAAGCCATGGTTTTCTTGCTAGTCAGGGTGGTGGCCGTAGAAACGACGGCAGCGTCCGCAGCCCTTACAGGCTCGGCCAGCAGTTCAAAGCTGGAAACGCACAGCGACATCGCGTCATTCCTTCCGTCGGGGAAGAGCATTACCCGAGCCATCCTTCCAAGGCAAGGAAAAAGGGCCAGGCAAGCATCTTCCCCGAATCGGCCGGGATTCGTCACCAGCTATAGCGGAAACCGCCGGTGATCACATGGTCGGTCTGGTTGGCCCGCAACTCGGCGTCATAGTGGGCATAGAGTTTGAGCCTGTCGTCGAGCACGGCCGAGACCCCGGTTCCCAGCACGGCCGCGTCGCGGCCGGGTTTCGAGGCGACGACCGTGAAGCCGCTGCCATTGAGGGTCTGGTCGGCGCTGTAGTATCGGTTGAGCACGTCATGCTCCCAGCGGGCGCTCACTTCCGGCTCCAGCTGGACGCCGCCGTCGACGTCGAAGGCGCGGGACACCTTGCCGCCCAGGCCGGCGCGCAGGGCGTGACTGGTCCCGGACTTGTCCGACAGATCGAAGATGCCGGCGCCGTTTTCGCTATAGCCGTCGGTGTTCAGGAAGTCGTAGCGCAGGTCGGCGCTCGGCTCGACGGCGAAGCCGTCGATGTCGAAGCGGCGGCCGGCCACGACGCTGGTGCCCACGTCGATGCCGCTGGTATTGCCCGTGGCGGTGCCGGCCAGCGCGCCGACGGTGATGTTGCGCCGCGTATCGAATCGGTTGTAGGTCACGCCCTGGCTGCCGTCGACGAACCACGGCCCCGGCGTCCAGCCGGCATAGACGCTGACGTTGTAGCTGTCGGCCAGGGCATTGCCGCTGCCCCGATTGCCGGTGACGTCGCTCCTGGCGTAGCCGACGGCGACGCCGACGCGCAGATCGTCGAGCAGCGGGGCATCGTCGCCGGCGACGCCGCCGGCGATGGTGCGGTTGAAGCCGGGATTGTTGCCGTCGCCGCTGTTGACGGTGAACTTGCCGAAGCCGCGTCCCCATACGCCCTGGGCCTGCGAGGGATCGCCGGCGGCACCGTAGCCGGAACCGCCGGTGGCGTCGGCGAACTGGGAGCCGGCGGCCACGCCGGCCGCGCCGCTGTTGATCTCGCCGGAGGTGCCGAAACGCAGGCTGGTCATGTCGCGCGAGGCCCTTTCGGCGACGCTGTTCCCACCGCCATGAAGCTGGCCGAGCCGGGCGGTGATGGCATCGCCGAAATTCCGTCCGACATCGAGTTCCGTCAAGGGCAGATTGGCGTTGCCCTCGCCGGCGATCTGGCTCAGGGCATGCGGCAAGCTATTGCTATTGAGCGGCGCCAGCGCGTCGAACAGCGTCTTGGTCACCCCCGAGGTGAGGACGCCGGCCGCCGGCCGGATGCCGTCGAGCGCCGCGCCCACCGCCGCCTCATTGCGCGTCTGGCCCAGGCCGGCCGCCGCCAGATTGCCATATGAGGACGGGGTGACGTAGAGATCGATCGACGTCGGATTGTAGACGGTGTCGAAACGGGTGCCGGCCCCCAGGCCGGCCGGCTGGGTCAGACTGGAGAAGGAGCCGAGGACGCCGCCGTCGGCCTGGACCACGCCGGCGAATTTCTGGCCGAGCGGCGGGGTGTAGCTGTTGGTGCCGGGCGTCTCGGTGCTGGCATAGGTGATGCCGCGCAACGTGGGCGCCAGCGTGCCGGCGGCGGCGAAGCTGTTGCCCCCCACGATCACCCGCGAATAATTGCCGGCTCCCGTGCCGGTGCCGGTGCCGTCGATGTCGAGGGCGAGCGTACTGCCGGACTGCATGGTCACCGGCGCCAGGAAGCTCAATGTTCCGGGCGAATTGCCCGGCGACAGCGTGCCGGCCACCGTCGTATTCCCGGTGATCACGCCGACGCCGCGCAATGTGCCGGTGCTGTCGACGGTCACCGGCACATTGATCAGATCGTTGGCATGGACCTCGCCGCCATTGGTGCCGCTGACCGTCAGCGTTCCGGCGCCGCTGACGATGCCGGTGAGGTAGACGATCTGGCCGTTGCTGTCGATGGTGCCGCCGGTGGCCTGGATCACCAGCGGCTTGGCGATGGTGCTGGTGTCCGTCAGCTTCAGCGTACCGCCGCCGAAGGTGATGGAAGTGCCCTGGGCGACGCTGTCCGCCAGCGTGAAGAACGGCCTGGAGGTGTTGACGGTGCAGGTCTTCGTACCGTCGGAGATGCAGCCGGGACCGCTCAGGAAAAGCGTGACCTGATCGGGCGTGCTGGAGGTTTGATCGTCGAAGGCGACGAGAAAGGTGTAAGTGGTTCCCGCCGTGAAGGACAGGCTGGAGAACGTGCCGACATAGGTATTGCCGCCCACCGGACTGGCCAGGAGCTCGGCGATGAAGTTCGTGATCGGCGTCGAAGGCGAGGCCCCCGGACTGAACAGGCCGCTCAGGAAATACGAGGTGTTGAGGACGGGCGTCGTCGTGGACGTGGCATTATAAATTCCGCTGGTGTCCACGGTGAAGGAATACAAAGCGTAGTTCCAAGGACCGCTGTCGTAGTGCAAGCCGGTAAAATTCGTCACGAGGGAACCTGTGATGTGCGGCACGAAGGTTGTCGCCGTTCCCAGCCGTCCGGTGGAAAAAGTGACCGAGTCGGCCGCCGCCGGGACCGCCGCCAGCAGGAGGGCCCAGGTCGAAACCATGGCCGCCCCGAGGGGCCTCCGCGCAATCCGGAGAAATGTTTCGCCTTTGCCGCCAAGCGTTCCCGACAGGACGCGCCGCAGGCGTCCCGCGCCGGGATTGCGCGAGGGCGGCATCGGATGGCGAGCGGCGGCAAAGCCGAATGGCAGACCGGAACGCAAGGACTGGGTCCTGGAATGTTTGGTCATGTCATGTCCTTGTCTGGAGGGGGGATCGACGTAAAGGAAAGATGGAGATTCAACCGGCAGAATTGTAGATTAGAGATCGAAGACATACCATTATAATGTTTTATCTTATAGGCCTCTTATATCTAGGGTTATGGGGGAGGTTATGAAAAAGCCCGCCGCCCCCTTTGGATCGGCGGGGATCCAAGGGGGCGGCGGGCTTTTGACGAATATTCCGGCCGTCGTAATGGCCTCGGGCGGAGCGTTGCGCCCCGCCAGGGCTGCCGGGCTTACCCCGCCAGCTTGTCCATCTCGCGGACGATGGCTTCGCCCATCACGGTGGTCGATACCTTGGCCTTGCCCGGCTGCATGATGTCG
>JAATGN010000282.1 GCA_015654615.1 Rhodospirillales bacterium
CGGCCAGCGAACCAATTGTCCTCGCAGATGTTCGGCGACACGAAAATGCGGTGGCGGCCGCAAGACCATCAGGGCCTGATCGGGGCTTTTGCCCTGGCCCATCGCACCGGCCGCCAGATGCAGACGCTGGAAATGCCGCTGCAGGCTGCGCAGCACGGCGATCGCTGAGGTGCCTTCGCGATACAGACGCTCGAGAATCCGTTGCGCCGTCCGATGATCGCCTTCGGCGCAGGCCATGGCCAGATCGTCGAGCGACAGCGCCGCGGTGTCGCCGATGCAGGCCGCCGCGTCGGCCAGACGGACCCGTCCGCCGCCGTTCATATAAAGCGATAATTTCTCCAGCTCCGACCGGGTGAGCAAGCGGTCGCCGCCCAAATGATCGCTCAGCCAGGCGATGGCGTCCGGCTCGGCGGTCAATCCCTGCGCCCGCAGACTTTCATGAATGACCGCTTCCAGACTGCCGCCTTCATCGGCATAGCAGGGAAGGGCGGCGGCATTGTCGGCGCCCTCGATCAATTTTCGCAAACTGGAGCGCGGTCCCAATTCGCCGGCCTCGATCAGCACCAGCGCGTCGCCCGAGGGGTCGGCGAGGAAGGATGAAACGACCGGCGTCGTTCCGTCCGCGGCATCGCGCAAGCGGACGACGCGCCGGCCGCCCGTCATGGCAATGGCGGCCGCCTCGTCGGACAAAAGCGCCGGATCGTCCTTCAGACGGGCGGGGGTCAGATCGGTGACGCGGAAGGGGTCATTGGCGTCCGGACAGACGCCTCGGGTCAAGCGGATCAGCCGTTCCTTGACCAGCCCGGCGTCCGGACCGTAAATCAGCACGACGCGAACCGCCGCATCGGGTGCCTTCAGGAAGCCCTCGATGCGATTGCCGGCGAGCTTCATTTTTTGGTGCTTTGCGCTTTTATTTCGGCGGCTTTGATGAAATAGGCGGCCAGCCGGTTGCGGATTTCGTCGGCAATGGACTGCGCGGCGCGGCGGTGGATGTCTTCGGCGGCCGAGATATTGGCATAATGCTCTTCGAGGAAATCGTAACTGAACATCTGGGTGAAGGATCCGGCCAGGATATTGGCCTTACCCTCGAAAAGCCGGAAAGAGACGCTGTAGGTCATCAAATTGCGGGTCGCCGTATCGTCGGTGCGGAGCGCCTGCTGTGTTTCGCTGAGGTTGGAAAGGACTGCAAGGGCGTAACGCGGCTTGGCCGCTTCGCCGCGCGGATTGAGGTCGGTCAGCAGGGCATTGTGGATCAGCTGCCCGCCGCGATCCGGCAGTGGCGCCACGTCAATGCTGGCCAGTTCGTCCAGAACCGACGAATTATAGGAATTTTTTCCATAAAGCGGCCGGAAACCGCAGGATGCCAGGGCCAGGGGCAACAGGCAAGCAAGAAGGATCGCGAGCTTTCTAGACCACCACATTGACGATCCTGTTGGGAACGACGATGACCTTGCGCGGCGGTTTGCCGCCCAGCAGGGCCGCCACGCCGGGCAGGGCCAGGGCGGCGGCTTCGGCCGTGCTGTTGTCGGTATCCTTGGCCAATTCCAGCGTTCCCTTCAGCTTTCCATTGACCTGAACGGCCATCGTCACGCTGTCTTCGACCAGCAAGGACGGGTCGGCTTCGGGCCAGCCGCTCTCGACCAGCAGGTCGCCATGCCCGAGTTCGGACCACAACTCCTCGCCGAGGTGCGGCATCATCGGGCCGATCAGGCGGACCAGCGTTTCCAGGCCTTCGCGCAAGACCCAGCCGGCACCGGCCTCGGTGGCGGGAAATTCGGCCAGGGCATTGCTCAATTCCCGGATACGGGCCACCGCCTTGTTGAAGTGAAAGCGATCGAGGTCGTCGCCCACCAAGGCAATCGTCTTGTGCGTCTGCTGCCGGACCTTTTTCGCGGCCGGGCCGAACGCCCCCGGCGCCGCGGCCCCGGGGGCGGGCAGGGCGATACCCGGGTCGACGACCATGCGCCACAGCCGGTTGACGTAGCGGAAGGCTCCGTCGACGCCGGCGTCGGTCCAGTCGAGATCGCGTTCCGGCGGACTGTCCGAGAGCATGAACAGGCGCGCCGTGTCGGCGCCGTAAGTCCCGATGATTCCGGCCGGGTCGACGACATTCTTCTTCGACTTGCTCATTTTTTCGGAGCGGCCCACGACCACGGGGCGCCCGCCGTTTATTTCGGTGGCGGAACCATCGGATTGTTTGTCGACGTCGGTGGGAAGCAGCCAGTGGCCGTCGGCGTCCCTATAGGTTTCGTGACAAATCATTCCCTGGGTCAACAGGCCGGCGAAGGGTTCCTCGACATTCAGATAGCCGCAAGTCCGGAGCGCGCGGGTAAAGAATCGCGAATAGAGGAGATGCAGCACGGCATGTTCGATGCCGCCGATATATTGATCGACCGGCAGCCAATGATCGGCGGCGGCGCGGGTGAAACCGCGCCCGGTCTCGCCGGGCGAGCAGAAGCGGGCGAAATACCAGGACGATTCGAAGAAGGTATCGAAGGTATCGGTCTCGCGGCGGGCGGCATGCCCGCATTTCGGACAAGCCACATGCTTCCAGCTGGGATGATGATCGAGCGGATTGCCCGGCTTGTCGAACGTCACGTCTTCGGGCAGGGTCACCGGCAGTTCCGCCGCCGGAACCGGCACCACGCCGCAGTCGGGGCAATGGATGATCGGGATCGGGCAACCCCAGTAGCGTTGCCGCGAAACCCCCCAATCGCGCAGGCGGTAATTGACGGCGCGCTGGCCGACGCCGCGATCCTCCATCAGATCGATGACCTTGGCCTTGGCGGTGGCCACGTCCAGACCGTTCAAGGGGCCGGAATTGATCATCACGCCGTCTTCGGCATAGGCCTCGGCGCCGACGGTGACGCCGGCCGGGTCGACGTCCCTCGGCGCCACCACCGGCGTGACCGGCAGACCATATTTGCGGGCGAAATCGAGATCGCGCTGGTCATGGGCCGGGCAGCCGAAGATGGCGCCGGTGCCATAGTCCATCAGGACGAAATTCGCCACATAGACCGGCAATTCCTGGCCTTCGGCCAGCGGGTTGCGGGCCTTGAGGCCGGTGGGAAAGCCCTTCTTCTCCGCCGTTTCCAGGGCCGCCTCGCTGGTCCCCATGCGATTGCATTCGGCGATGAACGAGGCGAGGTCCGGGTTGGATTCGGCCAATTCCCCGGCCAGCGGATGGTTGGCGGCGATGGCGCAGAAGGAGGCGCCGAACAAGGTATCGGGCCGCGTGGTATAGATCTCGAGGCGATCGGCGCGCTCGACCAGTTCGAAGGACAGACGCAATCCCTCCGAGCGGCCGATCCAGTTTTCCTGCATCAGCCGAACCCGTTCCGGCCAACGGTCGAGCTGGTCCAGGCCCGTCAGCAAATCCTCGGCGAAGGCGGTGATCTTCAGGAACCATTGGCTCAGCAGACGTTTTTCCACCAAGGCTCCGGAGCGCCAGCCGCGCCCGTCGATGACCTGCTCATTGGCCAGCACGGTATGTTCGGCCGGATCCCAATTGACCCAGGATTCCTTGCGATAGACCAGTCCGGCATCGAGAAAATCCAGAAACATTTTCTGTTCGTGGCGATAATAATCCGGCTCGCAGGTGGCCAGTTCCCGCGTCCAATCATAGGACAGGCCCATCGATTTCAATTGGGCGCGCATGGCGGCGATGTTTTCGCGGGTCCAGACGGCCGGATGCACGCCGCGCTCGATCGCGGCATTCTCGGCCGGCAGGCCGAAGGCATCCCAACCCATGGGATGAAGCACCGAATAGCCGCGGGCCCGCTTGTAGCGGGCCACCACGTCGCCCAGGGTATAGTTGCGGACATGGCCCATATGGATGCGCCCCGATGGGTAGGGAAACATCTCCAGGACATAGTACTTGGGCCGGGGATCGTCTTCACGGGCGCGGAAACTCTGCCGCTCTTCCCAAACCGCTTGCCATTTGGCTTCGGTTTCCCGGACGTTGTAGCGCTCTTCGCTGCGCGGATTCATGACCATCTTCTATAAAAACGAATCAGCCCGCGAAAACGTGCGGGCAACCATCGGTGAAACGGCCCCCTCCGGCGGGGCGGGGGCTTTGCTCAAAAGGCGGACGGGTCCGTCAGTTCTTTTGGGCGGCGACGCTGGCCGAACGCATCTCGCGGGCCCGCGTCAGAATGGCATTTTCCACGTCGACCGCGGTTTTCTGATCGACATTGGAATCCGCCCAGTCGCCGCTCGAGGTCTGCACCTGGCGGAACACCGAGACATGCAGGCCGTCGGCCCGCAGCGTGCGGTCCATGATGAAGACCGACATCTTGAATCGTTCCGTCGGGCTTTCCGGCGGGGCGTACCAATCGGTGATGATGACGCCGCCGAAAGGATCGGCCGAGGTCAGCGGCATGAAGGCCAGGGTATCGAGACTGGCGCGCCACAAATAGGCATTGACGCCGAGGCCGGTGCCGGCCTCCTCGTCCTTTTTCTTCGACCCTCCGCCGAACAGGCTCAACCCACCCTCGCCGAACATGCCGGGTCTCTCCTGGTTTCCCCAGGTCGGGCTGTCGTCGCCCGGATGCTTGTCGGGATAGGTGGATTGAAATTGGCTGCAGGCGGCGAGAGCCACCGTGGTGGCGGCCAGTACCAGCGCCGTCCACATCTTCCTGTTCATCGAGATACCCTCTTCCGGCCTTGTCATTGCGGTCCGCGACCTGGCTCATCCGATGGATCCGCCGCCGCAACCCTTTCTCGTACCACAGGCACCGATAAGGACCAAGACCGTCTTTAGAGAAGGGCTCGGCGTCTGTCATTGGTCTGTCACTTTGCGGTCAGGCCACCAGACAATTATCGTGTCTTTGATGCAACAGTGCGCGTGATTTATCACAAGGGCGGCCACGACGCGTTGACTTGAGCTCGCAGCAATGTCTTCTTGACGACGTTAATTCCTCAATTTTATCCGGGGGACCCTCGGGTATGCCCCTACGTTGGGACAGGAGATAAAATGAAGAAGGTTCTTCTCGCCAGCAGCGCTCTGCTTGCTTTCGGCGCCATTTCCGCACAGGCCGCCGAGCCGATCAAGTTGGGCCTTTCCGGCACCATCGTCGAGAATTTCGGCTATGTCGACAACTCGAAGCTGAACTCGAGCTCGGCCCCGGCAACGACCCATGTCAACAAGTTCCACGAGCAGGATGACGGCACCATCACCATCAAGGGCAATACCACCCTCGACAATGGCATCACCGTCGCCGCCCAGTGGGACCTCTACGGTTATTCCGGCAGCCAGAGCCGCAGCGTCAACGGCTCTTGCGGCAAGACCGCCTCGGACTTCACCGCTGCCGCTCCGACCTCCAAATGCGCCGGCGACATCGCCCTCAAGCGGGCTTTCGTCACCATCGGCACCCAGGCCGGCTCGCTGATCCTCGGCGAACGCGAAGACGCCACCTACATCGTCCACACCAGCGCTCCGGACGTCAGCCCGCTCTCGCCGATCGGCGACGGCTACTTCTACTATTGGATGGTCGGGCCCTCCAACCATCGCAATCTGACGCTGGACAACGACAGCCGCTGGGACGACCGCGGCAACAAGATCACCTATGTGTCGCCGTCCTTCCATGGTCTGGCCGCCGCCTTCACCTATGTCCCGACCATGTCGTCCTCGCTCGGTTCGGGCTCCGGGACGCCCGCCACGTCGATTGACAATGCTCTTTTCTCTGGAAACGGGCAGATCAACGGCGCCGACTTCGGCGGCGACGCCTACGGCGGCGGCTTGGCCTTCTCCAACACTGTGATGGGTGTCGGGGTGAAGGCCGACGCCACCCTCGTCCAGGCCAATATCGTCAATATGCGGATCTATCAGCAGGGCTTGCAGCTGTCCTATGCCGGCTTCACCCTCGGCGGCTCGTCGTTGATCCGCGATGTTCCCGGCGACGCCACGTTGAATACCCTCGCTTCGAACGCGGCCGTCAGCGCTGCGCTCGTTGGCCAAGGCGTCAGCGCAGCTAACGCCGCAGGTACGACACCAGCGGCATTGGCTCAAGCGGGAGCTTATGCCGGCAACACCTACACGCTGGGCCTCAGCTACACGACCGGTCCCTATTCGGTCAGCGCCGCCATGTTCCATGACAACACCAAGAGCATCAAGGGTCTGAACGGTACCGGCAAAGCCGACAGCACCGATGTCTACGACTTCGGCGCCGCCTATGCCGCGGGTCCGGGCGTCGTCTTCCGGGCCGGTGTCGGTTATGTCGACTACAGAGGCTCCGTCCTCAATTCCACCCAGGCCTA
>JAATGN010000458.1 GCA_015654615.1 Rhodospirillales bacterium
ACGAACGCCGCGGCCGCTCGTTCAGTGACTGCCCGGCGCGGCGAAACGCAACAAGACAAAGGCGAAGCCGAAGATAGCCACGATCAGGGCCGCCAGCGTCCACAGAGTGGGCATCTGGGAAACCCGGCCTTCGAGATTGGCAAGGCGTTCGCCCTGGCGCCGCTGTTCGGCTTTGATATCCGTCAGATCGGTTTGGACCGTGGCAAGCGTCGGCTCAAGGCGACGAAGAATCGTCAGCACCTCGTCTTCGGGCATGTCACGGTCCCTTTTGGTTGCATTGGCCACCAACAATCTCACCGATCAATCTAAAAACAATAGCGCCGCAGTTTCGATCCGAACGGAGACGAAGCCATCGCCCCGAACGCCTTGACAGCCTCGGTCTGCCCCTTCAGCGCTGTGATCGTGTCCCGCCTTCTCATGGCGGCATTCTACAGGTGTCCCCCGGCCCGGGCTACCCCATGGCGAAGAACTTTTCGCGCGCATCAGGAGGTGCCCGGCAAGAGCAAAAAGATGTCGGCTGTTCCTGTCGGCCTGATTGAACGCGGAACATGATACTGTGTGCTGGTGACCGTCTCTTTACCTGATGAGGCTCGCCCCCCCCCGACCGGTTCGTCATCCACCCGTCGGCCGATTACCGTTCGAAATCTTGCCGCTCGTCGTCCGGACCCAGCATGCGCGAACCGGCGCAAAAAGGGAAACGTTCAAGACCACCGACGAAAAAGCAGGGTGAACCGCAGGTCCGGTTCATCACAAATCTTCCTTTAAGCCCGCCTCGATCGCCAACACCGCGGCTTTCAGCGGCGGCAGATACTCTTGCACGACATTCCAGATTATCGTATCGGAAATCCGATGGTATTCGTGCCGCAGCACATTGCCGATTCCCATGATCTGCGTCCAAGGAATGTGCGGCTGAGTCGCCTGCAATTCCGGTGGAACGCGGCGGACGGCTTCCGATACGATCTCGATGCCACGTTGAACGCCGTGGCGGAGAAGCCAGTCCTCGCCATAATCGCCGAGAGTCTTCCCGTGGGTGGCGGCGTCGATTCCGTCGATCGCCTGGAGAATGGCCCGAAGCGCGGGGCGCACGAGCCGCTCCATCAAAAGATTCGTTCGGCAGAAGCCTCGATCCGATTCCGAAGAAGCGGATCGAGGCTATCCCGCGTGGTCAAATCGACGGGGATTCCGAGGCGGTTTTCCAGGAGTTGCTTGATCCCGACCAGTTCGACAAGAGAAAAGCGGCCGTCGAGGTCATACTCAATGAACAGATCGAGGTCGCTGGAGGTGGTCGCTCCGTCGCGAACCGTCGATCCGAACAGATACAAAGCCGTCGCCCCGAGCGCCTTGACAGCCTCGGCTTGCCCCTTCAGAGCCGTGATCGCGTCCTGCCTTCTCATGGCGGTATTCTACAGGTGTTCCCCGGCCCGGGCTATCCCATGGCGGAAAACTTTTCGCATGCATCCGGAACGCTCCGGCAAAGGCGAAAACCTATCGGATGATTCCTCTCGGCCTCATTGAAGCATGAGCTTTCGCGGAGCATGATACCGTCGTCAGCACGATTGCCCGCCCGGCGTCTTTCCGAAGCGCTCGGTCCGCAATTCGCTTCGTTTGGGCAGATGGCTCCGTTGCGGAACGCACGCATGTCCGATGACCAATTCGAACTCCATCTTCCCGCACCGCCGGCAACCGGCGATACGCCGCTCGTTCCGGCGCGGATGGTGAACGAGTTCGTCTATTGCCCGCGCCTCGCCTATCTCATGTGGACGCAAGGGGAATGGTCGGAGACGGGCGACACGGTCGAAGGTCGGCGCCTTCATGCGCGCGTCGATCGGCCGAGCGCGCCGCTGCCGGCGCCGGAAGCGCTTGAAGCCGAAGACGCCTCGGCGGCGGACAAGATCGTCAGCCGCTCGCTGACGCTATCCTCGGCAATGCTCGGCGTCATCGCCAAACTCGACGTGGCGGAGGCCGAGGACGGCGTGGTGACGCCCATCGACTACAAACGCGGCCGGCGCCCGCATGTCGCGCAAGGCGTCTACGACCCGGAGCGTATCCAGGTCTGTCTCCAGGGCCTGCTGCTTGAAGAGAACGGCTACCATGTCGAAGAGGGCGCGATCTATTACGCCGAGAGCCGCGAACGGGTCCGCATCCCGTTCGATGATGCGCTCCGCACCGCGGCGCGGACGGCGGTCGCCGAATTGCGCCTGACCGTTTCTCAAAGCCGTATCCCGCCGCCGCTCAAGGACAGCCCGAAATGTCCGCGCTGCGCTCTGGTCACCGTCTGCTTGCCTGACGAAGTTCGTGCCCTGACCGGCTCGTCGCTCGCCCCGCGGACGATCGCCGTTCCGCCGGACGAGGCGCTGCCGCTCGTCGTCCAGTCCCAGCACGCGCGGATCGGCAAGGAAGGCGAAACGCTCAAGATCACCGATGAAGAGCAGGGTGAAACGCAGGTCCGCTTCATCGATATTTCCGACGTGGCGCTGTTCGGCAATGTGTCGATCACCACGCCCGCGCTCTCCGCTTTGCTCGAACGCGAGATTCCGGTGACCTTCCACAGTCACGGCGGATGGTTTCGCGGGGTCGCCCACGGCGTCGGCCACCGTAATGTCGAGGTGCGGACGGCGCAATATCGCATGAGCTTCGATGCGGCATCCTGTTTACGATTTTCGCGTGAGCTCGTCGCGGCGAAGATCACCAACCAGCGGACGATTTTGCGACGGAATTGGCGAGGCGAACCCGACACGCGACAATTCGTCCTCGACCGCCTTGCCGCCGCCCGCAAATCCGCCGATGGCGCCGCGACGACGGCGGCGCTCCTAGGGACCGAGGGAGATGCCGCCGCGATCTATTTCCGCGCCTTCGCCGGTCTGATCAGGTCGCCGGCCGACAAACAGGATCCGGGCGGCGATCTGGCGTCCTTTCGTTTCGACGCCCGCAATCGCCGTCCGCCGACCGATCCCGTCAATGCCATGCTGTCGCTCGCCTATGCCATGCTGGCCCGGCATCTGACAATTGCCCTGGCTTCCGTCGGACTCGACCCCTATCGCGGCTTCTACCACGCGCCTCGCTATGGGCGACCGGCCCTGGCCCTCGATATCATGGAGCCGTTTCGGTCCATCGTCGCCGATTCGGTGGTGCTGTCGGCGGTCAATACCGGCGAGGTCGGGGCGCATGATTTCGTCGTGGCCGCGACGGGAACCGCCCTGACCCAAGCCGGCCGCCGCCGCTTCGTGGAAGCCTTCGAGCGTCGCCTGTCCCAGGAAACCACCCATCCCGTCTTCGGCTATCAGGTCAGCATGCGCCGGATGCTGCTGGTCCAGGCCCGGCTGCTGTCGCGGTTTCTTCTGGGGGAACTGCCGAGCTATCCGCATTATCTGCCGCGTTGAGGCAAATTCGATGAGCGACGAACGCCTGTTCATTGTCACCTACGACATCGCCGATCAGAAGCGCTGGCGCCGCGTCTTCAAAGCCATGCATGGATATGGCGAATGGATTCAGCTTTCCGTCTTCCAATGCCGTCTGTCGCGGCGGCGCCGGGCCGAACTGGAGACGCGATTACGGGAACTGGTGAAGAATGGGGATGACCATGTTCTCCTGATCGATGTCGGACCGGCCGACAAAATCGAACTGGTCATGGAGAGCATCGGCAAGACGTTCTCGAAAATCGACCGTCGCGCCACCGTCATATAGTAGGATCACCTGCCGATCCCGAGTCGCGAATCACCATGACCGGCCGTGGCTGGTGTTCGCCGGGCGCTTTCGAGCGGTTCCGTGACGTCCGAAAGCCCGCACCCGCTCGAATCCTCGTCTTCCGCTGGAATCGTGGGCTCTTTGATATCGTGAATATGATTGCCTGCGGGCCTTGTCTGGTCCGACCCGTCATTCGCGGACCACCATTCGAAAACGCAGCAAGATTGCCTTGATATGCAGGGGCTTGTAGGGTGGCTGTATCCGAGGCTTACGTGCCTCGGCCTCATTGAAGCCCACGGAGGGGTTCGCCAGCCGCACCGACGAATGCCAGGGTATCCGAGGCTTACGTGCCTCGGCCTCATTGAAGCGCTACGAGCTTGACGAGCTTCCCACAGATCTCGCCGAGTATCCGAGGCTTACGTGCCTCGGCCTCATTGAAGCTACATCGCGCACGAAACTGGATTACCCATCGAAGGGGGTATCCGAGGCTTACGTGCCTCGGCCTCATTGAAGCGGTTGAACGAGGTATCTTGCCAAAACCTATCGTGATCGTATCCGAGGCTTACGTGCCTCGGCCTCATTGAAGCAGTCCGTTTCTAAAGGTGTTGACGCTGCCCCCCCCCCCCCCGTATCCGGGGCTTTCTTGGCCCCGGTGTAGCGGGGGCACTGGTTTTTGAGTATCGGAGATAAGGGGTTTTGGCCACCCTTATTTACCACTCTTGGCCGCCCCTGGCCACAAAGAGCAACCC
>JAATGN010000447.1 GCA_015654615.1 Rhodospirillales bacterium
AAACTAGAGTCCGCGGTGCGCAGTTCCTCGATCTTCTTCACGGCATGCATCACGGTGGTGTGGTCGCGGCCGCCGAATTTGCGGCCGATCTCGGGCAGCGAGCGCGAGGTCAACTGCTTGGCCAGATACATGGCGACCTGGCGCGGGCGGGCGACCTGGCGGGCCCGGCGGGCCGAATGCATGTCGGCCAGCCGGATATTGAAATGCTCGGCCACCCTTTTCTGGATCTCCTCGATGGTGATCCGCCGGTCGTTGGCGCGCAACAGATCGTGCAGCACCTCCTGCGTGGATTCCAAGGTGATGTCGCGGCCGACCAGTTGGGCATGGGCGACCACCCGGTTGAGCGCCCCTTCCAGTTCGCGGACGTTCGAGGTGATCTTATGAGCCAGGAATTCGGACACCTTGCGCGGCACGTCGACGTCCATCTGTTCCGCCTTGGCGCCGATGATGCCCAAACGCAATTCGTAGGTCGTCGCATGGATGTCGGCGACCAGGCCGCAGCCGAGCCGCGAGCGCAGGCGTTCCTCCATCCCCTGCAGGCTGGAGGGCGACTTGTCGGCCGAGATGATGATCTGGCGGCCCTGGTCGACCAGGGAATTGAAGGTGTGGAAGAACTCTTCCTGGGTCGAATCCTTGCCGCCGATGAATTGCACGTCGTCGATCATCAGGACGTCGACCGAGCGGAATTGCTCCTTGAACGCCATGGTGTCCTGGAAGCGGAGCGCCCGGACGAAGCGGTACATGAATTTTTCGGCCGACAGATAGATCACCGAACGCTTGGGATTGCGCTCCCGGATGTGCCAGGCCACCGCATGCATCAGATGGGTCTTGCCGAGACCGACCCCGCCGTAAAGGAACAGCGGATTGAAGGACACCGTGTCGGATTCGGCGACGCGCCGGGCGGCGGCATAGGCGAATTCGTTCGGCTTGCCGACGACGAAATTGTCGAACGTATAACGCGGGTCGAGGGCCGCGCCGATTTCCTCGTTGATATTGGCCGGTTCGCAAGGGGCCGGAGCCGCCGTGGCGACCGCGGCGGCCGTGACCTTGGCGGCCAGCGCGGCGCGCGGCGCCATCTTGGTCGTCGTCGGCAGGACGACGATATCGACACCGTTGATCGTGGCGTCTTCCTTCGACCACAAGGCGCGAATGCGGTCCCCGTAATGGGTCGCCACCCAATCGCGCAGGAAACGGGTCGGGACGCACATGCGCACCTGACCATCCCGAACCTCGGCCAGGGTCAGCGGGTTGAGCCAGCTTTTGAAGGCGGCTTCGCCATATTCGTCGCGCAACCGGCCGCGGACGCGACTCCATTGGGCATGGACCATATCGTCGTTCAAGTAACCCACCTTACTGTCTCGGCATGACGGACGGAGCGCTGGCAAACGTTTGATGAATGGTGAACGTCACCTCTGGCTCCGACCTGCTCTATGCTCCCCAATCCGACAAATGCCGGATCCGTCTCACTCGGTTCCGAAGAATCGAACGAGCGCGGAACCCGGACGGCTCAATCGCCTCAATGGTCCCCAAGCCGCCCCAAGAGCCCCCGTGGCCGTGATTTTGCGGTGCAATAAACACGCAATTGTTAAGTCTTTATCACGAGTCGAAAACAACTCGCCCGGCCAGGACATAAAGTAAAAATTTACACAATTCTTCGCCATTTCACGACCTGGAAGATCGTGAAGAGTCAACGCCAAACTTCGGAAAGGCGCCGTCTTCGAACAATGCCAAAGGCGACTCTAACGATGCTTGCGCAAGGGCGCAACGTGACCGAATGGCGAACAGAATTTTTTTTTCCGTTTTTTGTCGTTCACTTAAAAGACGTAAAAAGGCCGCACCCACCATTTCGGCGAATGCGGCCGTTCTTTGCTGTCGTATTGGGCGAAGTCGCCCGAAAATTACAGCGACTTGATGCGGGCGACGAGCCGCGACACTTTACGGGAGGCGGTGTTCTGAGGAAGAACACCCGCTTGCACGCCACGCATCAGTTCCGGCTCGGCGGCGCGCAGGGCTTCCGCGGCCAGGGCCTTGTCGCCGCCCTCGATCAGCGTCTCGACCTTCTTCACGAAGGTGCGAATACGGCTGACGCGGGCACGATTGACCTCGGTGCGACGCTCGGTCTGGCGGATGCGCTTTTTAGCCGACTTATGGTGAGCCATGGATCAAAAACCTGTTCATTGCAGAAATAGGACGCAATCGGAAGGCGCGTTTATAAGGCGGCTGCCGGGTCGGCGTCAAGGGAGAGAATCTATCTATTTTTGAAATTCGGCTGCCGCTTTTCGGCGAAGGCCGCCATGCCTTCCTTTTGGTCTTCGGTGGCGAACAGGGCATGGAACAGGCGGCGTTCGAAATGGACGCCTTCGGCCAGGGTGGTCTCATAGGCCCGGTTGACCGCTTCCTTGGCGACCAGCACCGCCACCCGCCCCATCGCCGCGATCCGCTCGGCCACCTTCAGGGCCTCTTCCAGCAGTTCGCCGGCCGGCACGACGCGGCTGACCAATCCGGCCCGCTCGGCTTCCACGGCGTCCATCGTGCGCCCGGTGAGCACCATCTCCATGGCCTTGGACTTGCCGACGAAACGGGTCAGGCGCTGGGTGCCGCCGGCTCCGGGGATGATCCCCAAGGTGATTTCCGGCTGGCCGAATTTGGCGGTGTCGGCGGCCAGGATGAAATCGCACATCATCGCCACCTCGCAGCCGCCGCCCAGCGCATAACCCGCCACC
>JAATGN010000158.1 GCA_015654615.1 Rhodospirillales bacterium
ATCGATGGAATTCCCATTCGTGTGCTTTGGCGGCTCACGAGGCGGAGTTTCGTCGATGGACACCCGGCTTTATACTCCAGGATACGTCAAACTTTTGCTGCCTCCCCGGCAGAGCCGGGGGATCTCCCATGGTGGTTTAGTGGAACGCTTCGTTTTAAACGAAGCGTTCCACTAGACGGCGAGATCACCGCCGGCTTTTCCCCTGAGCCCGAGGATCTGCCGAGCCTCCGCGGGTGTCGCAATCTCCAAGCTCAATTCCCTGGCGATGCGGACCACGGCCCCCACCTGTTCCCCGCTGCTTTTCGCCAATTGGCCGGGGCCGATATAGAGGTTGTCTTCCAGACCGACCCGGACATTGCCGCCCATGGACATCCCGACGCATGCCATCGGCAATTGCGCCTTTCCGGCCGCCGCGCACGACCAGACGAAATTGCCGTCGCCAAGCGTCTTGCGGGCGGTCTCGACCATGAAGACCAGATTCTCGGGAGTGGCCGGCAGGCCGCCGAGAATCCCCAGGACGAACTGCATATAGACCGGAGCCCGAAGGGCGCCGACATCGATGAGATGCTTGATATTGTTGATCATCCCGACATCGTAAACTTCCAGCTCGGGCGTCGTTCCGACCTCATACATCGCCTTGGCGAATATTTTCACGTTCTTGAACGTGTTTGCGAAGACCAGATCCTCGGTTGCCAGAAGATAGGGGACTTCCCAATCGAATTTGGGATCCTTCAGTTTCCCCGCCAGCAAATGGAAGGCGAAATTCAGGGAACCCGAATTGAGAGAGGCAAGCTCCGGTTTCAATATGCCGATAGGCTTTACCCTTTCCTCCAGGCTCATTGCCGTGCTGCCACCCGTCGTGACGCAGATTGCCGCGTCGCAGCGGCTGCTTATTTCCTCGATAAGCTGCTGGAATAACCGAATATCACTGCTCGGACGCCCATCCTTGGGGTCGCGCGCGTGAATATGGACCACCGCCGCGCCCGCTTCGGCCGCACCGACAGCGTCTTCGATGATTTGCTCCGGGGTGGACGGGAAGTATGGCGATAGGCTGGGCACATGCGTTGCTCCAGTTACCGCGGCGGTAATTACCAGTTTTGTCACTTTTCACCTCGCGCTTTACTTTATGGCTCGCCGACAAAGGCGATACACTGGGCGGTTCTTGTCATATGCGTTCAGACGAGACCCGTTGCGTAGTAGATGCCGATGACCATGAACGCCACGATCGTCTTGATTACGACGAGCCCGAATATGTCCGGATAGGACTGCCGATGGGTCAATCCACAGATCGCCATGAAGGTGATGACCGCACCGTTGTGCGGCAGGGAATCCATGCCGCCGCTGGCCATCGCCGCAACGCGGTGCAGCACTTCGAGCGGAATGCCGCTGGCGTTGGCGGCGGCGATGAAAGAGTCGGCCATGGCCGCCAGGGCGATGCCCATGCCGCCGGAGGCCGAGCCGGTGACACCGGCCAGAATATTGATGGTCACCGCCTCGTTGAGCAACGGGTTGGGAATTGCCGAGAGCGTATCGCGGATCACCAGAAAACCGGGCAAGGCGGCAATCACCGACCCGTAACCATATTCCGAAGCCGTATTCATCGTCGCCAGGAGGGCGCCGCTGACCGCCGCCATGCTGCCCGCGGCAAACTTCGCTTTGATCGTCTTGAAGGCGGTGATGCAGACGAACAAAATCGCGATCGACAGGGCGACCTCGACGGACCACACGGCGAGCACGCTGGCGAGCTTCACGCTGATCATCGGAGCCAGGGCATTCAGCTTCACGTCGATCGTGGCCGGATACCACACCGGCAGCAGCTTGGTGAAGATCAGGTTCAGGATACCGACAAGAAACAGGGGGCTGATGGCAAGCCAGGGATTGACCAGGCCTTCGTCGGGGATATGCTCGGGTTCATTGATATGGCCGGTCCCATAGCCTTCCCCGCGCGCCTGCAGGGTTTTGCTCCGCCACTCCAGATAGATCATGCCGCCGCCGAAAATCAGAATGGCTCCGATAAATCCCAGGGTCGGCGCCGCATAGGCCGTGGTATGAAAAAACGTGGTCGGGATGATGTTCGTAATGGCCGGGGTCCCCGGCAGGCAGTCCATGGTAAATGTGGCGCCGCCAAGAATGAGAGTGGTCGGAATGAGTCGTTTTGGAATGTCGCAAGCCCGAAACATTTCCGCAGAGAATGGGTAAAGTGCGAAGACCACGACGAATAGCGACACACCGCCATAAGTCAGTAGCGCGCCGACGATAACGATCGACAATATCGCCCTTTTTTTGCCGACGATATTGACGACCGCCGCCACGATCGACTGGGCGAATCCCGACATCTCGATAACTTTACCGAAGACGGCCCCCAACAAAAATATGGGGAAGTAGTTTTCGATAAACACCACCATCTTATTCATGAATAGTCCGCTATAGACCGGAAGAATAGCGGATGGTTCCGTAAGAATAACCGCCGTCAACGCCGCGATAGGCGCGAACAGGATAACGCTGAACCCTCGATAAGCAACAAACATAAGAAGGGCGAGCGACGCAAAACATATCAATGCACTCATGACGAACCTCCTCCATTTTATTTGTGCTACACCGACCACGATCGAACATCATGGATGGCGTGCCAAATAATTGTTATTTATTATTATTTTTATTTGTGCATCATGTAATATTATGGGCTGTTATTCTGATTTTCATTACACGATGTGGTCGCATCGTCAGCGGGCCGTATACCCGCCATCGATCATGATCATCGTTCCGGTGATGGATTTCGCCGCTTCGCTGCAGAGGAAGACAACCGTTCCGGCGATTTCTTCCGGTTCGATGGCTCGCCGTGTCGGCGTTTGGGCCAGGAAGACTTTCTTGAGAGCTTCCTCTTCCGAACAATTGTGGATCTTGGCCTGAGCGGGCAGTTGCTTGAGGATGACGTCCGTCAGCGTCAGACCCGGACCGATGGCGTTGCAGGTGACACCGGCCTCCGCCACCTCCAGGGCCACCGCCTTGGTCAATCCCGCCACGCCGTGCTTGGCCGCGATATAGGCCGGCTTGTGGGGAGAGGCGACGATGCCGTGGACGGAGGATGTATTGATGATGCGCCCCCACCCCCTGGAGATCATGCCGGGAAGGGCGGCTTTGGTGGCATGGAAAACGCTGTCGAGCATCACGGACGTCAGATAGTCCCATCGGTCGTCCGGAAATTCGGTTATCGGTGCGACGAACTGCAGACCGGCGTTGTTGAACAGAATATCCACGCTGCCCAGTCCCTCGATGGCGTCGGCGACGATCTTGCGGGCTTCCTCGGGTTTGCTCAGATCGGCGCTCGAATAGAGAACCTTGACGCCGGACTCGCTGCTGATTTCCTTGCACAACCGCTCCGGCACGCCGGGCGGGGCGAAGCCATTGATCATGACATTGCAGCCTTCGTTCGCCAGCGCCTTCGCCGTGGCCAGTCCCATCCCACTGGTCGACCCAGTTATCAGGGCATTCTTTCCTTTCAACATTTCTCTTTCCCCTACCTGAAAACAAAATTGTCCCGGCAACGAACCCCTGCAGTCGGCAGGTAACACTGGAACAAGATTGCGTGCCTTGCGGCAGCGGGCCGGCTGACGAGTCCGGGCACGGCTGATGCGCGACTGTGGCTTTTGCTGCCGTTTCATCTTAGATATCATAGTCGCCGACTTCAGTCACGGACTAAAGAATCTGACTGCGGTCATTTTAGATCCGGAGGCGGGCGGGATTTGGGAACGCTACGGTCGTCAGCCCGGACGGAATACCAGCCTGCGCCGATCGAACCTGCAATGAGTCCAGCTCATTGCAGGTCGGCATAAGGGCCGATAAAACGATAACCGGGCCATCAATCCGGCAACCGGGGCCGGCCCCGGATTGCCGTGCCTTCGCATCGCTTCGGCGAGGACGAAACGGTCGACCTTTACAGGCGCCAACGCCCGACTTGGCCAAGGAGGGGGGGGGGCGCCCGTACCGGGCGCTTCAGGGCTTGCCGGAGTCCGGCGCGGCCGGTACGAGGGACTTGACGTGATCGATCAGGTCAAGTTCCTTGGACGCGGGCCTGTTCGCCGATTCCGCCTGAGCGGCTGGCGACGGTGGCGGCTCCGCCGCTTGATCCGGGAGACCCGCCGGGTTCGCCGCAGATGCCGAGGGCGCCGGAGACTTTGGCGGCGCCGGCGGTCGCCCCGGGCTCCTGAGGGAACGATCAATGGGAGCGATGGCATTCTGCGGCGTCGTATCCCCGAGACGCGCATTGGGCGGCGGCGGCGCGGTCGATGCCGTCGCCGGATCGGCGGTCTTGGCGTCGGTGACGCCGGCCGCCGAACCGGCCGCCTCGTCGCCGGTATTGAGGATCAGCGGCAGGCCGTCCTTGCCGCCGATAATGATGACCTTGGCGTTGGGCGAGGTGGCCAGGGACATAGTCGCCTCGATGCCGCGCAGACGCAGATATTCCGGCGTAATCGTCCGCGCAACCGTATCTTGGAATTCCCGAACGCCCTCGGCTTCGATCTTCTTGCGTTCCCGCTCCTTTTTTTCCCGTTCGATACGGAAATCATATTCCAGCATGGCTTGATACTGCTCGGCCTTGCGCTCGATGGCGTCCTTCACCAGGGGCGGCAAACTGATACTTCGGATGAGAACGTCCTCCACATCGACCAGTTGGCCGCGTACGCCCTGATTGCTCGGCGAGCCGCCAAGCCGGGTCACCATGCGCTGCAGAATTTGGGCCTGAATGAAGCCCCTCGTCTCGGAATAAAGCTGCTCGGGGGTATAACGGGAAATCAACTCGCGGGCTTGCGCCCCGATTTCCGGAAAGACCAGAACCTCGTCGTAATGCGGGCCGACCAGTTGGTGCAGCGAACCGACGGCAGCGGAATTGATGCGGTAGCGAATGACGATATCGACCTGCATTCCCAGACCATTGGAGGAAATCGTGTCGTAAACGCGGGCCCGATTTTGCAGACGGGCATCGTAGATATAGACCTCATTCCACGGGAAAATCGTATGGATGCCTTCACCGAGATGACCATCGGTGACCGTGCCGCCAAAACGCAGCCACAGCACGCCGACATTGCCGGCGGGAATATTGACGAAGATTTTCGGCGCCAGCACCATCAGCAGCAAGAGGGCGCCGAGGCTGAAAGCGTAGGCGCTGATCGAATTTCGGCGAAAAGCCAGGCCCAAATCGGCTATGGCGCGGACGAGCAGCCGACGCCTCGGCGGAGTCGCCTCGATTTCCCGCTCGGATGCATTCACAGTCCCCTCAGCCATTTCGCCCCCGCGCGCACGCCGTTCAACCCTGCGCGCGCCCCTTGTCCGCGGCTTGATTTCGCCGAATTATTTCCTGGCCTTTTCAAGCCGCTGGCGGAGTTCCCGTTCCGGGCGGCTGACCGCCTGGATAAGAAAGTCTATGATCGGTGTAATCAGAATCGACAGAAAAAAATGGCCGGTAAATCCAAAGACGGTATGGCGTCCCATAAAGCCGGTAACGAAACAAGCCACCAAATAAAGCAGGATTATGACGGCGAACATGGGTGAATCCCCTTCGGGTCGCTGCTTGAACTCGCTTTGAATCCGTGCTCTCGGTCTATCCTGGCACCATAAGGATACGGCAATTCGGCGTCAATTCGTTTTCAATTGACGGAGTATAGACTTTCGGGGGGCCCCCGATGCCATCCATAAGATGTGCGCCGGCGACATCCGCCGGAAGAGATTACCGTCTCATCGCCGAAATCGAGGGCTCGATGGTTGCCGGACGCTGCTCCGTTCCGCCGGAACCGAACCGGAAATCCGCGGCATTCGATCGAAATTCGACGCCATTCATTATATCCTGCGGCGTGACCGTGCCCCACAACATCTGGCCAACGAGGAAATGGCATGAAGAAGCCGCCGAAGTCGACCGCCGAAACATCGGACGGACTCCAGCGCCAATCCGATGACCCGGCAAACCCCGCCGTCGCGGCGACGGCGGAGGCGTCTCCCCCGGCGGCATCGGCCGTCGAGCCGAAGGCCGCGTTGCAGAGCGAATTGCGCCGCGCCCATGCGCGTGAAGCGGTGGAACGCTTTGCCACCTACTCGGCCGTCGGCGGCCTGTTGCCTCTACCGTTCTTCGACGCGCTGAGCGTGACGACGACGATCGTCGTGATGATCCAGCGGGTCGCCGGGATTTATGGGGAGCGATTGAAGCGTGACCGTGCGCGCGCCTTCGTCGCCGCCTTCGCGGCGGGAATGGGGCTATCGGGCGTCGGATCGGCGACGGCCGTCGCCTTGGCCAAATGGCTGCCGGGAGCAAACTTCGTCGGCGGCATGATCTCTTCGGCCACCGCGGCCGCTTTGACCCGGACCATCGGGCGCGCCTTCATCCTTCATTTCGAAACGGGCGGCACCGCGCTGCAATTCAGCGCGGAGTCGATCCGCGCCCATTTCGCCACTTTATCGGAAAGCCAGCCGAGTTCCCGCCGGTAGCTCCGCCTGGTCCGGGCAGGTGTTCGCCGGGCAGTCCCCCTGCCCTCCCCACGAGGGGGAGGGAGTTTAGTGCCCGTTAAACAATAACCGCGTCATCGCGAGTTCGGCATCGGCCAGCGGCCGACCCGCCCTGGAAGAATAAGGAAAAGTGGCACCGGCCTTAAGTGCCGGTGTCCGCCGCTGCGCGGCGGAGTCCTTATCCACCGGCAGGGACGCCGGTGCCACTGCCTCTTTTCTTCCCAGCGCAAGCGAAGCAATCCAGCAACAAAGGGGAGGCCCCTGGATTGCCACTCCTAAAGGCTCCACGAAAACGCCGTCATTGCGAGGAGCGAAGCGACGCGGCAATCCAGAGTGCCAGGCTGTCCTGGACTGCTTCGCTGCGCTCGCAGTGACGGCATTTTCACCCAGGAGGGTCGACCTCGGTCGGTGCGCAACGCGCAATGACGGACTAAAATCTCTTAACGGGCCCTTGAGCACCGAGCGGCGCCTGAGCCTGCGCGGTGAGCGGAGGCGTCGTATGAAATCTTAAGCTCCGGGACAAATCGCATCTCTTGTTTCGTCCCGGACCCTCAGGCCTGTTGATGAATAACGGCTTCGTTTTCTTCTTCGTCATTGCGAGCCTTTAGGCGAAGCAATGACGCAGTTATTTCTGAACGAACCCTTAGTCTTCTGCTTTCCCTTGATGGGGTGGGGTGGAAACGGCGGATCCTTCTGAATGAGGCGATGCGGCGCGCAGACGCCCCTCGCTCATATCGATCATCCGATCGGCCGTCGCGAAATAGCGCTCGTCATGGGTGACGCAAATGATGGTGCGGTCGGGCCGGCACAATCCCGGAAGGATTTCCTCATAGAACTTCCTGCGGAATTCGGGATCCTGATCGGCGGCCCATTCATCCAGGATCAGGATCGGTTTGTCTTCCAGTTCGGCCGCCATCAGGGCCAACCTCTTCCGCTGACCGCTCGAGAGATCGACCGTGGTGAAACCGCCGTCGCGCACGGCGACCTTTTCCTCGATTTCGAATTTTCTCAAAAGCGCCGCGGCGCGTTCCGGGTCCACCGGGCCGATGCCGTAAAGGCGGCGGAACAGATGATAGTCCGAGAAAACCGTGGCGATGCAATCCCGGTAGGCCTGGCGTTGGCCCGGCAGCAACGCCCGGCCGTTGATTTCCATGGTGCCGCCGTCGGGACGCAAAAGCCCGGTCAGCAGCCGGAGCATCGTCGACTTTCCGGATCCGTTTCCGCCGGCGATAAACACGCATTCGCCGGCGCGAAAGGCGGCATCCAGGGGGCCCACGGTGAAACCGGGCGATCCGTCCGCTTCACGGTAGGTGAAGGATATCCCGCGAAGGGCGATTTCGCGGATCGGCTCGTCGAGCGGCAACGTATCCTCCGGCTCGTTCGACGCGGCGGCCCTGGTCAGACGGTCTTCAAGAACGTGAAGGCGCGTCAGCGCCGCCTCGGTTTCGTCCACCGAGGGAATCGCCTGGGCGATGGTGGCGATGGGGCCGATCATGAACAATGCGACCGTCGTCGCTTCGACGGCCACCTTGGCAAAACCGTCGTCGAACAACGGAACGACGAAGACCATGAGACCGATCAAGCAATAAAACATCACCTGGATCAGCATGAAGGCGACGGCCCAGCCGAATTTTGCCCGGCTTTTCGTCTTCCGCACGTCGTCGGAGAAGGCGATCGTCTCGGCGAGGAGACCGGCGGCGAGCGCCGAATTGATCCGGACCTCCTTGAAACCGTTCAGCAGATGCTCCAGGCCTTCGAAGACCTTCTTTTCATCGGCCGCGGCCTGCGCTGTCGTGCCGTGCATCTGGCGCGACAGCCGGATATGGACGACCACGGCAAGCCCGCCGAAGGTGACGGCGATGGCGAAGGCCGGAAGCGACAGCCAGGCGAGAAACAAGGCGACGAGCACCAGGGTGACCGCCTGCTGGGCGGCGATGGCGAGCAGGGTGACGGTTCGCGACAGCCCCTGCGTTTCCTGGGCCAATGCCGTATGGAGGGTCGCCCGGCCGAGAGCGTCGACGACGATATAGTCCGCCAGGCGCACGGCTTGAAACAGGCGGGAGCGGATGCGCCGGATGATTTCCTCGGCCTCCCGGGCCATGGAGGCCATCACCGCCTTCTGCGACAGGACGAAGAGGCCGACAGCCGCCAGGAACATGACGACCATGTAGAAGGTGCCCTCGCTCTTTTGCGCCGCCTCCGCGCCGAAGGTGATCAGGGCGAGGACGATCGTGGTCGACAGCGCCCCCAGCAGCGTCAAGCCGATCAGGGGACGCGGGTCGATGGCGGATTCGCGGCGGAGAATCGCAAGCAGTTCCACTTAGCCGGTCTCTCCCTGAGCGTGGGTATATTCGGTCAGCCGGCCTTCATCGAGACGGAAGCGGCGATCGGCGACATCGAAATAGGCATCGTCGTGGGTGACCGCGACCGTCGTTATCCCGCGCGCCTTCAACTCGGGCAGGATTTCGCGGTAAAACTTGCGTCGGAAATACGGATCCTGATCGGCCGCCCACTCGTCGAGCACCAGCAATGGCCGCGCCTCGAGCAGCGCCGCGATCAGCGCCAGCCGTTTGCGCTGGCCGGCCGAAAGATCGAGATGCTCGAAACGGTCGCCCTTGAGCCGGGTCACGCCGTCGATTTCGAACCAGGCCAGCAGGGATTGGGCATCGGCCATCGCCTGCGGAGCCGCCCCGTAAAGGCGGGGGAACAGATGAAAGTCGGAAAAGACCGTGCTGATCAGATCGCGAAAGGCGTGGCGCGTGCGTGGACCGAGCGGCACGCCGTCGATCTGGATGGTGCCGGCCTGCGGAGGAATCAAGCCGGTCAGCAGCTTGATCAGCGTCGATTTGCCGGACCCGTTGCCGCCGGTCACGAAGACGATTTCGCCGCGGCGCAACGACAGGTCGACCGGCCCCAAGGCGAAGGCCTTCTCGCCGTCCGGCGCCGGATAGGCGTAGCTGACGGCCCGCAGGGTGATTTCGCCAAAGCTGGCAAGCGGGGACGCTCCCTCCGCTTCGCCGGGCTCCTCCATCGTCTTGAGCGACGCATCCAGCTGCAGCATCCGTTCCGCGGCCTGTTCGGAGGCGGTGAGCATCGGCATGGTCTGGATGAGGCCGCCGAGCGCCCCGGTCATGAACAGGACGGAGGTCGTAACCTGTACGACATGGGCCCGAAAATCGTCCGAATAGAGGGGCACCACGAAGACGACGGTGGCCAACAGGAAATAAAGCACCACCTGACCCAGGAGAAATTGCTGGATGGCGAGAATCTGGACATCGGTGCGGATTTCGGTGACGGAATGCGAGATGGTGGAGAACGCGCCGTCCAGGTCGCCGCTTCGGGCGCTGCTGAGACGCACTTCCTTGAAACCGTCGAGCAGGTCGTCCAGGCCTTCGAACAGACGCCGCTCCTCGTTCATCATGCTGTCGAAGCCCAATGCCAGCCTCTGGCCGGCGCGCCGGAAGATAAAGCCGCCGATCACCGTCGCCAGCGCCACCAGGACGAATGCGATGAACGAGACGAAGCCGATATAACCAAAGATAGCGACCACCATGACGCTGGCGCGAAGAGCCAGGGCCAGAAACTGGGAATTCTGGGAAATCACCTGCGTCGCCTGGGTGATGCTTTCGTAGAAGACCGCGCGGCCGACCCGTTCGACCTTTTCGAAATCGGCGCGGACCAGCCGTTCGAGCAGTCTGGCGCGGATTTCATGGATCAGCCCTTCGATCGCCGCGCAAACACGGGAAACCAGGAACACCTCGGATACGCCATAGGCCAGGATGCAGACGACGAAGCCGACGGCCAGCAGCCAGTCGACATGGGCCTGACCGGACTCGGCGATCTTGCGGGCCGCGACATTGACGATCGCCAGCACCGAGGCGCCGCTCAGTCCCGACAACAGCGCCGTGGCCAGCACCCGCTTGCGGGGCAGCGAACCTTGTGAGACGAGCAGGCGGACCAGATGGTTCATCAAGGTAGGCTCGTTTCCTTCCCGAACGGCGATAAGGCGGACTATCGAGACGTCATAACCAGTATCTTTGCTTGCAAAAAACCGTCAAAAAGCACGAAGTGGAGTGCCAAGGCGAGCGAAGTGTTTTGGCTTTGGGCCCGTCGCCGCTAATGTCTATTGCCAGTGCAGCCGCTATGCTGGAGATCCTAATGGACGCCGTCCTCGAATACGAATCAGAAATTCGGCTCTATTACCGAAGTTTCCCTGATGTCTTTACTTCGGCGAAGGGAGCGCGCTGATGATCGAACGCTGGCTTCCGAGGGTTCGTCCGCGCCCCGCCGCCGATCTGCGGCTCTTCCTGTTTCCCTACGCCGGCGGCGGCGCCACCCTGTTCCGCAATTGGAGCGACGCCTTCCCGACCACCGTCGAGGTCCTTCCCGTGCAATTGCCGGGACGGGAGGAGCGCATCCGCGAACCGGCATTCTCACGGATGGATGCATTGGCCGACGCCGTCGCCCAAACCTTGTGGCCCCTCACCGACTGCCCCACCGTCCTCTTCGGCTGGTCCATGGGAGCGGCGCTGGCCTACGGAGTGGCGCGGCGTTGGGAAATCATGGGACGGCGCCCGGCACTCCTCATCCCGGCGGCGCATCGGGCGCCGCATCTGCCGCTCCGCACGTCCCCCATTCATCATCTGCCGAGCGACCTGTTCTGGAAGGAATTGGCCGGCATGGGCGGATTGCCTGAGGAGGCGCTGAACTGCCAGGATTTGCGTGATTTCATGGAACCGACCTTGCGCGCCGACTTTGCGGCGGTCGAAACGCGTCCTCTCGTCCAACCGCGCACGCTGTCCTGCCCGATCGCCGCCGTCGCCGCCGAAGACGACCGCACGGTGGCATGGCGGGACGTCGAAGCCTGGACCGAGACGACGCACGGCACGACCGAGTTCGCCATGATCCCGGGCGGCCACTTCGCCGTCCGCGACGACCGTTCAACGGTCATTTCGCAAGTCCGCGCATTGTTGCGGCGCGCCAGCGGCAACGCCGGCGAACCCCGATCATCCGACCGAACCAGCACCATCGATTGAGGAGCCGTTGCGGAATAACCGCAACGGCTCCTCAATCGATCCGTCGTCGGCGCGCGTTCGAACGCCGCGCTCAAGCGGACCTGCTGCACGATCGTTGCAGCAAGCCCCCTTAGCGACGCGGCGCCGATTGCGTCGACGGATGCCTTACACCGCGGCGGGAGCGACTTCGACGGTCTTCGACCCCTTGCCCTTCGTCTTGGCCTTGGCGAATTCCGCCTCGTAATAGGCGCGCGTCTTCTCGACGTCGAAGTCGAGAAGCGTGCCGCCGGCCAGGAAATGGGCATTGAACACCCGCCCCACCGCCAGCGTTGCGGCCCCCGACAAGCCCGGCGCGACCGCGATGCTCAGAAACGGTCCAACGGCGGGCACAGCCTTGATCAACGGAACGACCGCACTCGCCAAAATGCTGGGAGTGCCGCCGCCGATCAACCCGGAAACCAGCGCCTTGGTGCGGCTTTCGGTGAACGGAAGTCCATAAAGCTTCGCCAGCTCACGAATCAACCAGACCTGCAGTCCGCCAATGGCAATCACGTCGATGAACGGAATCGGCACGATGCCCAAGCCGGCGGAACCCCACGCACAACGGGTAATCAATCTTTCGGCTTTGATATTGATCTCTTCCAGGGACAACACCGCCTCGGTCGTTTCTGCTTCCGTCATCGGATTCTCCTTTCGAAAGACATAAACCGCATCCTGCCAGCACTGTGCAGGCGGGGCTCAGCACCCCATGGGGAGGTGGCGACGAACAATCACACGAACCGCCTCACCAGTCAATCGAGCAACGAGAAGAATATATTCGTAGTCATATGAAATAACCGGACAGACATAGTGGTAAATATGCCAAACCGGTCGGAACGACCCCATCGTCATTTCGAACGGAAGGCAAACGGGTCAAGGGTCCGGCGTACGAGGATGGATTTTCTCGTTCCGCCCACGCTGACGCCGATAAAAAATATGAACGTTATGTAAATATGTCTTTTTATGACATCTAATGCTTTAGATATATTATCGAATCGAGCAGGCGAAGACCGCGCGCGGTCGGTGGCGGACTAAAGAGAAATGAATCGGTGGCGCCGGCCTGCGTGCCGGCGAAAAAGAGTCCGCCGCTTTGCGGCGGAGGCCGGCGGCGCTTCGTTGGTGTGGAACGCGCAATGACGCGGTTATTCCGTCCCTGGCCCTTATCCTGAACCAAGTTCCGAAGGCTGGGCGCCGGCGAACTCCGCCGCCCGGCGGGCCATCTCCACATTGCCGGTCACTTGCCCGATCGCCGTCGCCAAACTGTCCACGGTCAATTTTCGGTAGGAAATCGGCGGCGTGGCAATACCCAGCTGACAAAGTCGCAACCCCCAGAAAAGCTGACCGGACTGGAACGGCGCGCCCTGGAACGACAACCAGGAGACAAGGCCAATGGCGTAATGGAGCGCCAGATTGACCACCCCCGGCATTCGCCACCGCCTGCCCAGCAGGAACGGCGAGGGAAAGGCCCGAGTCGGCGCGCTCGGCTGCGTATAGGCCTGTATGAACGGCAGGCCAAGATGTTCGGCCACCGGGACGCCGAGAAAGACGCTGGAGCCGGTCGTGATGATCGCATCGACGTCGCGGCACGCCTCGAGGCATTCCCGCATCCAGCGGGCCGCCATTTTTCTGGCGTTGCGCCGGTTATAGAAATAGATGGCGATCGGATTGCGCCGCAACAGGGAATCCGACGCCTTCGGAGCGTCCGCGACCATTGCCCGGATGTCGCCGCCGAGCGGCCGCAAGTCCAGGCCGAGCGGCGTAGTCATATCGACATAGTGGTCGTGGGTCAGAAACCGCACCGCATGGCCGGCACGTTGTAATCCACCGCCAAGGGCTATGAAAGGTTGTATATCACCACGTGAGCCAATCGCTATAATTGCAATTTTCATCTTATCAGCCATAGAATGATGTATATACTAACGGCTGTTCGACAGAAACACATTACGAATAAAAGTTGTGTATCAAGACACCCCTTTGCAAGGATGACGGAAATTGTGCATTGAACATGTATCGATCCAAGATCCGTCGACCGTCGACCGTTCTCATCTCGCCACCCAGCCTACGAGACCGATTAGATCTTGGCAAACTCTAACGACCGAGCGCGCGGTCTCTCCCTCGAACATAGCGGGTACCACACCGGGCAAGACGTCCTCTTGTTGCGAAAAAAATGAATGACGTAGATCCGACCTCGCTTTCATTCCTTCGTTACGCCCCGCCCTTTTAAGGGCTGTGTGCCGCAAAATCTCTGACGACGGGCAAAACATGGCGAATTCCGCGACGAAAACGCTCCGCCAGCGAGCGATACCAGAGGTCGCGCCCGGAAGGGCGGTCGTCCTGCTGTCGGCAGCCACCGCCGCTTCGGTGGTCGAGTCCGCGTGGCGATCCCTGGAATGCACCCCTTACGATCTTCTGGCCAAGCATTCCTCCGTCGCGGTCGTCGTCGCCGGATCGCCGGCAGTCCGCGATGCGCTCGCCGCCGCGCTTGGCACCAGCGGTCCGGCGATCACCGTGGCCGGCGACCGCTACGGTGGGTTGGAGGCCCTGCACATCGCCTATTGCTGCCTGCAGGCCGGCAGCTGCGAAGCCGCCATCGTCGCCGTGGCCGATCGAATGAGCAGCCTGGTGATCGTCCGGGCCGACGCCGTCGATCCGGATGAAATGCCGGCCGCGGCGGCATGGATCGACGCCTGCGTGTGGGCGGCTCCCGAATCGGCCGTCGCCGCGGCCTGGGCTTTTGCCGGCGGCGGCGCCGATCCCGTCCGCACGGTGCGGCTCGACGACGACGGCGACAACGGCCTGGCCGAACTCGCAAGCCAATTGGCGGCAAGCGGCGCCGAACGCAAGGTGGCCTATGTGGCGACGGCGCCGGATGCTCGACACACCCTTTGCGTGGTGGCCCGCGCCGATAGCGGACGGACCGCCCTGGTCTCCGTCGCGCCGAAGCCGGGCACGCCCGCCCCCCCTCCTCCGGCGCCGAGCGGCGACGACGGGCCGGCGCACCCGCTGCTGGGACGGCGTCTGTCCTCGCCCCTCGACGAAATCCAGTTCGCCGCGCGGGTGGGGCCGGCGAGCCATCCCTGGACGGTCGATCACCGGGTCTTCGCCGTGCCGATCCTGCCCGGCGCGGCGATGATCGAGATGATGATCGCCGCGGCGACGGCCGGTCCCGGCTGGCCGGTCGCCGAGGTGGTCCTGCGGGACCTGCATATTCGCCGCGCCCGGCCCTTCGACGGGGGCGAGGCGGCCGATCTGGCGACCGTCCTCGCGCCCGCCGGCGAAAATCGGTTCGAGGCTACTCTGCACGGCCGTTCGGCAGGCCGGGAGACCTGGATTCTGCATGCCGTCGGCACCCTGGAGCGTGCCGCCGCCCCGCATATCGACGCCATCGACCCGCAGGCCTTGCGCCGCGGCCTCGCCGACGAAGTGCCGCTGGCCGATCATTACGCCGCCTACGCGGCGCGCGGCATCATCTATGGTCCGGCCTTCCAGGGGGTGACCTTCCTCTGCCGCGGCCGTGGCCGCGCCGTCGCCCTGCTGCGCTGCCCGCCGGGAGCGACGGGGAACGGCCATCTGATCCACCCTGCCTTGCTCGACGCGGCGATTCAGGTGGTGCCGGCCGCATTCGACGCGCCGCCGGACGGCACCCATGTGCCGGTGGCGATGGCCGAGGCCCGTTTTGCCCAAGCGATAGCCGACGAACTCTGGTGCGAGGCCGTTGCCCGGCATGTCGGGACCGACGGCCGCACCCTGACCGCCGACCTTCGTCTTTTTGCCCTCGACGGCCGCCTGGTCGGCACCATCCGCGGGATCGAACTGATCCATACCACCGCCGAGGCGCTGGGCAACAGCGGGGCCGCCCCCGCCGCCGAAGCGGCCGCCCGTCCATCCGCCGCCCAGCCCGACCCGAAGCCCGTCGCCGAGGACTCCCCGGCGTCGCTCGCCACGCTCTTTCCGGCCGAGCGGCGCGTTCGCCTGACGCGGATCGTCCACGATGCCGTCGCGGCGATTCTCGGCCTGCCCGCCGACGCCACCGTCGACCGCTCGGCCGGCTTTTTTACCCTCGGCATCGATTCGATGTCGGCGGTCGACCTGCATCGGCAATTGAAGTATCTGGTCGGCGTCGACTTTCCGGCGACGGCGGTCTTCAATCATTCGTCGGTGGCGGCACTGTCCGAATATTTGGACGGCCGGTTCGCCGCCGCGGACTCCCAGACCTCTCGACCTCCCGCCGAACCGTCGCCGGCGGCCAGGGTCGAGGAGATGAGTTCCGAGGAAGCGACAGCCGCGCTGTGGCAAGAAATCGACAAGGCGGCCGGCTGATGGCCCTGCCCCTCGACGCCTCTCCCGCCGGCAACGGTTGCGACGACCAGGAAGACCCGGTCAAGCGCGCCTTGCTTGCCCTGCGCGACGCCAGGCTCCGCCTCGCCGCGCTTGAATTGGCGCGCGACGAGCCGATCGCCGTGGTCGGACTGGCCTGCCGGGTGCCCGGCGCGGCCGATGCGCAGGCGTTCTGGGATCTGCTCGACGGCGGGCGCTGCACGATCGGCGACGTGCCGGGCGAGCGGTGGAATGTCGACGCCTGGTACGATGCCGATCCGGAGGCCGTCGGACGGACCTATACGCGGCGCGGCGGCTTCATGGCCGGCGTCGATATGTTCGACGCCGGCCTGTTCGGCATCAGCCCGCGCGAGGCGGCGGTCATGGATCCGCAACACCGCCTGCTGCTCGAGACCGCCTGGCAGGCGCTCGAGGACGCCGGGATTTCGCCGCAGGGCTGCCACGGCTCGCCGACCGGCGTCTTCGTCGGGATCAGCTACAGCGACTACGGGCGGCGGCTCGAGCGGGCCGGCGAAAGCGATCCCTATCTGCTGCCCGGCATGTCGCTCAACGCCGCCGCCGGACGCCTGTCGTACACATTCGGCCTCAAGGGCCCCTGCATTGCCGTCGACACCGCCTGCTCCTCGTCGCTGGTCGCCGTCCACCAGGCCATCCAGAGCCTGCGGGCGGGCGAGTGCGACATGGCATTGGCCGGCGGCGTCAACGTCATCCTGGCTCCCGAATTGTACGTGCTGGCCAGCCGGGCGCGGATGCTGTCGCCGTCCGGGCTTTGCCACACCTTCGACGCGGCGGCCGACGGCTTCGCGCGCGGCGAAGGCTGCGGAATCGTCGTCCTGCGGCGGCTGTCGGAAGCATTGGCGCGCGGCGAACGGGTTCTCGCCCTGGTGCGCGGCAGCGCGATCAATCAGGACGGCCGGACCAGCGGCCTGACCGTCCCCAGCAGCGCCGCGCAGGAAGACGTGATCCGCAGCGCCCTGGGCCGCGGCGGTCTCGAACCGGCCGACATCGACCTCATCGAAGCCCACGGCACCGGAACCAAGCTCGGCGATCCCATCGAAATGGCGGCCCTGGCCGCCGTCTTCGGCGACCGGCCGGCCGAGGCGCCGCTGGTCGTCGGCTCGGTCAAGACCAACCTTGGCCATCTTGAAAGCGCGGCCGGGGTGACCGGCCTGATCAAGCTCGTCCTGTCGCTGGTCCATCGACGCATCCCGGCGCATCTGCATTTCGCCACGCCCAATCCGCACATCCCCTGGGCCGGTCTGCCGGTGGTCATCCCGACCGCTTCGCAGCCGTGGGCCGCCACCGCCGGCCGGCCGCGCCGCGCCGGCGTCAGCGCGTTCGGCATGAGCGGCACCAACGCCCATATCGTCGTCGAGGAGGCCCCGCAAACCCAGTCCGCCGTGTCCGACGCCACGCGCGACCGCCTGTTCGTCCTTTCGGCCCGCGACCGGACGGCACTGCGGGCCCAGGCCGAGCACTGGGCCGTCCGGATCGAGGCCGGCGACGTCGATCCGGCCGACGCCTGCCATGTCGCCGCCTTCGGCCGGGCCCGTTTCGCCGAGCGCCTGGTCGTCGAGGCGCGCCGATCGGCCGATCTGGCCGCCGGGCTGCGGACGTGGCTGGACGACGGCACCGCCGCCGCCGCCGGTCTGCGGCCCGACGATCCCGGCGGCATCGGCTTCCTGTGCTCGGGCCAAGGCTCGCAGCGGGCCGGCATGGGCGCCGGCCTTTACCGAACCTCCGCCGCGGCGCGCGCCGTTTTCGACAAGGCGGCGGAAACGCTGGCCGGCACCTTGGAGCGGCCGCTGCTCGAGGTGATGTTCGGCGACGATGCCGCCTTGACCGAAACGGCCTATACGCAGCCGGCCCTCTACACCCTGTCGGTGGCCCTGGCCGCCGCCTGGCGGGATTGGGGAATCGTCCCGGCCGCCGTTCTCGGCCACAGCATCGGCGAATACGCGGCGGCCCATTTGGCCGGCGTCTTCAGCTTCGAGGACGGCCTGCGGATCGTCGGCGCCCGCGGTCGTTTGATGCAGGCCTTGGGCGAGCGCGGCGTCATGGCCGCCGTCCAGGCCCCCCTCGACGTCGTCGCCGCGGCCGTCGAGCGATTGGGCGACGACGACGTGTCGCTGGCTTGTCAAAACGGCCCCCTGGCCCAAGTCGTGTCGGGCCGCGCCGCGGCCGTCGAGCGGGTGTGCGCGGCCCTGGCCGGGGACGGCCATAAAAGCCGGCCCTTGCGGGTGTCGCACGCCTTCCATTCGAAAATCATGGAACCGATGCTCGATGCCTTCGCCGACATCGTCGCCGGCATTTCCCTGTCGGCGCCGAGCTTGCCGTTGGTTTCCAACGTAACCGGCACCGTCGCCGGCGAAGAGGTCGCGGATGCCGCCTACTGGGTCCGCCACACCCGGGCGGCGGTCCGCTTCGCCGACGGCGTCGCCATGCTGGCGCGCCTGGGCAGCGGGACTTATGTCGAGTTGGGGCCGGGATCGTCCCTGCTCGGCATGGCCAAGGCTTGCCTGCCGGATGACGCCCCAGCCCGATTCGTCGCCTCGTTGCGCCGCGAGGTCAGCGACGACGTCAGCCTGCGCAAGGCGGCGGCAGAGCTTTTCGTCGCCGGTCATGAGCCCGACTGGCGGTCGATCAACGGCGCGGGCCGGATCGTCTCGCTGCCCGGCTACGCGTTCCAACGCAACCGCCACTGGCTGCTCAAGGCGACGGACGCACCGGGCGCCGACGAGGCGGCATCGGCCGACGGCGACGGCATCCCTCTTTGCTCCCTGGCCTGGCGCCCGGTCGATTTGCCGGCGCCGCGGCACAAGGCGTCCGGCGCCTGGATCGTCGTCGCGGCGGGTGACGCCCCATTCTGCCGGAGGCTCGCCGATGCCCTGACGGGACGCGGCGCGGAAGTGCGATGCCTGGCGCCGGCGGAAGCCCTCGCCGCGGTCACCGCGGGAATCGGCGGCATCGTCTTCGCCGGCGCCGCCATCGATACCCCGCAGGCCACCGAGCGGACCCTGGCCGATATCCTGCTTCCGCTGGCGCAGCGCGCCGCCGCCGCCGGCAGCCGGTTGTGGGTCGTCACCGAGGGCGCGGTCGCCGCCGGACGCCACGCCGTCCGGGTCCGCCCCGGCGCCGCGGCGCTCTGGGGATTCGGCAAGGTGATCGGCCTCGAGGCAACGGCCGCCTGGGGCGGGCTGATCGACCACGATCCGGAAACTTCGGCCGAGACGATCGTCGAGACCCTGCTGGCCGGGGACGGCGAGGACCAGGTCGCCCTCCGCGACGGACGGCGCCTGGTCGCCCGCCTCGAGACCCTGCCCGAAAACGCTCCCGCCCCCGCCGTCCGCCTGCGCGGCGACGGCGTTTACCTGGTGACGGGCGGCACCGGCGCGCTCGGCCGGCGAATGGTCGGCTGGCTGGCGGCCAGGGGCGCCCGGGACATCCTTCTGGTGTCGCGCCGCGGCGCCGCGGCGGAAACGGAAAAACTGGCGGAGCAGATGGCCGGGCACGGTGTGCGCATCCGCGTCGCCCCCTGCGACATGGGCGACGGCGCGGCGGTCCGGGCGCTGTTCGACGGAATCAGCCAACCCTTGCGCGGTGTCGTCCATGCCGCCGGCATGGTCTCGAAGACCGATCTCCTCGATGAGACGGCGGACGGCATGCGGGCCATCCTGGCCGCCAAGATACGGGGCGCCTGGGCGTTGCACGAAGCGACGCGGGACCTCGACCTGGACCTGTTCCTCCTCTACTCGTCGATCGCCGCCCTCTGGGGATCGAAGGGACAGGCCGCCTATGCCGCGGCCAACCGCTATCTCGACGGCCTTGCCGCATACCGGCGCGCCATCGGGCTGCCGGCGCTCAGCATCAACTGGGGACCATGGTCGGGAGGCGGCATGACCGACACCAACGACACGGGATGGCTGCAATCCTCCGGCATCCGCCTGATGGCCCCGGATCGCGCCCTGGCGGCCCTTGACCGGGCGCTCGCCGCCGGCGTCGCGCAGGTCGGCGTCGCGGATGTCGATTGGTCGACCTTCGCGCCGCTCTACGGTCATCGCGGCGGCGGCCGGCTGCTCGACGGCATGGCCGTCGACGAGGCGCCCCCGGCGACTCCGGCGGGCGGATCCTCGGTCCTGGTCGCGGAGCTCGCCGATCTTGCGCCGAGGCGGCGCGTCGCCCGCCTCGGCGCCTTCATCTGCCAGCAGGTGGCCGGGCTGCTCGGCACCAAGCCGGCGGCGATATCCGCCGACAAGGGCTTCTTCGACATCGGCATGGATTCGTTCCTCCAGGTGGAACTGCGGGGCCGCCTGGCGACGGCGCTCGGCATTCCCCTGCCGCCGACGATCGCCCTCGAATACCACACCGCCGACATGCTCGCCCGTCACCTGCTCGTCGATCGGCTCGCCCTGCCCGTCGACGACGATCGCAAGCCCGTGGCGGCCGAGGCCGCCGCCGACCTGGGAACCCTCGACGAGAAAGCGCTCGCCTCGCTGATCGACGGCGAATTGGCCGCTCTCGCCCGGCCGTACGAAAGCCGGCGTCCGTGAGCGAGATCAGTCTTCCCGGCGAGGGCCTGGCCTCCCTGCGGCGCGCCGCCCAAGCGGTGGTCGAGCTGCGGTCGCGCCTGGAGGCGGCGGAGCGTTCGCGCAACGAGCCGATCGCCGTCGTCGGCCTCGACGTGCGTTTTCCGGGCGGCTGCCGCTCGGTCGAGGAGTTCTGGGATTTCCTGGAAAGCGGCCGCGATGGGATCGGCCCGGTGCCGGCCGACCGCTGGGACGTCGAGCGCTACTACGCCCCCGACCGGCGCACCCCCGGCAAGGCTTACTGCCGCGAAGGAGGCTTCATCGACGGCGTCGACCGGTTCGACGCCGCATTTTTCGGCATTGCCGCCCGCGAGGCGGACTCGATGGATCCGCAGCACCGCCTGTTGCTGGAAACCTCGTGGCGGGCCCTCGAACATGCCGGCATCGCCCCGGACGACATCGCCGAAGCCGCCGTCGGCGTGTTCGTCGGCTTATGCTCGAACGATTACGAGATGCTGACCTTGCGGGCCGGCGCGGCCGACGCATTCTTCCTTCCGGGCACCCGGCCGCACGCCGCGGCCGGCCGCATTTCCCATTCGCTCGGGTTGCGCGGGCCCTCGATGGTGCTCGACACCGCATGCTCGTCGTCGCTGTTGGCGGTGCATGCCGCTTGCCAAAGTCTGCGCGCCGGAGAGTGCAGCGTGGCGCTGGCCGGCGGCGTCAATCTGATCCTGCTGCCGGAAGGCATGGTCATCTTGAGCCAGGCCGAGATGCTGGCGGCCGACGGACGCTGCAAGACCTGCGACGCCGTCGGCGACGGCTACGGCCGCAGCGAAGGATGCGGCGTCGCCGTCCTCAAGCGCCTGTCCCTGGCCCAGGCCGACGGCGACCGCATCCTCGCCGTCATCCAAGGCTCCGCCGTCAATCATGACGGGGCGTCGGGCGGCATGACCGTGCCCAGCGCCACGGCCCAGCAACAGGTCATTGCCAAGGCCCTCGAAAACGCCGGCGTCGATGCCGGGGAGGTCGGCTACATCGAGATGCACGGCACCGGAACGCCGCTCGGCGACCCCATCGAGGTCCGCTCGCTGGCCGCCGTCTACGCCGCGGCGCACCAGCCGGAGGCGCCGCTCGCCATCGGCGCCGTCAAAAGCAATATCGGCCATCTCGAAGGGGCCGCCGGCATCGCGGCGCTGGCCAAGGTGGTCGGCTGCCTGCATCGCCGCCGGTTGATGGGCAACCTGCACTTTACCACGCCCAATCCGGCCATCGACTGGGACACCGTGCCGCTGCGCGTCGTCACCGAAACGCGGGACTGGCCAAGCGCGCCGGCCAGGCGGCGTATCGCCAGCGTCAGCGCCTTCGGCGCCAGCGGAACCAACGTCCATATGATCGTCGCCGAAGCCCCCGAGGCGATACTGCCGCCCGTCGCCGACGAGGAGGAGGTGGAGGAGGCGCGGCCGCGGGGCAGTCTGCTCGTCCTTTCCTCCAACGACGCGGACGGCTTGCGCCGTCAGGCGACGGGCTGGGCCGGCTGGCTCGACCGCCTCGACCCGGCGGCATGGCGGGATGCGGCCGCCTGCGCCGCCATCGGCCGGGCGCACCGCGAATACCGCCTCGCCGTCGTCGCCGCCTCGCCCGCCGCCGCGGCCGAGAGCCTGCGCGCCTTCGTCGCCGGCAGGCCGGCTGCCGGCCTGCGCGCCGACCGCGTCAAAAGAATCGCCATGATCGGCCTGCGTCCGGCTTCGCCGTCCGGGGAACAGCGGGCTGAAACGGTCGATCTGTTGCGACGATGGGGCCTCGACGTCGAATTGGCGACCGACCAGTCCGTCGTCTTCGATCACCTCATCGACCTTGCCGAGGCCGATGCGGGCGACCACGACCGCCTGCTCGATGAAGTCGGACGCGCCTTCGTCGCCGGTTGCCGCCTCGACTGGAAGGCCGTGCATGCCCCTTGGCCGCGCCGCCGGGTCGGCGCGCCGCTGACCGTCTTTGCCGATCGCCGCCATTGGATAAAGAACCCCGACAAGCCGGGCGCCCCGCCTGCGGCGCCTGCCGAGCCGGCGTCCCTGGCCAGGCTTTTCGAGCGCCAGATCGCCGAAACCGCCGAGGCGCTGAATGCCGTGGTGCGGCGCCAACTCGACCATATTCGCGCGACGCTCCCCGCCGCCGCCGCCGCCGATACCGAAGAGGTGGCGCCCCCCTCCCCCCGCGCCGATTGGCAGATCTTCGCCGTCGCGGCGCCGGACAGCCGCGACCTCGACGCCCGGCTGCGAACGTTCGCCCGGGCCTTGGCCGACGATCCGGCCGGCGCATGGGCCGAACGGGCCGGCCGCCTGACCGGGGAAGGCAGCGAAGCGGCCGTCCTCGTCGCGCGCGATGCGAACGACGCCCTCGCCCTGCTCGCCGGCGACGGCGCGACCGGGCAGGGACGGTTGTACCGCGGCCGCCGTCCTCCGGCGCCGCGCCGCGCCGCGTTTCTTCTGTCGGG
>JAATGN010000032.1 GCA_015654615.1 Rhodospirillales bacterium
CCTCATGTCGTCTGGTTGACCTCGGTCGCCCGGCAGCCCCTGACTGTTCCTGGCCAACGGCGGCCCGTCCCCGGCCCGGCAAGCGGGCAAGGTGGAATGGGAGTCAAGCCCCCTCCTTGATGGAAAAACTGGTCAAAACCCGTCGGTCGCGATAGGTTACATGTAACTATATTGGAGGATGATCATGACCCCGGCAACCAGCCCCAAGCCTTCCCGCGTGAAGGTGCGGGAACATCGCGAACGTCTGCGGGCGCAGGGCCTGCGCCCCATTCAGATCTGGGTGCCGGACGTGCGAGCCACTTCTTTCCGGTCGGAGGCGCACCGCCAATCGTTGGCCGTTGCCGCCAGCGCCCAGGCCGGCGAGGACCAGGCCTTCATCGACGCGGTGTCGAGCCTCGACTTCGATAATGGCGGCGATGAATGAGGCGTGGCGACATATGGACCGTCGCCGGCGGCAAAGATTATGCCGGCAAGCCGCGCCCGGTCGTCATCGTCCAGGATGACAGCTTCGACGCCACGGACTCGATCACCATTTGCGCTTTCACCACCGATGGGACCGACGCGCCGTTGTTCCGCTTACCCGTGGAACCGAGTGAGCGCAACGGGCTGGTTTCCCCCTCCCGGCTGATGGTGGACAAGATCGCCACTGTTCCAAAGTCCAAAGTTGGCTCGCACATCGGCCATCTGGACGACGAGGATATCCTTCGCCTCAATCAGGCGATCCTGGTTTTCCTCGGGCTGGCCGTCTCTTCCAGGACGAAGCGGGAGGCGTAGGCCATGACCGTGCTCCAGACGACCAAAGGGGCGCGCGCCGTTCTTTACCTGCGTGTTTCGACAGTGCGGCAGGCCGAGCATGATGTCTCCATTCCCGATCAGCGCAAGCAGGGCGAGGCCTATTGTGCCGCGCGCGATTTCCAGATCGTCGAGACCTATGTCGATGCCGGCCTGTCTGCCACCAACGACCACCGGCCCGAGTTCCAGCGCATGATCGAGGCGGGCACAACCAGCCCCGCCGTGTTCGACGTGGTGGTGGTCCATTCCTTCAACCGGGCCTGCGCGCCGGCAAGCGTCGCGCAAACTCTGATTCGTTGGATTGTGGGTTGAACTTTTTGGGTTAGGGGAGTTGCCGGCATCTGCCGGACGCGCTCTGCCCGCCTGGTATCCAGCTCCTCGATGGGCGGCGGGCAGAACGAACGCGTGCGGGTCGAGGTTTGCTGCTGCAGCTATCATCGCTCTCTCGACGACCTCCATCAATGATCAGAGCGGCCGCTTGCTTGGAATCGGCTGCGGTGGCTACTGCCACTTCGACGGCGATCCAAACGGCTGGAATCTGCTCAGCCAGATCGGCCAGCAACGCGGCAAGGCGCTCAGCGCCCAAGGCCGCGATCCTGGCGGTATCGAGTATTTCGTTGGTTGGCATCGTCACTCTCTCCAATTCGTTGGCCCCCGGCACTTTGGATAATCCGTTAGGTGGTTGTTTTCCGATGCCCTTTGGTCAGCCCCCCCCCAACGATGCGACGCGTTCCGATACCGACCAACAGATCCGCCCGCTTGACGCGTGACCGGTCTCAAGCAAGAGTGGCCGACCAGAATGATCAGGATTGCGGCCGTGAGCGAATACCAGTACTACGAATTTCAGGCTATCGACCGGCCACTCGGTAAAGAGGCGCAGACCGCCCTGCGCTCCTTGTCCACCCGGGCGCGAATTACCGCCACCAGCTTCACGAATTCCTACGAATGGGGCGATTTCAAAGGAAATCCCGCCAAGCTGATGGAGGACTGGTTCGACCTTCACCTTTACCTTGCCAATTGGGGCAGCCGCCGCTTCATGATGCGGATTCCGAAGGATCTTCTCGCCCCCCTCGACCTCAAACCATTTCTGGCCGAGGTCGACGAGGTTATGCTGAACGTGTCCGGCCCCAACGTCATTCTCGATATCAGCCGGGAAGAGGTCGACGGTGATGGGGAATGGGATGATGGCACCGGGTGGCTGGGCGCGCTGGCGCCGTTACGCGCTGAAGCGATGGGCGGCGATCGGCGCATGTTCTACCTGCTCTGGCTGATGGCTGCCGAAGCGGAGGCATTGTCCGAAGACACGCCTGAGCCACTTTCGGGCATCGGACCGCTATCCGCATCTCTGGAAGCATTGGCCGACTTCCTCGGGATCGATTCCGATCTCGTCGCCGCGGCGGCCGAGCGCGCGGGCGGATCCCTGGCGCCCTCCTCGTCAGAGGTAAAGACCATAATCGATAGGCTGCCGGAGACCGACAAGACAGCCATTCTGATCCGCCTGCATGACTGTGACTCCCATGCCGGCGCAGCGTTGCGTGCCCTGGTTCGCGAACAGACGCCACCGGCAAAGGTCCCGGAGCCGCGCACCGTGGGTGACCTTCTTGCGCGAGCCGATGCCATCCGCGCCCAACGTAAGGAGGAGGAGGCTCGGCGCAAGGCCGAACGCGAACGGGCGGAACGAGAGGCGGCGCAGCGAAGTCGGCGCATCCGCCTGGACGCTTTGGCCAAGCGCGGCGACGCGGTCTGGCGGCAAGTGGAGGAAGAGATCGAGTGTCGAAACGCTTCGGGCTACGACCGAGCCGCCTCTTTGCTGCAGGATATCAAGACGTTGGCCGAAGAGCAGGGCAAGGGTGCTGAGTTCGACCGCCGCCTCGCCGACCTTCGCGAGCGGCACGCCAGAAAAGAGCGTTTCCTGGAACGGCTGGCGGCACTGGAAGGGGCGAAGCGGTCAAGATGAGGCGCGCTCTCCCTCTTCCGAACTATGCCGAACCGGTCCGACGCCTTCTTACGCTTGGCGACGACGGAGCCCTCGCTCCCGAGGAGTGGCGCGATTATGAGCGGGAATTAGGCTTTCAGGCGGATCATGTCCCCGAACTGGTTCGCCTCGCCACCGACACCGCGGTGAGCTTCGGCACGTTCGCCGATGGCCGGGTGATATGGGCATCGATGCATGCATGGCGGGCGCTTGCCCAGATGCGTGTGCACGAACTCGTCGACCCCCTGTTGTCGGTGCTGGGCGCATTTGCCGACGACGAATCGGCGATGCAGGAATTTCCGCAGGTCTTCGGAATGATTGGCCCCCCCGCCATTCCGGACATCGAGGCGTGGATTGGGGATCGTTCGGATCTGGACTTTGCCGAGACCGTCGTGATCGAGGGTTTGGGCAAGATCGCGCAGCGCCATCCTCAATGCCGGGACGAATGCATCCGCATTTTGACCAGGGTTCTTACAAACGGTTCGGCGGCCAGTCGTTTGGCCAATGGCTTCGCCGTGTCGGTGTTGCTGGACCTTCACGCCGTCGAGGCCATCGAAACCATCCGCGGCGCATTCGAGCGCGATGTCGTCGACATTTCGATCGTCGGTGACATGGAGGATGTCGAGGTCGATCTGGGTCTGAAGGATCGGCGCACGACTCCGCCATCGTACTATTGGGAGAGACAGTCTGACTTCGATCCCTTTGCTGCCGATCCGCCAATCGAGCGTCCGAAGAAGATCGGACGGAACGATCCTTGTCCGTGCGGAAGCGGGAAGAAGTTCAAGAAGTGCTGCCTGCGGTGATCAACGAGGCAAACAAATTCTTGTTGCAAGGCCCGACCTCAGATTTTTGCGGCATTATGTGGCAGTCTCACCAAGCAGCTCAATTTGCCGTTGCCTGCGGCTTTCCGCTGGCTCGACGATGCGAAGAATATTACCAAGCGCGCTGACTTGCGCGCGAAATTCGACGAGGCGCTGATGTCGCCTTTCGGTCACCTGCGATGCGCAGGAGATGGTTGATCGCATGATCGAGATCGTCCCCGCCGACACAGGCAAGTTCCGCAACGTTGTGCCCGTCGCGATCGAGGATAGTCGATGGTAGCACCGTGGTCTTCGAGGACATCGTCAGCGGGTGTGCCACCCGAAAAGGCTGGCTGGGCACCGGCAGAATCGAGTGACGCCAAGACACCAATGGCGCGAACGACATGCCAGTCCTTCTCGACCAGACCGGGGCTGGTGCCAAGCTCACCGGCGACCAAGTTCAACGAGGCGCGGGTTCAGCACGTTCAAAGCTCAGCAGGATTCCATCGTAGCCGATCTTGCGGCGAACACGCCGTTTCACACCGACGACGCGACCGGTGGGCACCTGAGTGGTCCGGCCGGCATTGTAGGCCTGTTCAAGGCGCGTCGGCCCGGTTTCGATGCCAAGCCTCGCCAGTGCCTCCGTCAGGGTGGCAAGGCCCTTGACGGGAATGACGTTACCGCTGAAAGGCGAAACGGCCCCGCGCGCGTAAAGCCCTTGGCCGACCTTCACGAGACGGCCCGTGCGGACGAGAGTGCGGAGAACGCGGCCCACTTGGTCATAGCCGCCGAGATCGTCGAAATCGGCGCGCAGAAACACGTCGCCGCGTTTGCGATCGATCCGTTTCAAAACACGCTGTTCCAAGTTTTCAGGGCGCATGGCCGTTCCTCTCAATCTGTGTCAGGATACGACAGAACCAAGAGGAAATAAATTTAAAAACAATTCTCTATGACATCCGAGAGAGGGGGAGAGACAACGTCAGCCATGCGCTGATTCCGGCCCCGCCCCCCGGATTGGCCTCAAGCATCGGGATTCGTTGCTGTTGGCGGTTGCTCGCCCGTAGAAGGGAACAGATCGGTATAATCCGGGACATAACGACCTGTTCGACAAGCGGCGGGAGATCATGGAAGCGTGGGCCGACTTCTGCGCCACCGTGCCCGCCAAAGCAAAGGCCGCCCAAAAGGGAGCGGCCTTGCAAACGGTATGAAATTATCATACCTATTTGAGACCGCATGTTGACGGAGGATCTGTCGATGCCCGCCGCTGAAAAACGAACGTTCAGCCTGCCCAGCGAGCAAGCCGCCTACATTGATCGGCTGGTCGCCACCGGCACCTACGCGACAAGCAGCGAAGTCATCCGCGCTGGCTTGCGCGCCTTGCAGGAACGCGACGCCGCCATTGAGCGCTGGCTGCGCGAGGAGGTGGTTCCGGTTGCCGCCGCCATGCAGGCCGACCCGGATCGCGCCATCCCGGCGGAGACGGTCTTCGGCAAAGTACGGGCGCTTCATGCACAGCGCATGAAAGGATCCAACGGTGACCTATAAGGTCGTCTTTTCGCCGGAGGCGGAAAACGACCTTCTGGAGCTTTACCTGTATATCGCGGAACGCACCGGGGATGCTTGCGCCCTGGCCTATGTCGAACGGTTGGAACGGTACTGCAAAGGATTTGAAGAATTCCCCGAGCGAGGCACATCCCGCGACGACCTGTTCCCCGGCCTGCGGGTCGTCGGTTTCGAGCGGCGCGTCTCGATCGCTTTTCATGTCCATACCGACACCGTGACCTTTGATCGCCTCCTTTACGGAGGACGCGACCTGGAAAGTCTCGCTGACGAAGCCTGATCCGCGACAGGCGACCCTTGCAGCACCAGGATTTTCACGGAGATGCCCATCTTCTGGGATTGGGCGGCTTTTTTCCGCGAAGTGGACGAGGTTGCCCTGGCCCACACCATCAAGGTGGAAGCGCCTACCCTATTCCGCTGTGCGCTCATTCCGGCCGTCCCGTGGATCCGTGCCGGATTCATCCGCCGCCGAAGTAGACAGAGATGGAGGGCCTAGCCAACAGCAACAATGCCTTCGCCCAGGCGGTCAACACCCAGTTCGGTGCCCTGGCCAATTCTTCGCCTGCTGCCGTTCAGTCGGCGTTGAAGAGCATGGCTCGGCAGTTACCCGTCACAAGCATGTCGCCTTGACGCCCGGCTTGAACCCCGGCGACGTGGTCGCCGGCCTCGCTGAAGCGGCTAGATCAGAAGTGAGGTCGGCAGCTATCCCCTTCTGCGGCCCGCAATCGGCCATTCCGGAATCGGCGTAACTTTCCCGTTTACCGCCCATCCGTTTCCAAGATCGAGTGGAAGATCGCGAGCAATCTTGGCCAAGAACGGATGATTGCAGGTTTCATTCGTGCCTGATCCTGGCTCATCGCTCGGCTGGTCGGAGGTCATTCGGGCCAGCAGACCCGATCGACGCGGGGGCGGGGCTGGATCAATGCAAACCGCCACTGTTAACTTCTATGGAAGGGAAACTGATTTCGTCGCGTCCGTACGCCGGAATATGCGGCAATCCGGACTCTAGTTGTGGGTTGGTTTGTGGGTTAAGTTTTTGTCTTCTGCTAGGAGCGGCCTATTTTTAATAGATTCGCAGAAGATATTGGCGGAGGGGGTGTCTGCTTCCCCAGGCTAAATATATGAATTAAATCAATCCATTGGAAGAAGGCCTCATCGCCTTTCCCACAGCGATACCCGCGTCCGAACGCCGGATTTGGGCGGGCGCATGCGGATGGCGGTGAATGATTTTCGGTCCCCCGGACGGATGCGCTACCGGCTATTCTTCGAACAGATCGGCATGGGTGCCGGTTCTGACGAAACGGACAATTGATCCCGCCCCCTTGCCCTCAAGTTGGTAAATCAGCAGAAAATCGCCGCCGACATGACATTCCCGATGATCCGACCATTCGCCGGTAAGGGGGTGGTCAAGCCATTCCGGGGCAAGCGGTGCGTCGTTGGCGATCAGCAGCAACATCACTTCCTTGAGTTGCCGCATGTTGAACCGGCCCGAGTCGGAGAGACGGTCCCAATCCTTGACGAATTTTCGTGTGTAATCCGCCGCCCGGGGAAAAGCGGCCCGTTTGCTACTCGCGGGTTTTTTCGAGGTCATCAAACAAATCAGCGGCAGTGGCGAACCGGGCGCGGCCCATGGTGCGGGCCTCTTCCATCGCGGCGCGTGTTTCGGCGTTCGGCACTTTCACCGGAAAGGGCACGGCCTGGTCTCGGGCGACCCGGACAAGCGCCATGCGGATGTAATCGGAGACGGACAGGCCCATCGCTGCAAGAGCGGTGGTCGCCTGCTTCTTCGTCTGAAGGTCGATCCGGGCACGGACGACGGTATCGGTTGACATGGTCGCAATCTCCAGAGACGGTCAGCAATATGTAGCTACAAACGGCTACAGATGCAATGGCCATCTTGGATGACGGCATGGCGAATCCGTCATCACGCTAGCTGTCGCGCCCCAGAAGCAGCGTCCGCAACGAGCGGACCAGTACCAGCCGGCGTCTGCCGATCGTTGTGGTGTCGAGGAGCCCCTCGCCGATCAGTTCGTAAAGCTTGGTCCGACCCAAGCCCGTGGCTCGGCAGGCATCGGCGATAGTGCAAGTAAGACGCTCGGTGAACGGGATCATGCCTGGGGGCGCATTCACTGTGTTTTGCACCGGCGGCGTTTGCAATCCGCCGTGGGTGCCGTCTTCCGGCCGCTGACTGTTGCGCATGGGATAACCCTCCTCAAAAAAACTTCCGGGGCTTTCCAAGCCCCGATGATTCATTGGTGCATGGCGGACCTTTGCCGGGTCGCATGAGGTGGGCGGTCAAGCCTGCCCCGCCAGAGGGCACCGCGCTTTGCGCGGCTTAAGGGCTTGACGGCCCGACGCGGCCCGGCCCACTGGCTGACTGCACCAATGATGATCCCCTATCGTCGTCGGACTCCTTCTGCGGTTCGTCGTCGCCCCTGGCCATCATCCGCGCCACCGTGTCGAGGAATGCCCGATAACGCTTCTCGCCCAGAGCCTGGGCCTCGGTGCCGGGAGGTGGCAGCGCGGCGGCATAGATCAGCTGATGGCGGATGAAACGGGCAAGGCTGTGGCTGATGACGAAGCATTCGCTGTTGCCCCGCTCCACGGCGCGGGTGATGCGGTCGAGCCGGACCAGGATGCGCTCGTCGACCTCGGGCGCCGCCCGGCGATTCATGTAGGCTTCGACCATTTCCAGCAGCAGAGCGGAGCGC
>JAATGN010000133.1 GCA_015654615.1 Rhodospirillales bacterium
ACAAGGCGATCGGGCGACCCGTTCCCAGTCGGGCAGCCGTTGCACCGTGGTGCGCGGATCCGCCTCTTCGATTAGGCCAGTGGCCAACGCATCGTTACGGGCCAGGCCATCGGCGAACGCCTGCAACAGGCGGGTGAGAACGGCTTCAAGCTCGCGGGCCAGATCGCCCGGCGGCAGCTGGCCCTGCAATTCGGCGAGATAATCGGTGGCGGTCAGTCCCATGTGGGCGTCCCCAGGGTGGAGATCTGGCCCGCGACGGTGATGACGTTGGCGGTTGGCGAGGCCAAGGTGTAGTCGGTCACGCCGGCCGCCGTGCTGATCGCCGTTTGGATGTGGGTCAGCAGCAAGGTGCAGCATTTGGCCGTGGCCTCGCTGGCCAGCAACGCGGCCAACTGCGCGGTGACCGCCGTCCTTGCGGCGGTGCTGTCCGGCGCCAGGGTGATGACGGGATTGAGTGGCAGAGGCGATGGCGCGAATACGAAGGTTGCGCCGGTGACCGGCCGTTCGGCATCGATGGCGGCTTGTACCAGGGCGACATCGGACGCCAGCGGGATCGGGTTGGATCGCCCGTCCATCATGAAGGTGATGCCGACAGTGCCAGTCCCCATCCAACCGGGAAGAACCCAGACATGGGTCACCCCGGCAACCGACTTCGCCCATTTGATAAAGTCGGCCTCCGATCCGCCCATCGGCGGGTCCTGGACGCGGGCCAGTAGACGCGCCCGAACAGAATCATAGCTTTCGATGTCGCCGCCGCCGCCCAGGCCATCCGATCCGACCGTGGCGTTCGACGAAACGCCAGAAACCGAACTGACCAGCGTCAGGGGTGTATTGGCATCCGTGGTGGTGACCGCCCCCACCGAGGTGCATTTGACCGTGCCGGTGCCCGTGCCATCGGTCAGGACCAGATCGGCAACCAGCTTGTATTGGATGCCATCGGCACGCGCCAGCAGGGTATCGGCCGGGACGATCTTGCCGGCCGTGCCGCTAAAATTAACCGGCCCGGCGGCGCCAGTCGGATTCTCACGGTAAATCTTCCAGATGGCGGCCCAACGGATCAAGAGATCGTCGTCGGCGTTATCCCAGGGGATTTGCCTGGCAAGATCGGTGATATAGGCATTCAGGTCATCGTTGGCGCCGGCCTGGACCCTGGCCAACACATAGAGCATCGATCGTGGCGGCGTCGCGTCGGCACCAGACAGGCGGGTGGCTATATCCGATTGGACGCTGGCAATCGTCTCTTTGAGGGTCGGAACCGAATAGGTCATCAGGCCCCCCACGCGACTTTGTGGGTGTAGGAAACCGTGGTGCCGTCAAGCTTGGTCAGATCCACGACGAACACACACCAGCCGGTAGCCGGGAACGATGCGGTCACCTTGACCGACTTCACCCAGGCATCCTCGACCATCCAGGCAAGAGCCTCGGCGGCGTACTCCTGGACCCGCGTCAACACGGACGAAGTCTGCTTTTCGCGGGACAGCAACCAGAGCCGGGAACCATGACGATCTTGAAGCGCCGTAGGTCTGGTCTTCGGCTCCGCATTGTCGGCCCACCAGCCCCGCCGATTGGTGGTACCGTCCGGAATGCTATCGTCCGCCTTGGCGCGGGCGTTGTTGAACAGCGACAGAACGACCGCCGTTTCCAATCCCTCATCGGCCGCCAGGTCGGCCCCATCCAGGACCAGATCCCAGGCGCCAAACCGGCTGTCATATTGAAGGGCGAGGTCAACCATCGCTGTTCATTCCTGCTGGTTCGGGGTGTCGGTTGTAAGGGTGGAACCGCCGCTCTGGACGTTCCTCAGCGAATGGTTATGTTCGTCGTGAACCTCCCGCATGCTGGCCATGCTGCGGCCGGTGTCGTCGCAGTGGTCCACGATGTCGCCGGTGGCCTCGACGAGGGGTGTCTCCATGCGAACCTTGGGCGTGTTTGTAAGCGTGATCGGCAGGCCAGCGCCGTCGACGACGATCCCCGATCGCGTCAAATACACCTTCTGGCCAAGATCGTCGTAAATCGCCACCTCGCCCTCGGCCAGGCCGCCCAGGCGATAGCGCCGGTCCTCGATGGCGATGATCAGCCCATGGGAGCGGATGCCGCCGACAGATACGAAAACCCCTTCGGCCCCCGGATGAGGATGCGCGGCGTAACCGTATTGACGGATGACTTCGACATCGTCGGCCGTCTCGCGACCCATGCTGCCATCGGCCTGAGGCATGGCCAACAGTTCGACCTGCACCTGCTGGAGCTTGAGCGCGTCATTGACCAGGGAGATGACGCAACGGCTCACCATCAGCCGGATCTGACGGTTCAACGGCCCCATCACCTTTCCAGCGGACCGCAGAAAATCCTTGCTCATGACGCACCCCCCGGCGCATCGAAGGTGAGAGCCGAGGGAGGTTCCAGAAGAAAGGCCTCCTTGCGGACCAAGGTCAGTTCGGTCAGTTGTCCCTGATCGGTCAGCGACAACGTGGCCCCGGCGATTAGCATCGAGCCGTGCAGGCCGAGAAAATCATCGTCGATCCGCACCATCGTGTTCGGCCGGTAAAGGGCGTCATTGGCATCGCGCCATCCGTTCACCGTGATGGTCGCTCTTTTGCTCTTGCCGGCGCGCGAAGCCCGTTCCCAATCCGCCCGCCGCTGATACCAGTCCGGATCGCCACCGGAGGCTTCGGCCAGAACGATCAGCGGCCGATATCGCGTGATGGCGCTATCCAACGATTCGGCATGATAGGCGGTAAACAGTGACGGATCGGTGGCTTCGCTTCCTATGCTCTGGCCGATCACGATATAGCGCGAGAAACGTTCGCGGTCGGAGAAGGAGCCGCTTCCCGCTTTGATGTTGCCGCCCAGCTTCAGCTCGGCGATCGCGCCGCCCTCGCCAGCGCGGGTCAGCACCAAATTGCCGGCACCGTCCGACGTCGGCAGAACCGCGTAAATACGGCAGACCCGCTCAATGCATTCGAACGCGGTTTCACCCAACTGGATGTGATGATCCCAGATGGTCTTCATGACGTCGGCCACCGTGCTTTTGACGCCGATGCCGAACGGCTTGCAAAGGTCGCCGACAATGGTCAAGAGGTTGGCGTGGTTCCAGCGACCGGCACCGGCCAGCGCCGAGCAGTCAACCAGATCGCCGGTCACGTCTCGTCCGCGTACCGTGAATTCATGACTGTTCGCATCGTAGGACGGCCCCGTATCGTCCACCCAGCCGGTAATGAGCACATCGCTGCCGATCGACACCTTGCAGGCGGCGCCCGGCGTGATCTGGAAGAGATCTTGATGGCCGGGCCATTGCTCGGTCACCGACAGGGAAAATCCGCCGCTGACGGTCTCCAGCGATCGGGTGATCTGCACCGAAGTCCAGCCGGCGTGGATTTTGCCATTCACCCGCAAGGTCACGTCATCGGACGTCATGATGAGAGCACCGTCAGTGATCCGGCCGGCACAAAACCGGGCCGGGATATGCCATTGCGGGTAACGATGTCGGCCGCCCGCGTCGGATCGTCATAGAGGGCCGCCGCCAGAACCAGGGCCGGCGTCATCGCCGAGACGGTGACCGTGATCAATGTGGGCAACGCCGCCGCCCGCGTGGCGATGTCATCGACCATGGCGGCCCGTAAAGCCCGCAGGCTGATGTTCAAAAGCGAAGAACTGACCAGCATTTCCGCATCGAGACGGCTGGCCAGGTCATCGCGCACCGCCAGCGCCTGCGTTGCCGTGTCGTATGTCGCCGTGGTGGCCACCCGCACCGCCTCGATGGTGGCGATCTGCCGGACCACGGCGACCAGAGCCGTCCGGTTGGTGGCGGCCTGATCGACGGACGTGCCATTGGTCGGCAGCACATCGAACGACACCGATCCGCCGCTGGAAGCCCCGGCCGCCGGCATGGCATCGGCGATCGCCAGGAACGGCGTCCCGCCCAGCGCGGTCAAAACACCGCTGGAAGACCGCGAACTGCCCGCACCGGTCAAGCCGAAGGTGCCGCCGCCGCCGGTGGTCCCCTGAAAACCTTGAACAACGACGGTCAGCGAGGACGCCAGTGACGACGGCGTCTTGACCAGGCTGGACAGCGTGCCGCTCACTCCGGAGATCGTGTCGGCCAAGGCCAGCGCCGGCACCGCCGAAATCGGAGCATCACCCCGGCTGGTCAGGGCATCGGCCAGCGAGGTACCCAGATCGATCAAGGCGACGACTTTGCGAATCACCGTCAGGATGGCGCCGACATCGCTGATCGCCAGCTTTGCCAGAGTCAGGGCATCCCACGCGGAACCGGTCGAGGTCAGGCTATAGCCGCCCACACCATAGAAGCCGCTCTGCACGGCGCTGACACTGGTATTGGCGGCGGTGCCGGCGACGGTCGAGGTATCGGTGGTCACCGTTGGGGCGGTGATCGCTCCCGCCTCGGAAAACGTCAGGGAGAAGCGCGCCAAACCGCCTTCGCGTTCGAAATCCTCGACCACCACGGCGCTGGTGACGATCACATCCATCTCGCCCAAGGTTGGATGGACCAGCCGGCCGGGACCGGGCGCATCCAGGGCGGCGATCAGTTGCTTCATTGCAACGAGGTAGTCGTCACCCAGGACGAACGCATCCAGGGTGTACTGACGGGCTTTGCGGCCAAGATCCTCGCCGTAAGGATTGTCGCGTTTTGGGTATTCGTGCAGTTGGTTGCGCCGGCCGATCGGGGTCGAGTTGGACCGGTATTTGAACGGCACGCCCCGGAAGGATGCGTCGCGGAGATTGTCGCGCCAACCCATCAGGCCACTCCCGCCATGCTCTGGCCGAGATCAAGGCTGAGGGCCACGCCCGGCGTCTGGCTCCTGGCCGTCGCCTTGGCGCCGTCCGGCAAACCGTCGATCCGGATGGTGATCTGACCGTCCAACGCCGTCTTTTGCGGCGTGCCGGCGAAAGCCGATGCCGTGCTGGAGCGGGCCAGGGCATCGGCGGTGGCCGCGCGACGGCCGGCTTCCCCTTCACGATCCGCCGGGCGTTCGTAAAGCTTGGAGACGATGGCGCCAGCTTCGGTGGCGCTTTGGGCGTTCGCCAAGGCATTCCCGGCGCCCCGTTCGGCCCCGGCCGTCAATTCATGGTGAACGAAGGCCAGTTGTTCATCCAGGCTGGATTGACGAATGTCATGGCCGGCAAAGGATGCGAAGGCGCGTTGCCGGTCGGGATGCCACTGGGCGATGCCAACCGCCTTGCCGCCGTCGCCGACCGCACCGGCCTTCAACCCGCTTTCCGCTCCGAGATTGGCGGCGATTCCAGCGGCCTGCTGATGACTCCAGCCCATCTTTTCGAAATAGCTCATGGCCTGTTTGGCTGTGTCGGAATTGGCGATCGACGAGACCGCGCCGCCAACCGCGGACTTGACGCCACTCCATGCGCTGCCGGCGGCCGACGACACGGCGGCGACCGGCATCTTCATTCCTTCCCATGCCCCACCAAGCGCTTTGCGCACCGGGGCGGGCAACAGGTTGAAGGCTTCCTTCATGCCATCGACCAGACTGGCAATGATCTTCCGGCCGGCCTCGGCCAGGTCGAAGCCGGTCAGCCATTTGACCAGGCTGTTCATGGCGTCGAGGATCAAGGCGGTCGGATTGAACAGTTCCAAGACCTTCAGAACGCCCTCGGTCCAGGAAATATTGAAGGCGTCCTTGACTGCCGTCCATTTGGCCGACCACCAGGCGGAAATGCCATCCCAGTTGCGATAGATCAGATAGACCGCGCCGGCCACGGCGACGATGGCGGCGACGATCCAGGTCACAGGGCAGGCAAGCAAAGCGGCTGAAAAGCTCCCCACGGCACCGATGGCGGCAGGGAGGGCCATGACCATGCCGCGCAATCCGGTGATCACGCCGCCGAATTTCAGGAATTTGAGCACGCCGCCAAGTTCCTTGAACCCGCTGACGGCACCGGAAATCCAGCCGATCGTATGGCCGACCACGGCCACGCCCGCCAATCCCATCAGCACATAGCCGATCAGGCCGGTGCAGGCCGACAGGGCCTTGGCGAACAGATTGATCGGCTCAGCGAGATTCTCTTTCGCCACCTCGTGAACGGCGGCCTGGAGGGCATTGAGAGAGCCGGTAAGACCTTCCGAGGCGGCCTGCGCCGACTTCATAAACTCCGCCGAATCGCCCTGGGTACCGAAAATCCGGTCCATGGTCGCCGACGAACCGGTGTTCTTGATTTCACCGATCGGCACCTTGAGCGCCGCCCCCAGATCCTTGCCGAACGCCTGTTGGGCCATGTAGGGATCGGAGGCATAGGCCTGAGTGATCTGTTTGATGATGTCGGTCGAGGCGCGCACCCCGGTGCGCGGGTCGCTCGGATCATTCCAAACCTTGATCCCATACGACGCCAGATGCTGCTGGTAACCCTGATCGCCGAGGTTGGTCAGGAAACCTTCCGTCAATCCGCGCGCCTGGCGGGCATTGCCGGTTCCCTTGGCGATCAAAGCATAAGTGGCGCCCAGTTCCTTGGCGGCACCAGCCCCGGAATGGCCCAGGGCGGCGTAGGTCGAAGTCAACAGCGGCGCCGACGAGGCAAAGGCATCGACGCCGCCCTCTACGCCGGCCAATTGTTTCCTGATCGTGGCCAGCACATCCAGGAACTCTTCGGGCCGCTTCAATGCCATCTTGGTCTGCAGCGTGGCGAACATGTCGCCCAGTTCTTCGGCATGCCCGCCCAACAACTGAATAGCCGCGCCCACCGTATTGGCATTGGCCTCGAAGGCATCGACGCTGCCCCCGGCCGCCTTGAAGGATTTGAATGCATCCATCATGTCTGTGTCCGAGATCCGCGCGGCAGCCGTGACCTCTTCCATGGTTTTGCGAAGACGCCCGACGGCTTGATCGCCCATTCCAGTGTTGATCTGCATGCGCCGGAAGAACTCTTCTTGGGTGGCTACCGCCTTGACCGAAAACCCTTCGGCGACGATGGACCCCATGCCGGTGAACGAATTGGCGAAACGCTGGCTGGCGTCGCCGGCCGCCTTGGCGAAGGCACCGACAGCGGCGGTCGGTCCTTTGAGGGCGGAGGCCACCCGGCCGATGGTGTTGGTGGCCTGATCAATGGCCTTGAAGACAAGCGAAAAAACCAGTTCCTGTCCCATTCGCCCGCTCCGTTATTCCTGTCCCTGTTGGGCGGCCCAGATCTCGGCCGCCACCTCGTGCCACGCCAGCAACTCCTCCGCATCCCAGTCCTCGATCACGTCGAGGCCGGTGTGGAGGATCGCCGCCACCTCGCCGGCTAGGCGTCGCCAGTTGTCGGGGAAACTCCCAAAAAACGGGCGAAGATGCGCCCCAGCACGGTGAAGTCCTCGCCGTCCAGTTCGTCGAGATAAGGCGGCGCGATGCCCGACAATTGAGCGACCATCCACATGGTCTTGTCGGCGTCGGACTTTCCTTTGATCGTCTTGATCTCCTTCGCCTTCGGCCGGCGCATGGTGATCGTGGTGATCTGGCCGTCAGCGGTGGCCAGCGGAGCGGTCAAAGTCCAGGTGGCAGAACCGTCTTCATTCAATTTGAAACGGTCGGGATACTGTTCTTCGAGCGAAGGAAGGCTGTTTTCCGCCATGATGATGATCTCCTGTGATTACGATTCGTCGACGTCGGCCGAAGTGAAGGTGACCGAGAACTTTCCTTCCTTGGCCCCGAGTTCACCCATTTCCGAGGTCCAGGCGTTGACCAGAGTGAAGACGGGACCGCTATCGGTCTGGAAGGTGACCGTGATGTCGGTCAGGGCCTCGAACGCGGACAGCGATATGCTGGCATTGTGGAAGAAGCTGGCTTGTACGGTCGCTTCCACGACTTCTTCGGTGAAGCCGTAGACCTGGGCGCCTTTCACCGTGTTGCGCTTGACGCCCATGACGCCGGTCAGCTTGGCGTCGTCGCCGCTCTCGTAAAGCGCGCCATCGATATAGATGAAGGCCCGCCCGGTGTATTTTCTTGCCATCAAACCTCTCCTACAGCAGGAAGCGCAACTGGCCGGCCAGAACGCGCAGGCCGCTGACCAGGTGGGCGGGGATCAGGGTGTCGACCCGCGACGCGTCGGAGGCGTTGCGCACCACCTTCTGATCGGCCTTGAACTGGGCCAGATCCTCGACCAAGCCGGCATTCATCATCTGGATGAACCAGGCGATCTGTTCCTTGCCGATGATCGAAGGCGTGACGATCGCCTGGCCGGCCGGATAGGTGGTACCGTCGTCGGCCAGCTTCATGCGGGGGAACTTCTGGGACATGCGGACCCGCCAGCTCCACCGCAGATAGGCGATCAGCGACATGGTCTCGGTGTCGAGATAGCTTTCGTCCGCCAGCCCGGAGGCGTCCAGCTTGTAAGTCGTAACCGCCCGCTCGATCGCCACGGTGCCGTCAGAGGCGACCTTCTCGGTCGCGATTCCGTCATGCAGCAAGGTGTTGCGATCGGTGAAGGTGAAGCGGTCGGCCACGGCCGGCGCCAGCACACCCGTCAGCGTCAAAGTCTGAAGGGGCCGCGCCGGATCGATCGCCAGATAATAGGCGGCGATCGCCGACCAGACAGCGGTGCGCACATAGTTGGGGGTCGGATAGTTGGATCCGCATCCGCCGGGGCACGTCAGGTGCGGCGTATCGAGCGCGTTGCCATAGGATGCCAACGTGCCGACCGAACCAGATACGCAGGTATAGGCGTGACCATCCTCTTGCAGCAACGGCCCGAAGCGCCGATCCAGTTCGGTCGCCCAGGCAGCGGTGGTGGCCACGTCGGACCATGGCAAAGCGAAGATGTGATACCAGTCGTCGGCCAGGGCGGCGATGATCGGGGTGGGCAACGGGTTGGCCGCGCCACCCGACATCGGCGTGATCGCCACGGTCAGGCCGGCCGGCATGCCGTCGCCGCTGTAATAGGAGCTACGCAGATCGATCTGGCCGGCATCGATGCCCTTGTGACGAGCCGTGATGACAACCTTGCTGGTATTGGCGTCGTCGACCGCAGCGGTCACCGGCAGGTCGGCATTGTCGTTGATGGCGGCGGCCATCAGCGTGGCCGTCTGAGCGGCGGTTTGGCCCAATGCCACCGAAGCCTGCACCGTCACGCCACCCACATAGAGGGTGGCGGTGCCGGCGACCGAGGCGGGACCGGTGTAAGTCACGGCGCCGCCGGCCGCTACCCCGGCTGCATTGTCGAGAACCGGCAATGCCCAGGTTTCGGTGTAGTTGTTGGCCGTCTGGGACGCGGCGACCATGTTGCTGGCCATCGATCCCTGGCCGAACAGCGCATCCGCTTGGGTCTTGCCGCCAGTGATCTGCACTGGCACCAAGGGCGTCGCGGTACCGGTGGGCAGCATCTGGGCGAGAATCAGCAGCTTGTACCAGACGGACGGCAGGCCGGTGGAGGCGTTGCTGTTGTTGATTTCCATATACTGTCCCGGCACGCGGAGCGATGTCGGAATGCGGTCGAAGGAAATGGAAATAGGGATCGCGGTCATCCGGCTTACTCCTTGGTATCGCTCGACGACGAATTGGACGAGACGGACGCCGAACTGGCCGGCGTCGTGGTGGTCGCCTTGCCGGTTTTGGTCACCGCCGTGATGTCGCCATCACGTTGACGCCGGTACCAAAGCGGATCGTCGAGATCGACGGTGACCGGATCGGCCGCATCGCCCATGGTCGGCAACGGCTTCAGGGTGACCGGATCGCGGACCAGACGGCCGGCGGCTGCCTTGACGGGTGTGAGGGTGGCCATTACGGAAGGACTCCTTGCGGCAAAGTGACGGTGTCGGAAGCGGTGGCATTCCCGTCCGCCAGCGGCAACGCGGCGGATGGATCGACCGGGGCATCGGCGACCCAATCGGCATGGATGGTCTCCAGCGGGGCCAACTGCCAGGCGGGGTCGTCGGTCAATTCCAGCGGCAGACGGATGCGGTAGGCGGCGCTATAGAGGGTCAGGCCCTTTTCATCGAACGCCGGGGCGAACAGGTTGGCGACCGACACCAGGGTTAACCCGCCGATGCCGGGAACCTCGAAGGCATGCAAGGCTGGAATCAGCCGTTCAAGGATCGGGATCGCCCCCGGCGACCGGGCATTTCCATCGCGCCGATCGGCCTCGCGGACGCCCCCGGTCATCACCAGGACGACGAAATTTGCGTCCAGCAGCACGCCGGTGGCGGGAATCTGATCCCCACCGAGGAAGGTGACGAAGACGGCCGGCAGGCGGCGGTACCGAGTCGCCAGTTGGGCGTCGAGATCCCCGCTGGCCGGCAACGCCTCGTAATGGAGGTTGGCTCCCAAGACTTCTTCGGCGCGGGCGAGGATGGCCGACTGGACGACGGACACGCTCATAGGAGCCGCCCTCCCCAGGCGCGAAAGTCGTAGTCGGCCAGCTTCTCGGCATCGAACACGCGCGAGCGCCGGCTGGAGAAACTGGCGCCGGTGGCGCCCCCGTCGATCGGCGGTTCGTTGCCGGTCGGATCGAGGCCGAGGCCGATCTTTCCGGCCGCCACCTTCTCCAGCCAGGTCAGGGCGTCCTGATGCCGGTCGCGCATTTCGTCGGTCGGCGTCCGGTCGCCGCCGGTCGCCAGCCGATAACGGGCGATGTCGCAGCACAATGGTTCCAGCAGCGCCGGAATGGTGGTCAGCGGCAGGGCGTATCGCGAGGCCAGATAGCCGTCGATCATCGCGCTGGCGTCGGCGAGCGCCTGCCCGGCGACGACGGGATCGGGATCGGCGGCGCCCGGAAGCGCCGTCAAACCGATCATCTCGTCTTCGCCAAACCGCGCGATCAAGGATTGCAAACTGGCGTACACCACCGCTGACCTCCGGATGTTTCTTACTTGCCGGCCGGAGCACTGGCGGCCGGCACGGGATCGGATGCCACGGGCTTGGGTTGGCCGACCACCCCGAGAGCGCGCAGTTCGGCCGCCTGGTCGTCGGTCAGCGTGACCGTGTCACCGGGGGCATAGGGGTCACCGTCGTGGCGCAGCGGCTTCAGCACCTCGTAAGAGGCGGTTGAGAGGGACGCGGATGCTTGATCTTTTTTCGCCATGATGACCTCTAGACCGGGTTCTGGATCAGGTAGCCGGCATCGGCGCAGGTCAGGACCGGCGCCCGCTCATAGACCGTGGGATAGAGCCAGGAACGAACATCCCTTTCGTAGTAGGGCTGTTCGACCAACGGATGGCCTTCCATGGTGTAGGTGTAGGAGAACGACGGCTCCTCCATGCCCGAGGGTTCGGCCGGCGAATAGGACAAGAGCGCCATATTGCCCCACACATCGCTCATCGCGCCGGTGGCATCGGCCGATACGGCGCGGCCGACCACCACCCGGTCGACGGTAAAATAACGGGCCAGCATGTCTTCCGTGATGGAATCGGCGTTGGTGTATTTGAACTGGTCCTTGATCTTTGAATGGTTCTTCAGGGCATTAAAGACCTTCGGCCCAAGGGTCAGTTGCGTGGGATAGATGCCGACGGCGGATCGAATGGCCTCGCGGCCGCCGTCGACGTCTTCGACCGGGGTGGAATTGACCGGATCGGACCATTTGCTGGTGCCCGCCAGCGAGACTTGGTTGTTGGCGCTGAAATTGGCCACGTTGGTCACCAGCGCCGCCTGATCGATCTCCAGCGACAAGGTGATCACCCGCATGGTGGCATTGACGGCGCGGGTGCCGAGATCGATGCCGGGCATTACGGAGGCGTCGCGCAGCCATTCGAAGGGCAGCTTGCCTTCGATGCCGTCCTGGACGAGGGCGAACTTCTCGCCCAGATAGCCGATATCCATCCGGTGCATGCGACCGCCGGGGGCGCGGCGCAAACCGGAGGCCTGAAAGGCTTCCTTGCCGAACTGGAGAACCTGGCCGCCGGACAGCAGCACCGGCACGCGCGGGCACACCGTGCCGCCGATGAACTGGCTGTTGCGGAAACCAAGGGCGATATTGGACAGGATCGGGTCGATGACCCGGACCTGGCCGGCATTCATGGAAACGGTTTGAACGGGAATGGCCATAGCGGTTCCTTAGCGGAGGAGGATTTCGACGAACTGGCCGGCGGCGGTCGAGGCCCCCAGCGCATTTCCGGCGCCATAGTCCGGGGTGGCACCACCCGCCAGGATGGCGCCGTTGGCGGCGGTGCTCGTGACCGCGGTGGCCCCGGCGGCAATGGTGAGCGGGCTGCCGGCGATGGCGCGGCCCACATTGTCCGAGATGATCGGATCGCCCGGATTGAAGACGCCGCCGGTCTCGACGAAGGCGGTCCCCTTTGCCGTCACCGCAAAGGATTGACCGGCGGCGCTGGCGCCATATTCAGCGACGCCCTTGATCTTGCCGCCTTGGACCGACACCTGGTTGTCGTCGTACCCGACGAAGCGGTTGGCGGTGATCGGGCCACCGGCCACGCCGCTGAGAGAGAGGGTGGAATTACCAATACGGGCCATGGGTTACTCCTGGCTGACGGCCTTGACGGCCGCGAGGTATGTGACGCCTTGATGGGCCTCCTGATAGGCCAGTGCCTCGGCGTGCAGTTCGGCGCGGGCCGGATCGACCGCGTAGCCGTGGGGCGCCCGGTAGGCGGGGGCGTCGGGGCGCTGCAAGTCCTGGGGCACCGCTACCTCGCCGAAGGTGACCTGGGCGGGCAGCCCGGCGGCGAAGCTTTGGAACCAGTCGCGCGGATCGATCTCGCGCCGCTCGTTTCCTTCGCCGAAGGCCACAGTGCCGGCGCCCGATATCGCTTCGAGAAAAGCGGCAGTGCCGGCCTTCTGCGCCGGCAAAAGACGACCGGCTTTCACGAGGTTGTCGATGAAACGGATGTCCTCGGTGCGGCGCTGGGTGGCGCGCTGTTCGGCGAAGGCGACACGATCGGCCTCGAAGGCGGCTCGCTCCTTGGCGAGTCGTTTCTCGGCAGCGGTGATCTCGGGACCTGGTGCGGCTTCCGCGCAACAAGCAGAACCATCGGCGCCCGCATCGGATTCTGAGTCAGGCTGGGCCGCGCTGTTCTGCAGGCGATCGAGCGTCCAACTCGGGAGCACCTTGTCGGCCGCGTCGGCGCCGTCCTTCTCGATGATCCATTCGCGCAGGCCGCGCAGGATCGAGACCAGATCGAGCTGGTCGTAGTCGGCGAAGGCGACCACGCCGGCCTCGTCATCGGCGAAAGCGGCTTGCTTCAGCCCCTTGACCGCCGGGGGCTGGGCGCCGAGGAAGCCGATGTGGCGCAGGTAATACTGGCCAGGCTTGGGGTTGACCGGCGAATCGGGCTCGTAGAACGCCGCCGAGATCTTCTTGAACCGGCCGGCCTTGACCAGTTCGGCGAACGCGGGGTCGACCTGGTCGACCTCGGCCACCAAGATGCCGTCGGCGAATTTGAGGGAGGACGCCCAGGCATAGGCCGGCGCGTCATGCTTTGGATGGCCGACACAGGCCGGAGCCTCATGCACCTGGGGATCGTAGGCGACGGCGGTGGCCTTGAGATCACCCTCGGTGAAGGTGATCTCCCGGCCAGCCATATCCCGGTGGGTGCCGGTGCGGAAAATTTCTATGGAGACAGGCATGGGTCCACTCATCCGTTTGGAATGAGGGAACCCTATGACAACGGGCCGACCCCGGTGACCCTGAAGGGTTTCATGTCCGGTCTTTCCGAGCCGGGATCAAAGTAGCCCGAGCCCGTCCGAAGGGCAATGCCGGCATCTACCTGCCGGGAGGCGCATCGCTTACCCCTGAAGGGAGAAGCGCGACAGAGAGGCGCCTCTTAGGCCTCTCATTCGCCTCTTAAAGCCCGGATCGTCAGTGCTCCTCCCATATTTCCTCGGCGTGGTCGGCGATGACATCGAGGATTGCCTCGACATCGCTGGCCGAAAGCCCGAGATAGGGCCGTGCCGGAATGGTGACGGACTTGGCGAAGATCAGCTTGCCGCCCAGGCGAAACACCAGGGCGTTCGCGGTACGCGGCACGATCTTGCCGCCCAGCTGGTGGATGGCGCCGTAGATCTTGTTGGTTCCGACCTTCAGCGTGTCGTCGCCGGATAGCTGCCAGACGATGCTGCCCATCAACTGACCGCTTTCCCGGAGGATGCCCGGCCCCCGTTTGCCAGTGGCATAGTCGGGATTGAGCTTGGTCCAGGGCTGGCCATCGGGAGCCTTTTGCGCGATGAAGCGCGCCTGGGTCTGACGCACCACCACTTCGCCGATGTTCTTGAGGGAGGCGCGCATCAGGCCGCCGTCCTTCTCGGCCAGGGCCTTCAAAGCCTGGGTAATGGCTTTGTTGTCGACGGTGAGATTGATCATGGCGCCGGTCACGACTATACTTCCTTCCTAACGACGATGTCCGGGATCCGCCCCATGTTCATCGTCCGACGCCCAGGCCGGCCGATCGACCTGAGGCCCATCTCCCGCTCATCGCGCCCACAACAATTTCCCCACACGCTGCTGGTTGAGATAGCCGAGTCGATTCATCGGGATGAACGTCCAGCCGCCGAAGAACCCTCCGGCGCCGTCGGCCACCAAGACCAAACCTTCTTCGCCCTTCAGGCGCACAACCTTGATCAGGCGTTTGCGCAGCACCACCTTGCCGGTGCCCTTGTGGCGGTCGAATCGTACCCAGATCTCGGCGGGATCGGACAGCAGCTCGGGCAACAACGGGACCATCGGCGCACGGGTCAGCGGGAGATGCTCGGCCAGCGCCTGGGCGTCGATCAGGATGGTGGTGCCGTCGGGAATCGCGATCGCCACCTGGTCGCCGCCGATCGCCGCCTTGATCTGCTCGCGCAACTGTGCGACATCGCGGGCACGCGGCCCCGGTTTGGCGGCCGGCGTGTCGATTGGCAGCTTTTGCGGCTGGCCGGCGCTCTTCCAATTTCCGGGCGTCAAGGTCTCCCAGGCATCCGCCCTCATCGCCCGCCAGCCCTCCATCTCGGCCTGCGGTAACTGCCAGCCGAAGGCGCTTTCCCCAACGCTGTAGCCCCAACCGGGATCGATGCCTTTCGGTGTCTCGATGGTCACCGGCCCCATGGAGGTGTTGAGCGTCGCCGGTTCCGTGTCGAGCGGGGGCGCCTGATCGGGACCGGTCTTCCCTGACGCCTTCAGTTCGCGCCGGCTCACCCCTTCCCAGCGGCATTTGCAGCCCCAGCCGTTGGGCGGCGTATGGGTCTTCCACCAAGGATCAGTGGCCGACAGCGTCAGGCCATCCCAGGCCTTATGTTCCGGCCGAGGATGCTTGACCGAATCATCGTGGATGTAACGCCACCAGGGCTGATAGCGCAGAACGTCCGGGTCGGTCAGTTGCTTCCATCGCCCCGCCGCATAGGCGGTGCGCAAGTTGGTCTCGTAGATGGTCCGCGAACGCCAGCCCCGCGATCCGTTATAGGACCAGCCATGGGTGGTGACGATTTTGTCAAAGTCCTTGCGGAACTCTTCCAGCGTGGTGCCCTGGCTGATCGCCTTGTCGATCGCGGTACGAAAGTCACACAGGATGCCGTCTTTGGTGGCGCCGGCCACGGTGAAGGCCCGCGTGTGCTGGCCGCCGATCATGTCGGCCCAGCGCGCCGTCGGCAGGTTCACCTTCTGGCGGAAGTGGTCGATCGCCTCTTTGAAAGGCAGGGACTCAGCTTCGCCGCTCACCGGCGCCGGGCCTTCTTGGCCGACAACGCCCCGGCGCCGGCCGCCGCCCCCAGTCCGGCCGCCCTGGCTTCGGCGAAGGCGGCGGGGTCGAGACCGTCATAGAGATCGAGCAGCTTGTCCCGAATGCCTTCCAGGCTGGAGCCGTCCTTCACCAGTTGATGGATGGTGCCGATCATCGCCTCGATCGCCGGGTCGGCCTGACTGCCCAGGCGTTCGGCATAGCGCGCGACCAGATCGTCTTCGGCCGTTGGCTCTGCGAAAGCCGGGGTATTCTCATCCGGCGTATCGGCGGGGTCGGCGCCGATCGGCGGCATCGCCGCGCGTTCGGTCCATTCGCCGCCATAGGTCTCCGTGATGTAATTGAGCGTCGGCTTGAACCCCATGTCCGAGATGATCTTGTCCCGGCCGGCCCTGGCGGTAAGGTTCTCTTCCTGGCCGACGATGAACTTCAGGATCGGCGGATTTGCTCCGGCTAGGTTCATCTCGGTGACCCAACGGACCAGCGTGGTGTTCAACGAGGCCGCCAGCAGTTCGCCGTCCGACTGGACGAGTTCGAGACGAACATCGTCGTGGACCGTGGTTGCGGCCTGGCTGCCGACGCCGGCATTGCTGGTGGTCAGCGTTTCGCCCAACACCGTGATGGTGATCTCTTCGTCGAAATAACGGGCCGCCCGCTCATAGGCATCCACCGATCCGGAACGCTGGGCTTCCAAAAGATCGATCTTGCAGGTATCCGGAATGACGATGCCGGCATCCTGGGCAATGGCGAAGGTCGCCCACAGCAGCTTTTCCTGATCGTCCGGATTGGTGCCTGACCGGAAGGTGCCGAGCGCGGTGGGCGAACCGAACTTGTCCAGGAAGGTCAGCCAGAAGGTGATGTCCTGGCGCTTGAAGAACACGTACCAGAAGAGGACGTAACCCAAGCCGAGCCCATAAGGGCTGCCATCCTTCGAGCCGACCGAATGCACGATGAACTTCCGGTCCGGCAATTCGACGCCGTCCCACATGTTCGACCAGTCGCGCATCCTGAGGCGGCGATCCTGGCCGAAGACGAAGCGCCGCTGGTCGCGGGCAATGACCATCGTCGGGGCGATGAAGCCGTTCTGGTCGATTCCCCACAAGACCTCGCCGACCGAGAACCCCTTCAGAATGGCATCCTGCAACGCCAGGCAGGTTTCCCGGAAATTCATGCTCTTGAACTGAGTCTGGACCAGGGCCGCCGCCGCCTGGTCAAGCGGCGCGTCCGAAGCCGCCTCCAACTGCCAGGGATAGGCCAGCAGCGCCATCTTCCGCTTGCGCAGGCAGGACATGGTTCGGCCGTCCCGTTCCAGTTCGTCGTAGATCCTCAGGCCCCGGCTGCCGCCTCGAGTAATCAGGGTGTCGTCGAGGTTCAACAGCCATTTGAGGCGCGCCGCCGGGTTCCACGGATCGCGGGGGATCGTGGCGATCTCATCGCGAATCGCCGTTGGGACGCTCTTCTTGTCGGTCATTTAAAGATACCCTCTGGTGTCGCGTCGGCCGCCAATGCCGCTGTAATCGGACAGGCCGAACCCGACACGGGTGCGGCCGATGGTTCGAACCTCGATCGGCGCGACATCGATCAGGCTGGCGACATAGGCCATCCAATGGGCGATGGCGGAATCGCCATGACGCTGGCCGCCGGCCTTCCCCTTGGCCGCGTCTTCACCCTTGCCGGTGGCTTTGGCCTGGCGCTCCACATGGGCGACACCGCGGACCAGCTTGATGGCCCGATGGTCGAGGAACACCGCGTCGTCGCGCGGCAATTCGGTCAGACCATCTTCGAAGGCGGCCTTGAACTTGAGCCCGGTTTCCCGATACCAGCTCTCGTTGATCTTGACCTGGGCAATTCGCTCCAGTCCGTATTTGGTGGCGATCTCCTGGGCCAGCGGGCCACCATTTCCGGTGGCATCCATGGCGCCCGCGACGAAGCGCGGCAGGCGATCGACGATATAGATCAGGATTTGCTTCTGCTGGGCGTAGGGAGTGTTGCGCAGTTCGACCGTGAAAGGTGGCCGGCGAACCATGTCGTGGTGAATCTGGATCGGCCAGAAGACGGTCAGATCGCCCGTCATGGCGAAGTCTTCGCCGAAACAGGACACCAGTTTGGGATCGAGACCGGCCAGTAAAGGCGCCAATTCCGCTTCGCAGAAGTCGCGAGCGATCGCCTCGCGCAAATGGTCCGGGATCAGCAGAAAAGGATCATCGCAACTCCACCGCACCACCGGCACGTCGGCGCGCATCTGCCGCTCGACCAGGACTGACGGGATGAAGCTTCCCGATCCGGTGGAGGGGATGACGAACAGCTCTTCGTCGGCGGCATCCCCATAGAAGGCGATGATTTCTTCCCGCCACTGCGCCTCGGCCTCAGGCGACCATGTTTCGCCGTGAGTCAGACAGATGCGCTGGTAGAGGCCGTCCTTCAGCGCCTGGTCGAAATCCAAGGTGATCAGGGCAAAGGGCTTGCGCCCTTTCTTGATGTCCTCGACCAGCACGTTGAAAGGATTGGTGTCACCATCGTGGGTGCTGATCATCAGCACCTTGCCGCCGTGGATCAGCAGCGCCAGGGCGGCCTTGATCAACTCGTCCAGATTGTCGTGGAACGCCGCTTCGTCGATGATCACATAGCCCTGGCGGCCACGCAGGCTGCGCGGGCGGGAGGACAAGGCGCAGATCTCATAGCCCGAGGCGAAGATGATGCGGAATGCCTGGATATCCTTGTCGCCTTCGGCCGTCTTGTCCTTGAAGACGAATTCCTCGACCTCGCTGGCGACCTGGTTAAAAGCCTTGGCCCACATACCGCAGACGTCGATGAACTCCCGTGCCATGTCGAGGTTGTAGCCGATGTAGAGGGTGTCCATGCCGCCAGCCGAGCGGGCGGCGGCCGAGGTGAGGACGGCATCGGCGCCGACCGCCCAGGTATAGCCGGTGCGACGGCTCTTCTCGACCACGGTCACCCGGTTGACGGCGGTGGTCGACAGCAGCTTCTGCTGATAGGTCAGCAGCACATCAGGCAGTTCCCAGCCCCGCAGCTGGGACGGGAGCGACTGGCAGGCCTCCCGCCGCAGCTTGGCCCACTCTTCCTTGCTGACTGGCCCGAGGTGGGACATCACGTCCCCACTTTGACGCCGAGAATCTGCGCCTTGATCGCCTGGATGGTGTCGGCCGACAAACCTTTCTCCTTAGCGACCGCGTCGACGGCTTTGACTGCGGCCGTCTTGGTCTTCTTCTCCGCTTCCGCCTGCAGCTTCAATTGCCGATCGGTATCGGCCTTGACGGCATTCATGAGCGAACTGATGGAGGAGCAGACGAACATGGCTTCCTTGGCGTCCAGCTTCGCCACGCCGCCACCTTCGGTAAACATCAGACGAGACAGCAGACCTTGTGCCATGGCGATATTGACCCGCGCGGTGCGCGTATCGCCGATATCGCCGAACTGCTCGACCAGTTGACGTCCGATCGTTTCCTGGCGGCGCATTTCCTCGGCCATGGCCGAAATCTGGCCGGCCCATCGGCCGAGGCCTGAGCGCGAAGGCAGGTCGTCGGCCGGCAAGTCCAGGTCCGCCAGCTTGGCCATGATCTCGTCAAGAGTGCGCCCCTGCCGAAGGAGCCGGCCGATCAGGTCGCGAACCTCCTCAGGCAGACGATCGATTTTCGAACGTCCCTTCGGCATCAATGTCACTCCTTGGCCGGCCGGGCGACGCCTTCAACCCATTCGGTGCCGGCCGCCGTCCGCTCGCCCTTTGGCGTGATCGCGGCGTCCAGCACAGTCGCGTCGAGCGGTTCCAGGGTGACCAGGCCGCGCATCTCCAGCCAGCGCAGATCATCCAGGATCATGGGGCGATCGATGTAACGATGGTCCCAAGCACGGACGCCTTCGATGACGGTGCTGCTGTTGAGCGCGCCGCGATATTCGACGAGCAGACGCAGGATGACCAGGCGCCGATCGGCATCGATCGCCTGGCGCACACGGGAATTGCCGCTCACGTCAGCCCTCCCAGCTTCATGTGGCCTTCGACCATCAGATTGGTCCAATGCTTGATCGGCTCCAGGGCGGTTTCCAATGTCGAGATCTGGCCGGTCAAGCCGGCGATCTGCACCTCGACGCCGTGGACCTTCTCAGCGGCATCAGCCGCCTGATCTGCCGCGACCCGAGCCTGTTCGGCGGCTTTTCCCACGGCTGTGATGGAGCCTTCGAGCGAGGTGAATCGGTTTTCACCGGCGGCCAGCCGCTTCTCTACATCGGCATGGTGCTTCACCAACCGTTGCTGCAGGTCTTCCCGGGTCGCCGCGACATCATCCTTGGTGGCGAAGGTGCGTCGGGCAACCATCATGATCACGGCGGCGACGGCGCCCATCAGGCCGCCCAGCGCTTCCAGCATCTTCAGACCGATGTCGAGCCACAGAGGCCAGTTTTCGGCGTTCATCGTCCCCCCTCGATTTGACTGGCGCAGAAGGCGCAGTGGTCGGTCGTTACGGCCTGGCGGCGCGCCTCCGGTATGGGCTCGCCGCAGGATTTGCAGTGGGTGGTGCTTTCGCCGCCCGATCGATGGCGGGAACGGAGGGCGGCAAGTGCCGCCCTCCGAAACTCTTCCTCCCGCTCCTCGGCAAGATCCAACAGGTCGGTCATCAGGTCGCCGCGCCAGCCTCTGCGCCAGTCGAGCCGGCTGCTGTTTCGGTGCCGCCGCTGGCCGCATGGACCTGGGCCAGGGCGCCGTTCTGCATGGCGACCAGGGCGGCCCACTGATCGTGGGTCGGATCGGCGCCGGAGGCCACCACCTGGCTGCCCAAGTCGAACAGCTGTTTGACCGTCTCGGCGATGCCGGCGACGGTCGGAATCAACGGGGCCAGCGTCTGGATGATTGCGGCGATGGCCGCGAGGAAAGCGAGCATGTCAATTCTCCCCACTGCTTTGAAGGATCGGAATGGCCGCCTGTAGAGCGGTGATCGCGGTCTGGACGGCGGTCACCGCCTGCTGCTGGGCGGTCTGGTCGGCCACCGGCTGGCCGCAGGTGGCGGTCGGCGGTGTCGCGGTGGAAGCGACGTACTGCGCGACCGGACAGCCGAGGATCAGCACTTCGGCTGTGCCGAGCGCCGCCTTGGCCGAGTCGACGGCCAGCACCACCTTGGAGGCGATGCCGGCATTCTTGCAGATCGCTGGCGATGCCGCCGTGCCGCAGGCCGGCAGATTGACGTAGGCGCCGGCCAGGCCGGTGGCGGCAGTAAAGGTCGCCTCGACCGCGAACAGATCGGTTTTGGCCGAAGGTGGCGGCGAAGTGGTCGTTGGCGTGCTGCAGGCGGCGAGCAAGGCCAGGACGAGACAGGTGGCGATGATCTTCATGGCGCCCTCACTGCTGCCCGGCGGGCGATGCCGCCGGTTGGGGATGAAGGCTATCCTGAGGCTGCACGATGCCGGCGGCAGGCAACGCCGCGCCGACGGCATCCTTGCCGGCCTGTAGCGCGGACGTGACCTGGGCGTGGACCGCCTGGACGGTGGCCAAGGCGTTGGAAATCGAGGTCGCCAGGTCGATCAGGTTGGGCGGCGGCCCGGTGATGGTGGCGCCTCCGGCGCCGGGGGCGTCGGTGGCCAGCGCCGCGTCGACGGCCGAAAGCAACGCCTCGCCAGAGGGAACGGAGGCGGCGATTTCATCCGCGACCTTCTGGACTTCGGGCGGCAGGGTTTTGAAGGCCGGCGTGGTCGTCAAGAAGCGCAACAGGACGCCGCCGACCATCCAGATGACAACACCGATCACGGCCCAATGCTGGGCGGTATCGGGTGCGATCTGCAGGCCGATGATGCCGGCAAGACCCATGATCAAATTGAAGACAATGGTGCGATAGCCCGTCATTGGGCAGCTCCTGGGTTTGAGTAAGCGCGGTTGAGCCAGCCGTCGAGAAACTTCCCGAGGGCGGGTTTGGTGGCGGCAAGCCAGCGATAGAAGCCGGCCGCCTCCGATTTGAGGGCGGCGTAAAGGGCGGCCGGGGGCGCCGCGTTGATGGCGGAAAGGGTCTGGGGACCGAGCACCCCATCTTCGGGAAGCGGAAACCGGGCGGAACGGACGGCCTGCTGGGCGACGCGATGCGCCTGGCTCGGTCCCATGTTGACCGCCAGGTCAAAGACCTTGGCCGCCACGTCCCGATCATTGATGCGGCCATAGCCCCATTTGTCCCAATAGGCTTCGCGGTAGATCTGCCCGGCTTCGTCCTCGGTCAGAGCCGCGATGTCAGCGGCGTCGATATGGCCATCGTGATTGACATCGAGATCGAGGCCGGCGAGGTGTCCGAGTGCTTCGGCCTCGCGCAAGGAAATGCCGAACTTCGTCGCACCGCCGGGATCGGCGGCGTCATCAACGAAACGGGTGCCCTCATGGGAGAGCACAAAAGCCAAGGCCTTGTCGAAAATGGGATCGTCGGACACGGGTAAACCTCGCAAGGTGCGTTCCGTGCGAGGTTAGGAGTCCGGTCGGGATGGATATTCCTGAAGTGTTTCAGGAAAGGTCAGATCGGCATCACCATCTGGCGATCATCGACCGTGTCCCTGGCGCCGGCCAGGGTGTAATAGACGGCCCGTTCGGTCGTGCCCACGGTCAGGGCGATCTCGGCGATCTTGACGCCATCCGCCCGCAATGACAACACTCTGGCCCGCCGCTGGTGTTCGAGGGTGCGGGTCATACGCGGCACATCGAACCGCAGGATGTGGTCCGCCACCAGACGGGCATGGATGCGACGCCCGGCTTCGACGCCCACCGCCTTGGCCAGGTCACCCTTTTCATCAAAGTTCCGGCCGATCGCCAGGCGGATGCCACCACAGACCGAGACCAGACGCAACATGGCATCTTCGCCAGCCGCTTCCAGCACCATCACCAGGACGGCCGGCAAATATCCATATCGCTGACGTAGCGACGGCTCAGCCATTGAGCCCCCGCACAAGCTCACCCAGAGCGAGGATCACCTTGTCCAGTTCCGCGTCATCGGCGAAAGCCACCGACGGCTGACGGGTGATCGGAGCGGCGAAGCTCGAAAGATCCAGCGCCGGGGCGGCCCCGGCCGCCGCCAGGCGTTCCCACTGGGCGGCAAGGATGCAACGGCGCGGGTCGGCATTGAAGGCCCAATCGACGCCGCCTCGGGTCGCCCATTGTTTCAGCCCTTCGATCACCGCGAAGCTGTCGGCGCCACGGACGAAGGCCAGATCATCGACCTGATACTGGCGCTTCACCCAGGCTTTCAGAGCCTTCTCAGAGGGGTCTGAGACCAGTCCCAAGCCGTGGAGCGAGAGCCACAAAGCGCGGACTTTCTTGGCGACGCCCGAACTGGCCCGGCCGCGCGCCTTACCACCGGCCCGGCCCCCGTTCAGATGGTCAAGGACCCGGCCCAGTTCGGCATCGGTGGCGTCTTTGGCCGAGGTCTTCCCGATCACCAGATGCAGCATGGCCCGATAGGTGTCGTCGTCCAGACCACGGGATTTCTTCGCCGCGTGCACGGCGCCGATCAGTTTGTTGCGTTGGGGGAAGAGGGCCATCAGCGATTTCCCCTCAGCCAGCGCTGGTATTTAATGTTGGTCTGGGATCGTACTTTTTGGCGCGCGCCGCCTCTTCCGGCCGGGTCAGCAGCGCGTAGGCTTGCTCGAATTTCACAGCCAGACCGGTGTGGGCGGCTGAAAGCTTCGGGTCATTGGCGGCGGTTTCCTCAGCCAACCGCCGATGTCTGACGCCGGAATCTCCCAGGGCCGACAGGACGATCCACTCATCATCAGCCGCCACTTCGATTGCGCTGGTCAACTGCTCGCACAGGCGCTGGGCGAGATCGACATATTGCAGAGAGCGCTCGTAAACCTCACCGACCGTTTCGGTCGAGACACGGGTGGGGAGACGCGCGATCCGTTCTCGCGCAAGGCGCTCTGCATCTTGCGCGTAGCTCGCCGCCGAGTCGCCGAGGGCGCGGCGGACAAGATAGGCCGCATCAAAATCCAGGCGCATCACTGACTCCTGACAGGTCGGGTGGCAGCAGAGTTTCATGGTGCCAGCTCCGGTGCATTGCACTTTGGGCACGGCTGAGACAGCGCCTCCCGCTTGGTGCCGAATCTCACCCATCCATGGTTATGTCCGCACTTGAGACACTTGAGGCGCACCATCATCGGGAACTCTTCGCAACATCCGCCGGCATCGACGACATGCATCAGCACGCGGCGCGGACGGCGTGGCGCATCGGGGAATAGATCAGCCATGTTGACCCCTCCCATCGCTCGCCGTATTGACGATGGCAACGACATCGTGCCAGCCGAGGCCAGCCGCAATCGCCTGCTCAATCACCATTCGCACCGCCTCGGCCGGCTCGACCTGGCGCGGATCGGCGGCCAACTCGGCCAGCACCACGCGGCCGGCGGCCAGGCGCAGATTCTTCATGCAGGTGCGGACCGGGTCGGCCCGATCGGTGCGGCCGAGCGCATTCGCGAGAGCCGTGGCGGTGACCTCCAGTTCGAAAATCCGTTGCACAAGCGGTGTCAGCATCGCTTCACCTCATCGGTCGGTTGGCCTGGCATCATCAGGGCGGGGCGGCCAGCCCCCAGCCGACGCTCCGGCGCCGCAACGCCGGGCGTTTCGCCTAAGTCAAATATCCGGCGATTCCTTGATTCCGACCGGCGACGGCGGCATTGATATCGACGTGACGGGCAGCGGCGGCGCCGGAACCTTTTTCGTTGTCAAAAGCTTTGGAGGCCCCCTTCACGGGAGCGAGGGGTTTGCTATCGAATTGGATGTTGCGGCGCGATAGCTCCTCCTCGACGGCACCGAGGGGAGACAACACCAACGCCTGATGATTACCTCCCTCGACCTTGGGGACGCGGCGCCACTGGATGGCCCACAGCTTGTCGGACAAAGCCGATACCAGCCCTTCTTGAAAGGCCTTGGTGGCTTCCCGCTTGGTGCGCGGGGAACGGCGGCGCGTATATTCCTTGGTCTTCTGGAAGTCCTTAGTGGCGGTCTTGATGTGATATTCCAGGAGGCCGTGCAGGTACTCGGCCACCAGGGCGTCATTCCAGCGACCAAAATAAACGACGCTCCACCGCCGGCCATTACCCTGATACCAAAGCTTGCAGTGGCAGAAGATGGCGAGTTGGCCCCACAGGCTGTCCACCACGGTGCGGCCGCCGATCTCGACCGCGACCTGCTCGAACTCCAGGTCTGCGGTGTCCGATACGCCATGCTTCGAAAGAAGCTCCGCCACCTTCTCGGCAGCGGCCAGGGCCTCGGGTTCGGTACAACCGTTATGGATTGTCTTAGCCTTCAGGGCGCTGACGATTTCGCGCAGCTTGCGACGGGCGGCCAGGTCGGTCATGCCGCACCGCCTTTCTCGACAGCCTGTTCGGCCTCCAGCATCGCCAACGTCCGCTGGAACCGTTCCTGGCTGGTCGAGCGTCCATGTTTTGACAGCCCGGCGAGCAGGATATTGATGGGGCCAGGTCGCTGGGCCAGCCAGTCACACCAATCCAGCAAGGCGTCTTCCGCGTCTTTGCTGGTAGCGGCCTCGGGGATGCCGGGAACCAGAAAAACGCCAACCTCATGCGAATGACGGGACGCCGCCATGATCATCCGGTGCATCGTCGCCGATCGCCCTTTGGCGAAGGCGAGAGCGCCCGAAGGCACCGATATGCCAATACCGATCTCACCAGAGCGATAGCAGAAGGCATAGCTCTCCGGTTCTCCCAGTGGAGCCATAGCCTTGATGGGTGAGGCCTTCATGACGCACCGCCTTCCACCACTTCGCCGCTCTCACCAGGAGCATTCGTTCGGTCCCATGCAAGCGCCGCATCCAGTGCCAGGGCGGCGATCTTGATCAGGCGGTCGCGGTAATCGGGGAAGGGGTAACCTGCGCAGTCGATCAGGCATTCGACGGATACGGCGAGTTCTTGATAGCGGCGGATCTCCGGGTACTTGGAGTCCTCCGCATGGCGATCACTCAGCGAGCGCTGTTGGTCAGCAATATCTTCCAGTACCCCGACCAGATGGGCCGTCGTGCTCTCGTGTTCTTCCGGCGGGTACATGATCGCTTCGAGGGTGTAGGTTTTCATTGCAGGTTGCCTTTCGCTCAATGGGCGTACTCGTCTCGCGTGAGGTAGGGGAAGAAGCCGAGAGCCCGCGACCAACTGAGTTTTTCCCCGCAGGCAAGGACCCAGTCGGGCTTCCCAGCCCCGACCAGGACATGAAATCCAGGCGAGCCGATGGAAGGGCAATCGGCCAATTCCGGGCGATATGCGGCGAGAACCGCGGTGAGTTCCACCGATCCGCCGCCCTCTATCGGGAACCGGACCATGGTTTTATTGACGATCTTGGCGTTGAACATCGCATCCTCCTCACGCCGCTGTTTCGTCGTAGTTGGCCAGCAGTGCGGCCGACACGGTGTCGAGATGCTGGTTGAGGCGGCGGATCGCCCAGGTCACCTGGCCGACCAGGTCAAGGCCCTCGGGGAAGACATCCCCAAGCTGATCCAGTTCGCCCTTGATGGCAGTGAAGGCTGCATTGGCTTCCTCGACCTGGCGGCGCAGGCTCCGGCGCATGAGGGCTTCCGGAGTGGGATGGGCGGCGGCAATATCGAGAGGGATCAACGTCATCTTGCCGTCGACTCCCTTGCGGTAGAACCGGATGTAAGTGGTGGTGTCGCGCACGTCCTCGGCATCGTCGATAGCCTTGACGATCTTGCTCCAACGCGGATCCGGGATTTCTAAACGACGGATGGCGCGCAGCATGTCGGCGTCCACCTTGCCTTCCTTGTCGACGCGGAAGGCCTGATTGACCAGCGGCATCAGGACCGGCCCGGCAGCGGCGGCGTTCTCCTGGATCATCTCGTCCAGCAGCTTCTTGGCCACCTGCAGTTCAACGCCAAAAGAGACATGCTTGCCGATCGCGATCTTGATCTGCCGCTCACCGTCCAGGCTGGTATAGGTGCGGTTGCCCTGGAAGTTGGGATCACGGGTCACCCCATATTCCTCGGCCAATAGGGCGTCGAAGGCCGCCAGATCAGCACGGCTGTGGCCGTTGAACCGGGCGATCTCTGCCGAGAGGTCGAGGGCGTAATCGGTCAGTTCGTAAGTGGTTTCGTGCCGGAGAAGATCCTGTCTCTTGATGTTGGCGACCGGCACCAAATTGCCGCCCTGGCCAGGCAGATAGGGGGCGCCATTGACCTCGACGGCGGCCGGGATCGTTTTTCTTGTATGGGTCATATGCATCACCTTTCAGCGGTCTCTGATGGCGCCGGAACGGGCGATCCGCTCGGCATTGGGAATGGTCGGGGATTGAGACAAGCGGCAGCAGGCGCAGCGGACGCAGACCGCCACGAGAAAGAGGGCGGCAGCGGCCAGCAGCTCCAGCCACAGGACGAGGTCGGTCAGCCACATGTCTTGCCTCCATCGGCGAGACGCTCGGCGATCGGCAGGATGATGGCGATCGCCGCCGCCGGGTCGCGGCGGGCAAGAGCGATAAGAGCGACGCGCAGGGCGGTCACCACGCTATTGGTCAGCAACACCGCCTTGGTGGTGTCATTCTCGGCTGCCGTCTCGGCCTCGATGGCCGCGCGGATCCGCTCGACCAGCTCGGGCAGGCCCTGCCGCTGATTCAACAGGGCCTGCGCCTTTTCGAGCGCATGCATGACCGTCGTGTGGTCGCGGTTGCCGAAAGCGCGACCAATCTGTACCAGGCTCGTGTCCGTCATCTCGACGGCCAGCCACATGGCGATGTGGCGCGCCTCGACGATGGGGCGGCTACGCCGGTCAGAGGTCATCTCACGCGGCGGCAATTCGAACGCGAGGGCAACGTGCCGCTGGATCACGGCAAGGGATACGGTCGACATTATGCGGCCCTCCCGTTACGCAGGGTGATGACGGCGGCGGCCAGTTTGAGCAATTGCCCGGTAACGGAGCCCGGCACGTGGTCGCCATCCAGCACGGCGGCGGCGAGACCCACCGCTTCATCCAGGTCGACCGAGACCACCGCGGTATCGGTCTGCTTTCCGATCTGGTCGGCGCGGATCGGGATGATTTCGCCGTCCATCGTGCGAATGACGCCGGCCGCGCCGTTTTTCCTGGTCACCTCGACGGTGCCGGTGCGCTCCCGGCCATCCTCGACGATGGTCACCGTCTGGCCGATATGCAGGGGGGCCGTCATGCCGCACCGCCCTGGGGCCGGGACATTGACACCACGTTGTCCGGCAAGGCGTCCGGCGCCATGGCGACCGGCGAGATAAGCGACTGCTCGAGCGCCGCCGCGTCCAGGACCATATCCTGCAGCAGGTCGGCGATCCGTTGAACCGCGGTCGGCTCCAGGATCACGCCCGCGTCGGCGTACTTCAGAAAATGCTGGCGCAGGGCTGCGATGTTTTCACTGAGCATGGCCATCCTCCCTCAACCAGCGCGAACCGAGCCATCGGGAGCCAGGTTCATCCAGGCGGCACGGAGATGTTCGACGGTGCGGTCTTGGCCCGCTCCCGCCGCCAGCACGTTGGCGCGCTTCATCACCTTGTCGATGTTGCGGATGGCGCCGGGCTTCTTGGCCAGGGCGCGCAGGAAAGCGGACTCTTTTTCGTCGGAGACCCCCCAGGCGTCGATGATGATGTCCGCATCCGCGACACGACCGCCGGGGATGCGGACGCGGGTGCCAGCACGGCTATAGAGTTGGGAGTTGGAGTTGCTGACACCTTCCAGACGGGAGACGATGCTTTCGTTGCCGCAAATGATGATGGCTAGGCCATATCGATCATTGAGGCACCTCAGTTGTTCCAAGGCCTCGGTGGTGACGAATTGCGCTTCGTCGATGATCAGCAGGCCGCCCTTGCCGTCGACAAAGCGGCCGATGGCACGTGGCACTCGGGTGGCCGAGCGTTCCACTATGCCCATTTCGATGCAGATATCCTGCAGCAGGGCGGACGCGGTCTTGATGGCCGGCTCGGCCGTCACCAGCCAGACATTGCTGCTGCCGCGCCGATGCTCTTCCAAGCCCTTGGTCTTGCCGACGCCGGGTGACCCGATGATGACCGTAAACTCGCCAACCACCTGGGCATAAAGGCACGCATCCATCACTTCCTTGGACACCGAGGTGAGCAAAAAAGCCGGGGACTTGATATTGAGCGGCGCCACCTGCGCCCGCGCCTCGCGTGAGGTGAGCCAGACCCGGACTTGAGAGGTGATCTTCTCGCCATTGCCGCCATAGGTGCCGCCCAACCAGTTGCTCAGCGTTCCAACCGGGAGGCCCACCAGTTTGGCAATCTGCGGATGGGTGAGCCCCTCGTCTTCCTTGATTTTCAGTGCCTCGGCGCGGATGGCCTGTTCGTCGGCCTCCATCTGTTCCGTGGCGGCGGGAGGTTGGGGTGCGGGGGCGATGACGTTCATGATTTCTCCTCAGGGATTGTCGGAAACGATACGCAGCAGCTGCTGGACGCCTCGGCCGAACACCTCGGCATCCTGACTGGCGATGGGAACTGGAGCGGTGACGGCAGTGGATTTCAGGGCGGTATTGCCGTGGTAGAGTCGGACCACCTTCGATTCGGGCCTGGCCTCTTCCTCGGCGTCCGGCTGGAGGGCGGCGACGGCGGCGGCGTCCAAGCGCCGCTCGGCCTCCAGCAAGGCCTTCTGGGCCTTGATCAAGCCCCGGCGGGCCTTCGCATGATCGCGGGCGGCGGTGATGTCGCGGAAGCCCACCGCTTCCAGGCATTCAGCCTCGCCCAGGAACACGCCGGCCTGGTCATAAACGTCGATCGATTTGACCAGGTCCTGGGGATCGAAGCGGATCACCACCGGTTGACCGCGATAGCCAAGCAGAAATTCCGCCCAGTAGCGGTTTCCGTGGAACCGCAGCGATCCGTCTTCCGCATGGGCGCGGATGCCCTCGGCGGCCAGCAGCAGCAAACGGCGCTGGTCGGGATTGGCCTTGCGGATCGGTGATTTCTCGTAGGATTCGGCGAAGGTTTCGTCGAATGACCGCCCGTTGCAGATCGCCGCACGCCGGCCGGGGCGGGCATTGTGGCGAATCATTTCCACCGACAGCACCTTCAGGAAGTCGTCGAGCGGGATGGCCCGCGTGCCGTAATCTTCCGGCTTGGCGGTGGGATTGTTACCGGTATAGGCACCCTGAAAGGCCGGATGCCTCGAAACGCGGTCAGCCAGGTCGCGCCAGGCCCGTTCGATCGGCTTGCTCTGGCCGGCATAGGGTTCGACGAAATGCACCTCGGACCCCATCAGCGTGATGACGCCGACCGGGTCTTCCGGCTTGATCTTGAAGCGATAACGATGCTGCGCGCCGGCCGTCATTGCCTTGTTGGCAAAAGCGCGCGTGTTATCAAAATAGATGAAATCGGGAATGCCCCAATCCGCGACCAGGTCGGCGAAGCACAGGCGGATGGCTTCGGTGTTCTCGCTCTTGTCGACCCGCCAGGCCAGCATTTTGCCGGAATACAGATCCTGCAGACCGACCATCATCGGCCGGCCGATGTCGCCATCCGGCCATTTGACGAACACATCGAACTTGTGGCCGTCGCCGTTGACGCCTTCCAGGGCGTGGAAGCAGGAACGATCGCGTTCCTGGGCCGGGAACATGCGCTTCAGGGCATCGTAGCCCTTGCGGGCGTAGACCAGGACCGGCGCCGGGATCTCCCGTTCGATCCGGCGCATCAGCGTGCGCAGGGTCGGCACCGCCCAATCACCCGATTTGACGGCGGGCAGATCCTTCAGGCGATCATAACAACTGGTGGCGGTCGGCTCGCCGAAGCGCAGGTAATCGCCCTTGAAGACATCCCAAGCCTCCGGATGGCAGTCGGCCTCCTTGCCGCCGTCCGTCGAATAGCGATCCGCCAGATACGGCAGCCAGTCGGATTTGTTCTGGCTGGCGACGCGGGAATACCAGCCCCAGATGCTGCTGGCCGCCACCTTGCGCTGTGCGGCGACCAAGGTGACGGCGACATCCTTGTTGACGCCGTTCCGAATCAACGTCTCGACCGCCTGCAGCGTTACCAGACGGGCCTTTGCCTTGTCCTTGGTACGGTCGCGCTGACGGGAGAACCAGGCCCACATGGCCGTGGCCACCACCTCCTCTTTGACCGTGGGGACCTCCGGCGCCGGAGCCTGGACGGCGACCAGCCGGGCCTGTGCCGTCGAGGGAAGAAGCGAATAATGGTACTCGACGCCACCGCCCCGGCCGGCACGCCGTCGCCACACGCCCAAGGGATGCGCGGCGGTGCATTCACGGTCGGCATCGTCCCATCCCTGGCGTTTGGCCAGCATCTGGACGGCGCGGCCGGTTCCCGGCAGATCCGCCAGCCCCAGCCCGGCCAGTTCGGCGCAGGTGAACCATTTTTTCACGGCCTCATCCCCTTTTTCGCGGCCCGCCGGGCGGCATCGAAGGCCCGGTCGAACTCGTCTTTCTTGTCGGCCATCTGCCCGACCTCGACCCATGGCAGGAAGCGGTCTTCGATGACGCTGCGACCGAACAGTTCCGCCGCCATTTGCAGCAACCGGACATCGCCGGTCGCATGGAGCAGCGCCAGGACGCGCAGCAGCGAAATGGTGTGATCTTCGCGGGATTGGGCGGCGTAAGCATCCAGGCTGCTGCGCGACACTTCTTCGCCCAGCCACTCGGACATTCGCCGGGCCACTTCGTCGCGCGGCCGGCCGCATTCCTTCAGCGTCTCGGCGACGGCCAGTGCGATCCGCTGGCGCAGCGACGCGGCACGGACCCGCGTCTCTTCGAAGCGCCGCACCAAGGTCGGCGGTTCCCAACTGAAAAGGTCGGGGGTGCGAGAATCGCGGGGCGGACGGCGCATCATGCCCTCGCCAAAGTGCAACCGGCCGCCATCACGTGTGGGGGCGTGATGACGGCCGGCCGGCTTTCCCTTATGGTCGGAGTTGTCAAAACACACGAACCGATGGGGAAACCGATGAATCCAGATGACGTGCTTGCGGTTTTGCAGGAGCACATCAACAAATCAATCGACGCCAAACTAATCCCCGCTTTGGGGTTGGTTACTGGTGTCGAATTGGCTGTTGCCCACATTTTTAATTGCCTTCATCAGAAGGGCGTTTTGAGCCTCGATGAGGCCTTGCAGAGTCTTGCAGCAACACGCGAAGGGCTTCCCGAAGGCGCGGGTCCGGTTCCGGCAATGGCAATACGGCACATTGAAAGGGCTCTGGCGGACATTCGGGAAAAGAGACAAACTGCCGAGGCAGCCACGTCTGAGGGTTTTCAAACGACATTCCGAGTAATTCCCGGAGGTCTATCTGAAACAGAGCCCAAAGATCAGGATTGATTACGGTGGGTTTGATAGGCGTTGAACGTTTGATCATGCCGCCTCCTCATCCTCGGCCGGCTCGTTCAGGTAGGCCTGAAGGGCGCCGCTCGAATACAGGTGATCGAGAAACCGGCCTCGGGCCTTGGCGGGCGCATGCGTCCAGGCAGACACCAATGCGGCGAAGGATTTTTCCTCGGGTGAAGGGACAATCTTGCGCGTTCCGTCCACCTCGGCCAGTGCATCCGCCACGTTTCTGGCGGGGTCTTCTTCGCGCTGCAAGGCATCCAGAACCTGGCACTGACGGTCGGGACCAAGCTTCGATAGGGCCTTCAGTTGCCCCTGATCGTCGGCCAGGCGGGTCCCGCGCAGACGGGTGCGGCTATCGGCCGAAAGGCCAAGCCAGAGCTTGATGTCGCGTTGCACGGTGCGCATCGAAAGGCCGGCTTTTTCCGCCGCCTCCGATGCAAACGACATCGTGTCGTTTGCATCGTACCAACGGACCAGTGCCCCTTTCTTGCCACGTGCCGTTTCGGGATACAGGCATTCCCACACATGCTTGCGCTCGGCCAGGAAGCAGGCCCGGTCAAGCGCCGATAGCTCGCGGCGGACCAGGTTTTCGTCGATCTCCCGCAGGCGGGCCTGGAACTCGTCCAGGTGGACCACCACGGCATCGATGGCGTCGTCGCCGATCGCCTCGATAGCGCCGAAACGGTGGCCACCAGCCACCAATTGGAAGCCGCCTTCGACCGGGCGCACTTCGACGGGGTTCAGCAAACCCGAATGACCCATGGTGCGGTTCGCCAGGATCGACGACTTCAGCATCTCGACATAGGCGGGATCGATGGCGCGCAGACGGTCACTAACCCGGATCCGTGATAGCGGGATACGTTCGATGGCACGGGTCATGCGGCGGCGCTCCGGTTGGCGGTGGATTGGAGACTGCAAAGGAGCGCCAGGGCCACGTCCAGGAATGGGGCGAATTCCGTCCTGTCCCTCGTCGCGATCCGCAACAGAACTTCGCCCGGCGGCATCGACAGATTGCCGAGAATGCCGAAATCGAGGAGATCGCGGGCATGGCAAATAGCGTCTTTGCGGTAGTCCTCACCGCTCTTGAGAAGAACGCGAGAGGTGGGCTGACGGCTGGCCAGAAACAGGCACCGCAGTAAGCTCTCGGCGGCATTCCAGGACGCCAAATGGGCAGCTTTATGGAGCACATCCTTCCTCGTCCGGCTCATTTTCGGTTGTATGCGTTTTGCCATGTTCATGCGGCCTCCGATTTTTGACGGTGACCCACCCCGATGAGAGCCCTATAGTTTTCGGTGGGTTGAGGACACAAACGGCTTCCGTCGTCGTGGTACCGGCTGGGCCACAACTCCCGAGGCGACCGCCCCAGGGCCTCGGCAATGACCAGTTCCGCCCTCCGATGTGGGCGATACAGGGCTGCGCTGCAGGTGCCGGGGGGGAAGCCATTGGTCTGATCCAGGTTGGACAGCGAGAGGCCGCGCTTTTCCAGCGCAGCCTTGATGTCGGACTTGTGCCAGCCCTTCGATTGCGCCATCGGTGTTCTCTCTTCGGTACTACCGACCCTGCCAGGCCGGTTTTTTGTGGGGGTGGAAATTTGATATGTCAAAAGATGAGACAGATATGTCTAACAAGCAAGACAAAAATGTCTCTTCCAACTTCGGCCGGAGAGATGTTCGGCCTCGCCGGAAAAATGTATCTTTTATTTCAGATACATACACGAAGATGGAAGCTTGTGGCGAGCCGCGAAGCTCACTTCCGAGTTGGGAGACTGAAGTAGGAAGGAGATTAGAGATAATTGTAGACGGCCTAGGTAAGGACAAATCTGTCCAACTTGTGGGCCGTTCATGGAAGCAGCTTCAGCGTTATTTCGAAGGGGCTGAGGTTCCGTCTGTCGTGGTTGCAACGCTTGCGACTGCAACAAAAACGTCGACAGATTACATTCTCGATGGGAATGTAACTACTAGCATGGATGCAGATATCCAGCGGAAAATAATTGAAAGAAAACTTATTTTTGTAAGAGAGGCTATAAAAAATTCAACTGAGAAACCACAAAGTGCTGAACTGCACAAACTGCATAAATTAGAACAAATTTTTATTGATGGCTCATCTTATTACGCAAAAGTTGGGGCAGCTCTACTTAATAGGCCAATAAGAAAAAAATCTTTGGAAGAGTACATAGACCCAACCATCGTTTCTTCTCAAGAGGTTGACCCTGACGTTGTGAGGGAAATTCAAAAAAGTCTTGGCGTTCTAGGAAAGGATCCACAAAAAGCTACTATTGATGAAGTGGCACCGCCACTTAGCGGAAAAGCACCATCTTTCGATGAAGATCTGATGGCCGCCGTCGCCAGAGGAATAGAGGAAGTCTATGTATCTGAGAATGCCCGGATTTATCCGGTGCAGTTGGTTCAAGCAGCCACCCGGATGTACGCCGAATTGATTGAGGCCTACGATACGCGCGAAGAGTGCATGGTTGGCCTCAAGGGCGCGTTGCATCGCCTACGCCGAGACCTGCGTGCACCCACTGACGGCGCTTCGGGCAAACGCTCGGCCTAAAATTGATTCGGATGCGGCCATTAAGAGATTGGATGCTTCCTCTAGCCGCTGTCAATCGACAGATGTACAATAATCCTTTGTTTAGCGGAATGGTTGTTCAGTCTATACTGAAAAGTGCTTTTCCCGATCAAAAGCTAAAGAGACTGCAATATGAAGAAGGTTCTTGCGCTCCTTTTCCTTTTTCTCCCCTTTTCCGCTCAAGCAGCGCCAGGGGATTGCGCCACGACAAAAAGCCCAAATCCAAATGGCTGGATCGATGTGGTAAATCTGCCGGCTATTCAATCCCACGGGGATTTGGACTGTATAGAACGAAACAAGATACCATTGAAAAGCACAGCAATGGCCTTGCGCGCGATTTCCGTAGTGGATGGGTATACTATTTTCTTCATGGGTGGACGATCCACCCCAATCGCTGTGGTGGGAACAAACTACGCGGAGCACCAACCACTTTTGGAGGGAGATTACCTATACCGTGGTCTTCAGACTTTTCAAAAAGACAACGGTTTCACCGTGGACTTGCCGGTGATCGAACGGAAATGAGTGCCATTTTGGTTGTTCATAAGAGCGTTCAGAGAACTTCAACGATTGCCGAGCGGCCTACTCTAAAACCAAGTGACAATCTGAGCCGAATTGACCAATCCTCCAAAACCAGCATTCTCCATGGAATGTCGCTGCCGAAGTCTCGGAAAGGGGCGGAAAATAAAGAGAATCCCATTAGATCCCGCCTCATACCGGTTTATCCCGGATCACTCCAATACCCTATGTCCCCTTACATCGGCCTCATTGAAGCAGTCCGTTTCTAAAGGTGTTGACGCTGCCCCCCCCCCCCCGGTATCCGAGGCTTACGTGCCTCGGCCTCATTGAAGCGCGGAACAGTGGCGACACGTCGCGCCGGTCAAGATCGTATCCGAGGCTTACGTGCCTCGGCCTCATTGAAGCCGCTGATATCCCGCATCACGCCGTCATACCGTTCGCGTATCCGAGGCTTACGTGCCTCGGCCTCATTGAAGCCATCCTCGCTGGCGTCAAATCCTTCCGCGCGAAGCGAGTATCCGAGGCTTACGTGCCTCGGCCTCATTGAAGCGCGATCTTCAGTAGCGCCATTGCCGAGGGGAGAATCGGTATCCGAGGCTTACGTGCCTCGGCCTCATTGAAGCATCATGGACGAATGGCAAAACAATCAAGCGATCCATCAAGGTATCCGAGGCTTACGTGCCTCGGCCTCATTGAAGCCCTTTGGTCGACTGCTGATGCGCCTGGGTAGCCGAAGTATCCGAGGCTTACGTGCCTCGGCCTCATTGAAGCGCACTGCGCGATCACGCGGCATTATGTAGCAGCCGCCACCACGGCCAGGTACCGGCTTTGTCCGCCGGCGGATAAATTATCGTCATTCCATCCCAAGGAAAGACGAAGACATGGGCGAGCCACACGTCATATCGGCATTGCGCGACAAGCGGGCGG
>JAATGN010000392.1 GCA_015654615.1 Rhodospirillales bacterium
CAGTGACTGAGCAGCCCGTCGATTTCCCGCTGGTCGAAGCGGCTCTCGCTACCGTGGATGATCGCACTGGCGATGTCCATCAACTTCTGAATGCCCCGCGACGCATCCGAACAGACCAGGCGCAGTTCGCCGCCGTCGCCGCCCGCCGCCAGCAGCGGCCCGATCCGCTCGACCGTCAGCGCGATCAGGCCGTTCATTTGCGAGATGACGTCTTCGAAGGGTTTCCGAAAGCGGCCCGGCACATGCTCATAGGCCTCGACCGCCAGGTCCCTGTCGTGAAACTGGCTGTCGCGAAAATGCTCCTGGTAACTCTTGGGCTGCCATGCCTGGGCGTCCTCGAAACACTCCGGCATATCCGGAATCATCTCCAGCATCATGACGATTTCGTTGAAATGGTTGAGATAGTCGGTGGCCAGCAAAGTCTGCGGATTGATATTCGTCCCTTCGACCTTTGCACGGAAGGCGCGAAACCCGGCTTCCTCGTCCGAAACCGTATCCCCCGAATTCAAGCGTTCCATTCCGTCTGCCTGCCCCCCGGGGCATATCCCGATTCAGCCCATATGGACATTGGCCCGCCGCCATTCAATCGATACGGCCTCGATGATAGGGATGATGGGCGAGAATGCACTCCGCACGGTAGAGTTGTTCCGCCAGCATGCCCCGGACCAGCATATGAGGCCAAGTCATCGCCCCGAATGACAAGAGAAAATCGGCGCGGCGGCGCACATTTTCGCCATGACCGTCGGCGCCGCCGATCACGAAGGCCACCTGGCTTCGCCCGCCATCCCGCCACGCCGCCAGCCGTTCGGCGAAGGAGGGGCTTTCCAGCTGCTTGCCGCGCTCGTCGAGAACGAGCAGGACGCTGCCCGCCGGCACCTGGGCCAGCAGCAAGTCGCCTTCCCGCGCCAGGCGCTCGGCCACCGAAAGCGGCCGCTTTTCCTCGACCTCCCTGACGGCCAGCGGCCATCCCAGACGCCGCCGATAGTGTTCGAACAGATCGCGTTCCGGACCCGGCTTGGCGCGCCCGACCGCCGCCAGCAGAAGCTGCAAGACCGACCCTTCCCCTCAGACGTTGCGCCCCGTCATACCGACAGCGCTTCGGCCCTTTCTCCGCCGGCCGCCGTTTCGGCCGGACCGGCCCCGGCCCTGGCGGCCGGACGCAGCCCCCACATGCCTTCGAGATTGTAGAAGCTGCGCACTTCCGGGCGGAACAGATGGATGACGATATCGCCGGCGTCGATCAGCACCCAGTCGCCCTGGGTCATGCCTTCGACCGAGACGCCCAACCCCTGCTGTTTCAATTTTTCCTGCAGATGATCGGCCATGGCGCCGACCTGGCGCTGCGAACGCCCGGTGGCGATGACCAGATGATCGCCGAGCGACGAGCGTCCGCGCAGATCGATCACGACGATTTCTTCGGCTTTGTCGTCGTCGAGCGAGGCGACGACGGTTTCGACCAATTTGTCCGGGTCGAGCGGACGGAAATCCGTTACGGAAATGGTGTTGCTCCTCTCAAAGGCCGCCAACGGCCTTGTCGCTATTTCTGGCGGGTCGATCATCGTTGGCCGGCCTGGATGCGCCTGATGGCGGTCGCCGACGCGGGATGGCGCTTCAAATGCAGAAAGGCCCAGGCGGGCGGCGCCATGCGCGCCAGCAGCACGCTGCGGCGCACCGAAAGCCGATGGCGGGCGAAACGTTGCGCCGCCTTTCCAGCCAACGAATGATAAGAATATGGACTGCGGTCGAAAACCGCAACGGCAACGCGCCGGAATATCGACGTCCAGCGGTCCCAGTGGCAGATCTGGGAAAGATTGTCGGCTCCCATCAGCCAGACGAACCGCGCCGCCGGGAAGCGGCGGGTCAGGACGGCCAGCGTATCGGCGGTATAGCGCGTGCCGAGGCGCGCCTCCAGCCCGGTCACGCGAATCGCCGGATGGCCGGCGATGCGTTCGGCCTGGGCGAGGCGCTCGGCGAAAGGCGCCATGCCGGCGGTCGGCTTCAAGGGATTCTGCGGCGCGACCAGCCACCAGACCTCGTCGAGGCCGAGGCAGTGCAGGGCTTGCAGGCTGATATGCCGATGGCCGGCATGGGCCGGATTGAAGGAACCGCCCAGCAGGCCGATGCGCTTGCGCCAGCGGTTGCCCCAGGGGTTGGGGACGAGCGGCAAGGCGCGCCCGCGCACCGGGACCGGCGTTGCAACGGCGGACTTCAGGGCCGGACCTGCCCGGATCCCCTGACCACATATTTGAAGCTGGTCAGTTGTTCCACGCCGACCGGCCCGCGCGCATGCAGCTTGCCGGTCGAAATGCCGATTTCCGCGCCCATGCCGAACTCGCCGCCGTCGGCGAACTGGGTCGAGGCGTTGTGCAGCACGATGGCGCTGTCCACGCCGGCGAAAAAGGCCGCCGCCGCCGAAGCGTCGTCGGTGATGATGCTTTCGGTGTGATGCGAGCCGTAGCGTTCGATATGGGCGATGGCCTCCCCCACTCCGTCGACCACCTTGACGGCGATGATGGCGTCGAGATATTCCGTCTTCCAATCCTCTTCGCTGGCCGGCGTCACCCGCGGATCGGCCGCCTGGGTCGCCGCGTCGCCCCGGACCGCGCAGCCGGCCTCAAGCAGATCCTTGACCAGCACCGGCAGATAGCGATCCGCCACCTTGCGGTCGACCAGAAGGGTCTCGGTGGCGCCGCACACGCCGGTCCGGCGCATCTTGGCATTGATCAGCACCTTGCGCGCCATGGCGAGATCGGCCGCGCCGTCCACATAGGTATGGCAGACGCCCTCCAGATGCTGGAACAGGGGAATCCGGCTTTCGGCGACGACGCGTTCGATCAGCGAACGTCCGCCGCGCGGCACGATGACGTCGATCACCCCGCTCATCGTCAGCATGACGCCGACGGCGGCCCGGTCGGCGGTCGGCACCATCTGGATGCAGGCGGCCGGCAACCCCGCCGCCGTCAGGCCTTCCTGCAGGCAGGCCAGGATGGCCGTCGAGGAGCGAAAGCTTTCCGAACCGCCGCGCAGGATGGCCGCATTGCCCGATTTGAGGCAAAGGGCGCCGGCATCGGCGGTAACGTTCGGGCGGCTTTCGTAAATGATCCCGATGACGCCGATCGGCACCCGGACGCGGGCGATGTCGAGACCGTTGGGCCGCTGCCAGCGGGCGATCTCCTGGCCGACCGGATCGGGCAGGGCCGCGACGTCTTCCAGGCCCCTGGCCATCGCCTCGATCCGCTTGTCGTCGAGGGTCAGGCGGTCGAGCAGGGCGGCGGACAGGCCTTTCGCCGTCCCGGCCGCCACGTCGTCGGCGTTGGCCTGGGCGATCTCGGCGCGGGCGCGGCGCAAGGTGGCCGCGCCGGCCGCCAGCGCGGCATTCTTCTGCGCGGTGGGGGCCTGGGCGAGCAGGCGGGCCGCCTGGCGGGCCGCCGCCCCCAATTCGGCCATCATGCTTTCGACGGCGGGAACTGCACTCTTGTTCATGGCTCGATCACCAAATCGTCGCGGTGAATGATCTCGTCGGGTCCACGGTACCCCAACACGCTTTCGAAGTCGCCACTCTTGCGGCCGATGATCCGTCGGGCATCCTCGGCCGAATAGGCCGACAGGCCGACGCCCACCGGGCGCCGGTCGCGATCGACCACGACCACGGCGTCGCCTTTCTGGAAGTCGCCGTCGACCGCCACCACGCCGGCCGGCAGCAGGCTGCCGCCCTTGGCCAAAGCCCGTTTCGCGCCGGCGTCGACCTTCAGCGTGCCCTGCGGCTTGACCGAGCCGGCGATCCACTGCTTGCGGGCCCGCAACGGTTCCTCGGCCGGGTGGAACCAGGTGCAGCGCCCGCCCTCTTCCATAACCCGCAGGGGATGCAAGGGTTTCCCCGGCGCGATGGCCATGCGGCAGCCCGCCGCCAGGGCGATGCGGGCCGCCTGCAATTTGGTGATCATGCCGCCGGACCCCAGCACGCCGGAATCGCCGGCCATCGCTTCGATCTCGGGCGTCAGCTCGGCCACTTCGGCGATGAAGCGGGCGGTGGGATCCTGCCGCGGATTGGCGCTGTAGAGCCCGTCGATGTCGGAAAACAGCACCAGGGTATCGGCGCTGATCATCTGGGCGACGCGGGCGGCCAGGCGGTCGTTGTCGCCGAAACGGATTTCCTGGGTGGCCACCGTGTCGTTCTCGTTGATGACCGGCACCGCCCCCAGGCGCAGCAGCGTCTCCAGGGTATTGCGCGCGTTCAGATAGCGCCGCCGGTTCTCCGTATCGTCCAGGGTCAGCAGCAGCTGCGCGACGCTCAGGCGATGATCGGCCAGGGTTTCCTGATAGGCGTGGGCCAGGCGGATCTGCCCGGTGGCCGCCGCCGCCTGCTTTTCGTCGAGCCTCAAAGGACCGGAGCCGAGGCCCAGATGGCGGCGCCCGACCGCCACGGCGCCCGAGGTCACGACGATGACCTCCTGTCCGCGGGCCCGGCAAACGGCGATATCGTCGCAGAGCGCGTTCAGCCAGGGCCGGTTGATTTCGCCCTGGCCGTCGACGAGCAGGGCCGAGCCGATTTTCAGCACCAGGCGCCGCGCCGTGACGAGGGGGGTCATTCCTCCCCGCCCTCCTCGTCCCCCTGGTCCGCCGCCCCATCCCAGGCGTCGTCGTCCCAGCCCTCCTCGTCGTCGTCCCGCTCGAGGGCCGGGCGCCATGTGCCGGTCTTGGCCACCCCCTTGGTGGCGGCGGCGGCCAGCGGCCCCGTCCCCACCGCCTCCCGGCTTTCCTTGATCTGCCCCAGAAGGGCGAACAGCACGTCCCTGAGGCCGATGCCGGCCGCCCCGGACAGCGGAAAAACCCGGGCGCCCCGGGCCGCCTCTTTCAGCACCGCCAGCTTGGCCTCGATCTCCTCGGGCACCAGGGCGTCGCATTTGTTGAGCGCCACCACCTCGGGCTTGCTTTCCAGCCCGCCGCCATATTGGTTCAGCTCGCCGCGCACCACCCGATAGGATTGGGCGACATCCTCGGCGGTGCCGTCGATCAGATGCAGAAGGACGCGGCAACGCTCGATGTGGCCGAGAAAGCGATCGCCCAGCCCGGCGCCTTCGTGGGCCCCCTCGATCAGACCGGGAATATCGGCCAGAACGAACTCCTCCGAGCCGATCAGGGCGACGCCCAGATTGGGATGCAAGGTGGTGAAGGGGTAGTCGGCGATCTTCGGACGGGCCTTGGTCACCGCGGCGAGGAAGGTCGACTTGCCGGCGTTGGGCAGGCCGATCAGGCCGCAGTCGGCGATCAGCTTCAGACGCAGCCAGAGCCACAATTCCTTGCCGGGCCAGCCGGCATCGGCGCGGCGCGGCGCCTGATTGGTCGACGTCTTGTAATGGGCATTGCCGAAACCGCCGTCGCCACCCTTGAGAAACAGGATGCGCTGGCCGGCCTCGGTCAGATCGGCCAGCACCTCTTCCTTGTCTTCCGACAGGATCTGCGTGCCGACCGGAACCCGCAGCAAAATGTCCTCGCCCTTGCCGCCGGTCATGTTGCGGCCCTGACCGTGGCGGCCCCGTTCGGCCTTGAAATGCTGCTGGTAGCGGAAATCGATCAGGGTGTTGAGATTGGCCACGCATTCGATGATGACATCGCCACCCCGGCCGCCGTCGCCGCCGTCGGGACCGCCGAATTCGATATATTTTTCACGTCGGAAAGCGCAGGCGCCGGAACCGCCGTCACCGCTTTGGACAAAGATCTTGGCTTGGTCGAGAAACTTCATTTGTCCACTATCCGATATACCAAGCAAAAAAGGGGAATGGCGAACCATCCCCCTTTTTTCTTTTCGGCCAAAAGCGACGGGGATGAAGGGCCGCTCAGGCGGCCGGCGTCTCCGCGGCAGCCGGCGTCACCGACACGAATGTCCGATCCTGCGCCTTCTTGACGAACACGACCTGACCCTCGACCAGAGCGAACAGGGTGTGATCGGTGCCGATACCGACATTGGCGCCGGGATGATAGACAGTGCCGCGCTGACGCACGATGATGTTGCCGGGGATCACC
>JAATGN010000405.1 GCA_015654615.1 Rhodospirillales bacterium
AAAACCGAAATGAGATCCAGACTAGGGGGACGCCAAGACGTGCCTTTGGCAAAGACATGGCCATATTTGTGCCCATAGCCAAGGATTTGCGGCGCCATCACCCCCACCCAAACCCTCCCCCATCAAGGGGGAGGGCTTAAGCGTCAAGCGGACGATCATCCTATCCGAGCGCTTATGGGCAGGGACGCCGGTTCCACTGACTCTTTTCTTCCCAGCGCTCAGCGAAGCAATCCAGGATCTCGCCAGCTGTCGCTGGATTGCTTCGCTGAGCGCTCGCAATGACGGGTTATTTCTGAACAAGTCGTCACCGCGATCCGGCGACAGCGGTCCCGCCGCCAGCCGGTCAATAGCGTTCGTTCGGATCGAATTTCACCACGCCCACGGTCAGCAGAAGATTGGCGAAGCGGCGCGTTTCGGCGGTGGCGATGACCAAGGTCGTCAAGGGCGAACAGACCGCATCGTAGAAGGCGTAGCGCTCGATCTCCTTCAAGGGCAGGCCTGACGGCAGCATGCGGACATATTCATCCTGGATCGGGGCCCGATCGCCGTTCGGAATCTGCATCATGGCGGCTTCCTGGACGGGAATGGTGTCGAGAAGGGCTTCGAGGACGTCGGTCGTCTTGGGAACGCCGGGCATCAGATTGAGATAGACGATGGTGGCATTGGGCCCGGAGCGGGCGATATAGGGGTAGTTCCCATCGCCGATGAGCACCTGCGAAAAATGTCCCGATCCGCCGAGAACCTTGAGGATCTCGGGGTGAAGGAGTTTTGTCTTGAGCATCTTATTTCCTTATGTTCGGCACCGGTGACGAATTTGGATGATCACCATTCGGCGAAGGTCCCGTCGGCATGGCGCCACACCGGATTGCGCCAGCGATGGCCGACCGCCGCCTGCCGCTTGACGAAATCCTCATTGACCTCGATGCCGAGGCCGGGCGCCGTCGGCATGGCGACGACGCCGTCCTGGTAGTCGAAGACCTTGGGGTCGACCAGATAGTCCAGCAGGTCGCTGCCGGCATTGTAATGGATGCCCAGGCTTTGCTCCTGGATGAAGGCATTGTGGCAAAGCGCATCGATCTGCAGATTGGCCGCCAGGGCGATCGGGCCCAGGGGACAATGCAGCGCCAGGGCGACGTCATAGGCCTCGGCCATGGCGGCGATCTTGCGGGTCTCGGTGATTCCTCCGGCATGCGAGGGATCGGGTTGAACGATGTCGACGTAACCGTCGCTCAGGATCTTCTTGAAGTCCCAGCGCGAGAAGAGGCGTTCGCCCAAGGCGATCGGCGTGCTGCAGTGATTGGCGATTTCCTTCAGGGCCTCGGCGTTTTCGCTCAAGACCGGTTCCTCGATGAACATCAGCTTGCAGGGTTCCAATTCCTTGGCGAGCACTTTGGCCATCGGCCGATGGACCCGGCCGTGGAAATCGACGCCGATGCCGAAGTGCGGTCCCATGGCGTCGCGGATGGCCTGGACGCGGGCCAGGACGGCGTCGATCTTGGCGTGGCTGTCGATATATTGCAGTTCCTCGGTGGCGTTCATCTTGACGGCGGTGAAGCCGCGGGCCGCCACCTCCCTGGCCGCCTGGGCGGTGTCGGACGGGCGATCGCCGCCGATCCAGGAATAGACCCGGATATTGTCGCGCACCGCGCCGCCCAGCAATTGATAGACCGGCACCCCGAAGGCCTTGCCCTTGATATCCCACAGGGCCTGGTCGATTCCGGCGATGGCGCTCATATGGATGCCGCCGCCGCGATAGAAACCGGCCCGATACATCACCGTCCAATGGTCTTCGATCAGAAAGGGATCCTTGCCGATCAGATAGTCCGACAATTCCTCGACGGCGGTCGCCACGGTCGCGGCGCGGCCTTCCAGAACGGGCTCTCCCCAGCCGGAAATTCCCTCGTCGGTTTCGATCTTCAGGAAGCACCACCGCGGCGGAACGAGATAGGTGGTCAGTTTGGTGATTTTCATGGCTTCGGCGATCCTTGGAACGAAGGCGGTGGATAACACCGTCATTGCGAGCCTTCAGGCGAAGCAATCCAGACCAGCCGAAGTCCTGGATTGCTTCGCCTGAAGGCTCGCAATGACGAGAATTCAAACACTTGCAACCTGTCAAACTTTCTGTGTCGCCATACTATGCCTTCACACGGCGCCAGGCCTCGACGAAAGCCCGCGCCTGGACGCCGGTTTCCGCGGCGGTGCCGCCCCGCTTGTACAAGGCCGACCCAAGGCCGAAACCATCGGCTCCGGCGGCCACATATTGAGCGAGATTGTCCGGCGTCACGCCGCCCACCGGCATCAGGTGACATTCTTTCGGAAAGACGGCCCGCCACGCCTTGACGATGGCCGGGCCGAATTGTTCGGCCGGAAACAGCTTCAATCCATCGGCGCCGTTGGCCAGGGCGGCGAAACCTTCGGTCGGCGTGGCGACGCCGGGAAGACAGAGGAGGCCGGCCGCCTTGGCGGCGCGGACGATGTCGGGATCGCTGTGCGGCATGACGATCAGACGGCCGCCGGCCGCGGCGACCGCATCGACCTGCTGGACGGTCATCACGGTCCCGGCGCCGATCAGGCAGGTGGTCCCGAAGGTGTCTTGCAGGCGGCGGATGCTGACGATCGGGTCGGGCGAGTTCAGGGGGACTTCGATGATGGCGAATCCCGCATCGACCAGGGCATGGCCGATCGGCAGGACCTCGTCCGGCGTGACGCCCCGCAGAATGGCGACGAGGGGCAGGCGATCCAGATAAACATCGATGGTCATGATCTTGGCTCCGATGGCGCCTCGAAGGGGCGCGGATGGAAGGACGCCTGTTCTGCGATCCGCCACAGGCCGGCGGCCGAAGCCCCCCCGATGATCGGCGCCCTGGCGATTCCGAAGAGCGCCAGGGCCCTCGCGTAGCGTTCGCACAAGGCGCTGGTCCCGATCAACGCCAGGGAGGCGTCCTCGGTCCTTTGCCATTCGGCGAGGGCGCAGCGCAGTTCCTCGCCGATCAACAGTCCCGACAGATAGTCCAGGCTGAATTCCGGCGCGAGCCGGTGCGACAGCACCAGCGTTCGGGCGGTGAACAGCAAGGGCGACAAGCCGCGCGACGGATTGTCCCGGATGGTCCGGACGCCACGGTCGAAGGCTTCTGCCGCGGCCGGACCTTGCGGACCGTCGCCGGCCTTGCCGGCATCGAGGGCCGGGCGGCCCAGGATCGAATGTTTGGCCAGGACGGCGAACAGTTCGCCGGTGAGATAGGTCGTGAAGGTGACGATCCTGCCGTCGCGGATC
>JAATGN010000176.1 GCA_015654615.1 Rhodospirillales bacterium
GAGCGGAATTTTCAGGGCGTCGGCCGCCGCCCAGGCGGCCGCCATCGAGACGCCGAGGATGGCGTTGGCCCCGAGCCGGCTTTTGTTCGGCGTGCCGTCGAGAGCGATCATGGCGCGATCGATCGCCACCTGGTCCCTGGCGTCGAGGCCGATCAAGGCCGGCGCCAGAATGGAGGTGACGTTCCGCACCGCGTTCAACACCGATTTGCCGCCCAGTTTTTTCGGATCGCCATCTCTGAGCTCGACCGCCTCGAACATGCCGGTGGAGGCGCCGGACGGCACGGTGGCGCGGCCCGTGGCTCCGCCTTCCAGAACGATATCGACCTCGACGGTCGGGTTGGCGCGCGAATCATAAACCTGACGCGCCTTGATCTGCTTGATGCTGGTACTCGACATGGTGGAACCTTTCAGGCGTCGTGCGAAGGGGCCCGGGCGGCACGCAGCGCGTCGCAGGCCAGGGTGGCGACCTGATCGAAGGTCGAAAGCCCGTCCCCGAGAATTTGATAGGAAAGAGTCCGGATCAGCCCCTTGTCGGCGTCGTCGGTAATGTATTCCGCCGGCGATTTTCCGTCCACGCGGGCCAGGAACAGCAACGCCAGGGTGCGGATGGTATCGGCCTCCAGGCGATCGGCTTGGGTGAAGAGAATTTCCTTCAGATAGGCGCGGGCCGTACTTTGCATCAAGGCGAGGTAGGCCGGCGCCCACTCCTTGTTCTTCACCGCCTTCAACAGGAAATGGTTGGTCAGGAAAGCCAGATCGAAGGAGGGATCGCCGATATGGGCCACCTCGAAATCGAGGATGAACAGGCGATCGTCGGCCACCAGAACGTTCTTCGGGCTGTAGTCGCCATGGACCAGGGTCTGGCGGTTTTCCAAAAGCCGCTCGACCTCGCGGTCGATCCGTTTTTTCAAAGAGGGATGACGCGTCGCCGTCCGGCGCAGATAGGGATCGATCCTGAGCTCGATGAATATCTTCTGGTCGGCGAAGGTCCGCCAGGCGTCCTGGTCGGCGGCGGCGGCGTTGTGGACCTTGGCGAGCGCCGAAGCGATGCGCAGCGCGATCGAAAAGTCGATGGAGCCCCGCAGCAGAAGGTCCTTCCACATCCGGGCGCCGGCCGGGGCGGCTTCCATCGCGAACAGATAGTTCTCCTCGTCGTAGAACAGGAAATGGGGAACCAGATCGGGCACCACTTTTTGATAGTAGCGCAGGGCATCCTGCTCGATCTTCACCCGCGTCATGTCGGAGAACCAATCCTCCTGGACGCGAAGCTTGGGACAGGCCTGCTTGAGGACGAAGGATTCCCGCCGGGTTTCCACCAGCAGCACCTGGCACGAGACGCCGCCCTTCAAGTCGACGATGCGGGGCTCCTCATCGGCGGGAACCAAGAGGCGGTCCTTGAGATATCGGCGCAAGACGGTTTCGTCGGTGATGTCGATCATGGCTTTGCCCGTTTTTCGGTGAGCACGTCTTTTGGGGCGTCTCCCGATGTTTTCGTGGTCCGGTCCGACGCGAATTTCCTCTCCGACCCGAAAATGGTTGCACACGTGTGCAATACAGTGCAACAGCTTTTTGCCAGATCCATGACGGCCGTCCCGCCATTGCCCCGGCCGAGAGCCCGAACTAGATTGGCTTTAGGGCCCGCTGCAGCGGAGCGGAAGCGTCATCTCGAACCGAAGGGCTCATCCGGAAATGACGCCGTTATTTTCGGATGAGCTCCTTGAGCCATCCTTGCCTTATGGCTTGCTGATCCAGGACCCAATGACCCAGCAGCACTCCGTCCCGCCGACCATCAAGCAACTGGCCATCCTTCTCGGCCTGGCGCATTCGACCGTCTCGCGGGCCTTGAACGGCCGGCCCGGCATCCACCGCGAAACGCGCGCGCGGGTGCAGGCGGAAGCGGCTCGGCTCGGTTATGTCGCCAATGGCGCCGCCCGCATGCTGAAGCAGCGTTCGAGTTCGGTGGTCGGACTGGTCGTGCCGAACATCCGCAACAAATTTTACAGCAGCGTCGCCAAAAGCCTGGCCGACGCCGCCAGCGAGCAGTCGCACCAGGTCATGCTGTTCACCACCGACGACGATCCGGTCCGCGAAGCCCAGGCCATCCGCAGCCTGGTCGGCGCCCGGGCCCGGGCCATCGTCATCGCCGCCACCGCTTGCCCCGAGCCCGAGGCGCTCGAACTCTTGCAAACCGTGCGGGTCATCCAGCTGATTCGACGCCACCCCGCCATCGCCGCCCCGGTCGTCGCGGTCGACGACGCCCTGGGCATCGAACTGGCGACGGTTCATCTGCTGGCCCACGGCCATCGGCGCATCGCCTATATCGGGGCGTCGATCGAACTCAGTACCGGACGCCATCGCTTCGATGGCTTTTTGCGGGGGCTGGCCGCCGCCGGGCAGGTTCCCGTCCAGGACTGGATCGTGCTCGGCCCGCCGCGCGCCGAAGTGGGGGCCGCCGCCCTTGGCCGCATGCTGACGGCGGCGCGCCCCACCGCCCTCGTCGTCGGCAGCCCCGAACAGGCCAAAGGCGTGCTGCAGGAGGCGGCGCGGCGCGGCGTCGCCATTCCGAAGGCGCTGTCGGTCGTCTGCTACGGCGATCGCAGCTGGTACGAACTGGTGTTCGGGGGGCTGACGGCCGTGCGCCTGCCGGAAGAAGAGATCGCCCGCACCTGCATCGATCTTCTGTTCGCCATGCCCGAGCCGCCTCCTGAAGGCGTTTCCCTGCGGCCGGTCCTGATCGAGCGTTTTTCGGTAACCATCGCGCCTTCGGCCGATCGGGCTTCGAGATGACGCCGCCACGCCGCTCACCGCGCGGGCTCGGGCGCCGTGCGGGCTTCAAGGGCTTACGGCAGGCGGGCCTCGCATCCGCCGCGGCCCAGCGCTTCGCACAGGGTGCGGGCCGCCAGGGCGGCATCGGGAACGGCGGGGGAGCCGCCGGCGGGCGAGTCCCGTGACAGCGAATAGAGCATGATCCCTCCCAGCGGCTGGGCCGCCTGTCCACCGGCATAATGCTTCAACCGGGGGACGGAATAGTCGGGCCCGCCCGTTTTGTCGGGGGGGACCTGAACCCCCAGCAGCAGCGGCCCCGGCCAGATCGCCCGGTAGGCGGCATAGGCCCGGTCCGGGTCGTAGCTGCGCCCGGCCTCGTAGGCCATGATGGTCAGCAGGTCGATCTCCTTGGCCTCGGGCTGGCGTTCCAGCCACAGCATCGATCCGGTCAGTTGGCTGACCGGCTGATCGCCGACGAAATCCTTCTGTCCATAGGCGCCGACGCTCCATCCGGGGATGGTCAGCAGGAAGGGGCGGGGCAGAACCGCCCTGGTTTGCCGGATCAGGCGGGTCCATTCCTGGTCGGACGAACAGACGATGCTGAGAGTCTCGTTCAGGCGGCGGCGCCCGCATTGCGCGGCGATCGGCTCGTAATCGAGATCCACCCCATCGGCGCCCAGCGCCTTGACCAGCCGCGCCAGGGCATCGGGGGCATAAGCGGACCAGCCGGCGGCATAGCCGGATCCGCCGACCGCCAGCACGACGCGGACCCGGGGATTGCGGGCTTTCAGCCCGGCGATCGCCTCGGCCAGCAACGGCAGATCGAAGGGGACTTGCAGGCCGGTGCCGCGCAGGCTGCGTCCGTCGAAGCCCAGGTCGGGACGGGCGAAGCCGATCGCCACCACATCGAGATAGGCGGGAAGATTGGCCAGGCGCGTCGCGCCCGCGGTGCCGACCGGCAACTCGGCCCAGCTTTCGTAATAGCCCATGAAAAGCGGGCCGCCGGGCAGCGGCGGCGGGACGTCGGCCCTGGCCGCCTGTTCGACGAGGACGGCCAGGCAAAGCAGGAAAAACGGAATCAGGCGGCGAAATCCCATGACCGGTTCCCTTTAGAAGACGTTCCGGCCCCAGAGTCCGCTGGACACCGTGCGGACCAGGATCCGAAGATCGAACCATAAGGACCAGTTCTCGATATATTCGAGATCGAGCTTGGCGCCGCGGCGGGCCTTTTCCTCGTTGTGGATGCCGCCCCGCATGCCGTTGATCTGAGCCCAGCCGGTGATGCCGGGTTTCACCCGGTGGCGGAAGTTGTATTCTTCCACCATTTCCCGGTAGGAGGCGTTTCCGACCAGCATTTCCGGGACATGGGCCCGCGGCCCGATCACCGACATTTCGCCTTTCAAGACATTGAAGAACTGCGGCAGCTCATCGATGCTGTATTTGCGGATGAAACGCCCGACCCGCGTCAGGCGCGGATCGTTCTCGCGCGTGCCCAGGCGGCCGTCGTCTTCCCATTTCGAGACGGCCATCGATCGGAACTTCAGCACCTGGAAATGGCGATTGTTGAAACCGACGCGGGTCTGGCGAAACAGGATGGGGCCCGGGCCTTCCAGGCGAATCGCCAGGCAGACCGCCAGCATGATCGGCGCCGTGAGAAGGATGGCGAGAGCGGCGACGGCATAGTCTTCGACCAGCTTGATCAGGGCCCCCGATCCGATCAGGGGCCGTTTGGCCAATTGCAGGAAGGCCTGTCCCTCCAGGTTCCTGACATGCACCTGTTTGACGTTCAACCCGCCGCCATTCACCAGGAGCAGGACGTCCGCCGGCAGGACGCGAATCCTCGACACCGTCGAGACCAGTCTGTGCCGGGCCGAGACGGGCAGGGCGACGACGATCGCGTCGACGGGCGTGGTCTGCGCCAACTGGATCAGGGGGTCTATTCCCCGGGTCACCGGGATGCCCTCGATCTGCGGCTTGTGACGGCAGGCCCGTTCGTCGAAGATGCCGACGATCTGGTAGCGGTTGCGCTGGGAGGATTGGTCCAACAGGCGTTCGACCACCATCGCGCCCTCCGGTCCGGCGCCGATCACCGCCACGCGGTGGTAAAGCGCGCCCCGTCTCTGCAGGCGGCGAACCAGCCAGCGGGTTCCGAGGTGGAGGGCGAGCACGGAGGCCAGGCCGCTGGCAAGCCACCAGACGAACCATTCCGAGATATCGCTGTCGGGGCGAAAAATCCAGCCCAGCAGCCAGACGACGGCCGTTGCCGCCGACATCCCGCCGAGAATGTCGATGACCTCCCATTTGACCGAGCTGTAGCGGTCCCAGCGATAGATCCGCCGGTTGCCGCTGATCCAGCGATAGGCATAGAACCCCAGCATCGACAGGGCCATGGATTGCAGCAGCATGGCCGGATCGGAGGCCCGGCCCGCGACGCCGCCGGCCAGCAGGAAACAGAGGATGTCGCCGATCATCAGTCCGCGGTTGATCAGTCCGTGGGACAAGATGGGGGGCGCCGTCGCCGTCCCGAAGGACCGGGCGGCGGCCGGATCGATGCAACAGCTCTGTTCGGTCATGAGAGGGGCTCCGGAAACATCCGGCGCAGGAAGAGCGGCGCCGGCGGGGCGAAACGGGGCTGGAGGGTCGGCAAAAGCAGGCTGACCGCCATGGCCGTTCCGAGCGCCCCCTGGGCGGTGGTGACCGCCGTGGCGATCGCCGCGCCCATGGCGCCGAAGGGCGGAATCAGCAGGAAGGATAAGGACAACATGACGGCGAGTTGCATCAGATTGAGCCGTTTCAAGGTCTCGCCGCGGCCGGTCATGGCGAGCAACGTGTCCTGGCAGGCATAAAGCGCGTTGACCGCCTGGCCGAGGACCAGCATCGCCAGCACGGAGGTTCCCGCCGCGAAGCCGGGACCGATCAGCGAAAGAAGCGGCTGCGCGGCCGCTCCGAGAACGAGGCAGAGGCCGCCGCCCAGGATGGCGCCGGCCAGTTGGACCCGCCGATTGGTCGTCGCGAGTTCCGCTCCGTGGCCAAGACGGTGGAGTGCGGCGAAACGGGGAGACGCCACGGTCGACAGGCTGAGCAGAACCACCCAGACCAGCATGGAGGCCCGTAATGCGATGCTGAAGACGCTCACCGCGGCGGCATCGGCGAAGACCCCCAGAATCATCACCGGCAGCGACGCAATGGAGACCTGCACCAGTTCGACCACATAAAGCGGCCAGGCCGTACGCCACAGGGACGGCAGCCTCGCCGTTCCGGCCGGCAATTCTTCGGAGACCGTCAGGCGACGGCGATCGGCGGCGATCGCCAGGGCGGCCAGAAAGGCGGTCAAGACCAGGCTGGCGGCCAGCACGAAGATCAGGGAGCGGGCGGAGTGCAGGCCGCCCAGCAGCCCGGCCAGCAAGCCGCTGGGCCACAGGACGTTTTGCAGGATCTGGGCGGCGACGGTGCGCCCCAGGCCGACCAGGGCGAAGGTCAGCGTGAAGGCCAGCGTCATCGCCGGAATGGTCCAGGCACAGGCCTGCAGGCTGGCCGCCGCGTCCGGATCATGGAAAAAGACGGCGGCGGCGAAGGGGGCCAGGCCGCCGACCGCCATTCCAAGCACCAGGCCCGCGGCGGTGGTGGCGGCGGCGCCGATGAGCAGAACCCGTCCGGCCGCCTTTCCTTGACCCAGGGACAATTCCGCCGCGATCAGCCTGGTCAAGGCGCGTTCGACGCCAAGGCGGCAGACCGTGGCCGCCAGATGGCCGACCGTCATGGCAAGGAATAAAAACCCACTCTCTTTCTGACCAAGAAACCGCGCTGCCAGCATGTAACAGGCGAGTTTTACGACGACCTCAAAACATCGAACTGCGAAGCCGGCCAGAGAATGAGATATTAATTTGTCAAAACGTTTCATAATAAGCCAAATAAATCCTTTTACATTTCGATAGCAATATGATTCATTTCAGTTGTAGCATATTTAAGTATGTGTTTGATCATTGATGATCTATACTCTTTCTAACCTATAGTGTATAGAATGTGGCCGCTATCTAAAAAAACAAGTGATGTTTCGAGGGTGTCAGTGAATATTGATGATGGGGCTCCGGGTCGGCCGCCTCCGGCTCTTTCCCAATGGAAAAGCGTCCCGGCTATCGGCCTGGCCTCGATCGGTCTGTTCGTGCTGCTGTGGTCTTGCCCGGCGGGGGCGGCGTCGCCGGTTTGGGGCGCCGATGGCGGGTTTCAGCCGTTCGATGCCCCGCGGGAGATTCAAAAACAGTTCAAGTCGCAGTTGCCTTTCGACTGGTTCATCGGCAATCCGCAACCCAGCGGCGAGGGCTATGGCGTGATGCTCCACATCAGCGGTGCGTGGCATGGAAACCCGGTTTCGGCGGCGCGCAATCTTTGTCCGCCCCGGTATAGCGTCCTTTGGCGGCACGTCGCGCGCATTACCATCGTACCCGTCTATCACCAGCAGCATTGGGCCAGCGTCGAATGTCCGTGAGCGAAGGGCATGGCGCCAAGTCCGGAACGGCTCCCGTGGCGGCGGCGGCGGCGGCAATGCCCAATCAAACGACCACCCTGCGCGACTTGATCATCGTCGCCTTCTATCACCAGCGGATGATCGCGACGGTGCTCCTGTTCGGCATGGTGGTGGCTTTCGTCGCCTGGGCCGCCAGTCCGGTCCGCTACACCGCCAAGGTGCAGTTGCTCGTGCTGTTCGGGCGGGAGCAAAGCGGGGCGCAGGGCCTGGACGCCCCGACGATTTTTTCCGTCGACGGCATTCGCGTCACCAATTCGGAAGTCGAATTCCTGCGCGACCGCAATATCCTGCGCCGGATGGTGGAAATCATCGGCCCGGCCCGGATCGACCTGCATCTCGGCAAGCGGCGCCTCCTCGGATTGTTGCCGCCCGTTCCACCCGAAGAAGAACTGGAAAATGCCGTCGATCTGGTCGATCGCTGGCTGAAGATCACCGCGCCTTCCGATTCCAATCTGGTGCAGGTGGCGTTCCAGCATGAAAATCGCCAAACCGCGATCGAGGCGGCCGATGTCCTGGTCGACGTCTATCTGCGAAGGCGTTCGGAGATTTACCGCAACCTGCGTTCGCCTGTCCTCAAGGACAAGGTCCAAGGTTATGCGCAGCAGCTGAACACCATCGAAGAGGAGATCCGCAGCCGCAAGGAACGGCTCAATGTGCTCAATCTGGACCAGGAAATCCTGCTTGCCCTCAATCAGGTGGACAGTGTTCAGCAACGCCGGCAGAACCAGTCGGAGCGGCTTGCCTCGCTGAAGGCCGAGATTGCCGCGACGCAAGACCGTCTGACCGAAATTCCGGCCCAGGTCTTCGACTTCTCCGAGAAGACCGACCGGGTCGACAATGACGATACCGACAACCAACTGATCAAGCTTTACCTGGAGCAGGAACGTCTCAAGCTTTATTACAAGGACAGCGAGCCCAAGCTGATCGAGCTCGGGCGGCAGATCTCTCTTCTGGAAGGCTTGCGCAGGAAGCCGCGCCGCCAGTTTTTCGTCGATCGCGAGGTGCGGAATCCGGCGAAGGATTTCATCACCAATCATCTCATGCAGCTGCGGGTCGAGGGCGACGCCGCCGCGCAGTCGGTCGCCGAGCTGGACGAGCAGGTCGAGACTTCCCAGAAGCGGGTCACCGAACTGCGCGACGCGGAAAATATCCTGCATGGGCTGGAACGGTCGCGTCAGGTCGTCGAGCAGCTTTACCGCGAAGTTTCGCAACGTGCCGAGGCCGCCCAGATCGAAGAGGAGGCGGCTGCCGTCAAGACCGCCAATATCCGCATCGTCGAGAATGCCGATGCCTCCTTGCGCGGCACCAGCGAGGGGATGAATCTCGCCCTGGCGATCCTCGCCGGCGACATTCTGCTGGCCGGCGTGCTGACGTTGCTGGCCGGCTGGAATCGGCAGGTCTTCATTCTGCCCGATGAAGTCGAGCAGGCCTTGGGCCTGCCGGTCCTGGCCACGTTCAACGCCGGCCAGGATTTCAATCGCGGCGGCACCACGTCGCAGATCATCTTCCTGACCGGCCAGCTGATGGCCAGCCGTCCACCCGATGCCGGTCCCTTCACGATCCAGATCGTCTCGACCGACGCGATGGAACGACGCTCCGATTTTGCCGAGGCGCTCGCCAAGGAATTGGCCGGCGGACAGAATCAGCGCACCTTGCTGCTGGATCTGGTCAAGGATGGTTCGGACCAATGGACGGCCTTCGGCCAGCCGGCGCTGCGCGAAGGCGCCGCCGTCGGCACCGAGGTGGCGCCGACCGCTTTTTCGAACCTCGACGTCAGCGTTCGCGCCACGATCAGCGAAATCAACTGGCTGCGCGCCGACGGCGAAGTCCTGCGGCGGTTGTTCGAGGCGCTGGGCAAGGCTTACGACATGGTCGTCATCGATACGCCGCCGATTCGCGAAAGCCTGATCGGCGTCCGTCTGGCCAGTATCGTCGACGGTTCGATCGTGGTGGTCCGCGCCGAGCACACGCGGGTGCCCGGCGCGGAAAATCTCTGCGCCCAGATCCTGGGGGCGGGGGGCGACATGTTCGGGGCGATCCTCACCGAACGCAAGTTCCGCATTCCGAAGGCGATTTACCGATGGTTCTGACCCGATCCCCGATTCCGGGAATATTCTTCCTGTTCACGCTGTTGCTGGCGGCCTGTGGAACCGGGCAGGCGCTCCGGCCGGTGAGCGGCGAGGATCCCGGCGCCGATGCCAGGATCAAGGCCCGGTTCGCGGCCTGGTCCGACGAGACTCCCGCCTATCGGGTCGGCGAGGGCGACAAGCTCCGCATCCTGTTTCCGCTGACCCCGGAGATGAACGACGACGTCGTGGTGCGGCCCGACGGCATGGTGACCTTGCGTCTGGGCGGCGAGGTCATGGTGGCCGATCTGACGCCGGCCGCCGCCTCGGAAGCGGTGGCCAGGAGCGCCGCCGGTCGCCTGCGCGACCCGCAGGTCGTCGTCTCGGTCCAGGATCCGGTCTCGGCCTGCATCTATGTCGGCGGCGAGGTGCGGTCGCCCGGCGTGTGGCGGATGAACGGGCCGATGTCGACGATTGCCGCCTTGCAGCTGGCTTCGGGCGTCATCGAAACGGCGCGTCTGGATAAGGTGATCCTGATCAGGCGAGCCCCGGACGGCCGGCCGATGCTGCGGCTGGTCGATCTCCGCGCTCTTTTGGAAGGCAAGGACGTGACGGATCCGCGGATCTTTCCCGGCGATATTCTTTATGTGCCGCGCAGCCGCATCGCCGAAGTCGACCTGTGGGTCAATCAATTCATCGAGCGGGTCGTGCCTTTCCAGCGCACCTTCAATTATACCCTCGGACACAGCACGACCTCGGGAACCGGGGGCGCTTTCTGACGAGGGCGGGAGGAACCGTGATGAGCATCATCGCCACTGCCGCCGGGCCGTCGTCCCTGGAGAACCTGGAGAGACGTCTGGCCGTTTATGTCACCAGGGAATGCCGCCGGGTGGCGGGATGGCTGGCGCCGGAAAGCGCCGCCGTGATCGCCCGCCTCGCCGTGGCTCAGGCGGATTGGAAGATCGCGGGCGGCGCCGGCGAAATCGGCATTCACCACGGGAAGCTTTTCCTGCTGCTGTTTTTCGCCCTGCGGGCCGGCGAACGCGCCTTTGCCCTGGATATCTTCGAGGATCAGCAACTCAACCGCGACGCCTCGGGAGACGGCGATCGCGCCGTCTTTCTCGGCCATTTGCGCCGCCTGGGCGGCGACCCTGAGCGGGTCAGCATCTTTGCCCAGGATTCCACCTCCGTCACGGCGGCGACCTTGCTGGCGGCGACCGGGCCGCTGCGCCTGATGAGCGTCGACGGCGGCCATACGCAAGAGGTGACCCGGAACGATCTGCAATTGGGCGAGGCGATGCTGCTGCCCGAAGGACTGTTGATCCTGGACGATCTCTATCAGGAACGCTGGCCGGCGGTGGCGGCGGGAACCTTCGCCTTCATGAGCGATCCGGCCAACCGGCTGCGGCCCTTCGCCATCAGTCCGAACAAGACCTATTTCTGCAAGGATCCAGGGCATGCCGCCCGTTACCGCGATCTCCTGGCCGCGGATTTCGCCGATCTGGTCCTGGGGCGGGCGAGCGTCTTCGGCAGCGAGGTGCTGATCCTCGGGCGGCGCACGCTTTCCAACCGGATCCGCAATCATCGGCTGGTCCGGGCCAATCCGGACCTTTATCGACGGCTGTCCCGGCTGCGGCATTTCTGGCGCTAGAGCGGTTTGCGTTCATATTGGATCGCTCACCTTATCTCGTCATTCCCTTTGATCAGCCGGAATCCAGAGGGCGCACCACGAGCGTTTCCGAGACTCCCGGATCCCCGCTTTCGAGCTTGTGAAATAATCCCAGTGGC
>JAATGN010000270.1 GCA_015654615.1 Rhodospirillales bacterium
CCGCGGGAATCCATCGAGGATGAATCCCCTCGCGGCATCGGGCTGGCGGATGCGGTCGGCGATGATCCCGATGACGATCGCATCGGACACCAGCTGCCCCGCCTCCATCACGGCCTTGGCCTTTTTGCCGATCTCGCTGCCGGAGGCCACGGCGGCGCGCAGCATGTCGCCCGTCGACAATTGGACCAAACCGTAGTCGTCCTGCAAGCGTTTCGCCTGTGTTCCCTTGCCGCCGCCGGGCGGCCCCAACAGAATCAATCGCATTCTTAGCCTCGCCTTCCCCGCAATTTAGCCTTCTTGATCAGGCCTTCATATTGGTGCGCCAGAAGATGCGACTGAATTTGCGCGACCGTGTCCATCGTCACCGTAACGACGATCAGGAGGCTGGTGCCGCCGAAATAGAAGGGCACCGAGAACCGGCTGATCAGAATTTCCGGCAGAATGGAGACGCCCGCCAAATAGGCCGCGCCGATGACCGTCAGACGTGTCAGCACATAGTCGAGATAGTCCGCGGTGTTCTTGCCCGGCCGGATGCCGGGAATGAACCCGCCGTTCTTCTTCAGATTGTCCGCGGTCTCGACCGGATTGAAGACGACCGCGGTATAGAAGAAGGCGAAAAAGACGATCAACCCCAGATACAGCGCCAGATAGAGCGGCTGTCCGCGCCCCAGGAGGGCCGTCACCGTTCCCAGCCATTCCGGGCCGTTGCCGGCCGCGAAGCCGGCGGCGGTGATCGGCATCAGGAGAATGGAGCTGGCGAAGATCGGCGGAATCACGCCCGAGGTATTGAGCTTCAGCGGAAGATGCGACGCCTCTCCGCCATAGACCTTGTTGCCGACCTGGCGTTTCGGATATTGGATGATGATTCGCCGCTGCGCGCGTTCGACATAGACGATCAGGGCGACGACGCCGACCCCCATGACGATCAGGAACAGGATCAGCGCGGCCGACAAGGCGCCGGTCCGCCCCAGTTCCAGGGTACTGACGATGGCGCGCGGCAAATTGGCGACGATGCCGGCGAAGATGATCAGCGAGGTGCCGTTGCCGACGCCGCGCGCCGTGATCTGCTCGCCCAGCCACATCAGGAACATGGTGCCGCCGACCAGCGTCACGACGGTGGTGAAGCGGAAGAACATGCCGGGATCGAAGACGGCCCCGCCATTGTGTCCCGACATTCCTTCCAGACCGACGGCGATGCCGTAAGCCTGGACCGTGGCGATCAGCACCGTGGCGTAGCGGGTATATTGATTGATCTTCTTGCGGCCCTGCTCGCCTTCTTTCTTCAGCGACTCGAGCGACGGCACCACCGTGGTCATCAGCTGCATGATGATCGAGGCGGAAATGTAAGGCATGATGTTCAGGGCGAAAATGGTCATACGCGACAGGGCGCCGCCGGCGAACATGTCGAACATGCCCAGGATTCCACCGCCCGAGCGATTGAACACGTCGGCCAGCACATGCGGATCGACGCCGGGCACGGGAATCCACGTGCCCAGGCGATAGACGACCAAGGCGGCCAGGGTGAACCAAATGCGCTTCTTGAGCTCGGTCGCCTTGGCGAAAACGCCCAGGTTCAAGTTGGCTGCGAGCTGCTCGGCGGCCGATGCCATGCCGTTCTCCGGACCCTAGTGGTTAAAATCGACGTTCCACATGCGACGAACGCGTCAGCTTCTTACCACAAAATTGACGAGCTGGTGGACCGTTTCACCCAACGCCCGAGATTGTCGAGCGTTGGGTCGCGGCCTTCGTAAGAAGAGTCAGAACCGGGACAAGCTCAAGCGGCGGTTTCCGCCGCCGGCTTGGCGGCCAGCACGACCACCACGCCGCCGGCCTTCTCCACCGCGGCGCGGGCCGCGGCGGTGATCCCGGCGACCTCGATGGTCACCTTGCTTTTCAATTCGCCGCGCGCCAGCAAACGGATGCCGCTCTTGACCTGCGAAATGACCCCGGCCGCCACCAGCTTCTCTCCGGTGATGGTCTCGCCGTCGGCGAGCTTTCCGGCATCGAGCGCCTTCTGCAGACGGTCGAGATTGACCTCGGCATAGTCCAGACGGAAAATATTTTTGAAGCCGCGCTTCGGCAGACGCCGATAGATCGGCATCTGGCCACCCTCGAAGCCGTTGATGGCGACACCGGTACGCGACGACTGGCCCTTGACGCCACGGCCGCCGGTCTTGCCTTTTCCGGAGCCGATGCCGCGCCCGACACGCAGGCGCTCCTTGCGGGCCCCGGCGTTATCGCGAAGATCGTTCAGTTTCATCTCAAGTTCCCTTTACGCCTCTTCGACGTGCAGCAGGTGGCGCACCTTGTCGATCATGCCGCGGACGGAGGGGGTATCCTCCAACTCGCGGCTCCGGTGCAGCTTATTGAGCCCCAGTCCGATCAGCGTCGCCTCCTGATCGGCCGGACGGCCGATCGGGCTGCCGATCTGAGTCACCTTGACGGTGGTCTTCTTGGCCATGCCGATTACTCCTTGGCGCCGACAGCGGCCGCGCCGTCACGGCGACCGACGATCTCGCCCACCTTCTTGCCACGCTTGGCAGCGATGGCACGCGGGCTGGACACATTGACCAGGGCATCGAACGTCGCCTTGATCATATTGTGCGGGTTCGAAGTGCCGATGCATTTGGCCACCACGTCCTGCACGCCCATGGTCTCGAATACGGCGCGCATCGGGCCGCCGGCAATGATGCCGGTCCCCGACGGAGCCGCGCGCAGCACCACGCGTCCGGCCCCGAAATGGCCATGCGCGTCGTGATGCAAGGTCCGGCCCTCCCTGAGCGCGACGCGAATCATGTTGCGCTTGGCCTGCTCGGTCGCCTTGCGGATCGCTTCGGGCACTTCGCGCGCCTTTCCCGAACCGTAACCGACGCGCCCCTTCTCGTCGCCGACCACCACCAGGGCGGCGAAAGCGAAGCGGCGGCCGCCCTTGACCACCTTGGCGACGCGGTTGATATGCACGAGCTTGTCGACAATGTCGCTCTCTTCGCGTGCATTCTGATTGTCGGGACCGCGACCGCGACCCCGGTCTGAGCGCTCGCCGCGTTCGCGACCAGGCCGTTCGCTACGCTCAGCGTTCGGTGTACGTGCCATCTTTTTATGACCCCTTTAGAACGACAGCCCGCTTTCGCGGGCGGCATCGGCCAGGGCCTTGACCCGACCATGATAGATATAGCCCCCGCGATCGAACATCACCTCGGTGATGCCGGCTTTGGCGGCGCGTTCGGCAATGAGCTTGCCGACACGAGCCGCGGCAGAGGAATCGGCCCCCGTCTTCAGCGTGCTCTTCAGCTCGGTATCGAGGGACGAAGCGGCGGCCAAAGTGGCGCCGTTCGCGTCATCGATGATCTGAGCATAGATATGCTTGGACGAACGGAATACCGACAGGCGCGGACGCCCGCCGCCCTTCTTGCGAAGGGCGATGCGGTTGCGCTGCTGGCGGCGCAGGAAAAGATCTTTCGGCGACAACATGGCGCGGCCCTACTTCTTCTTGCCTTCCTTGCGGAGGATCGTTTCGGTTTCGTACTTGACGCCCTTGCCCTTGTAAGGCTCGGGGCCGCGGTACGCACGGATCTCGGCGGCGATCTGGCCGACGCGCTGACGGTCCTTTCCAGTGATCGAGATCGCCGTCGGCTTCTCGCACTTGATGGTGACGTCATCGGGGATCGGGTAGTTCACGTCATGGGAAAACCCAAGCTGCAACTGCAAGGCCTTGCCCTGCACCGCGGCGCGGTAACCGACGCCGTTGATCTCAAGGTTGACCGTGAAGCCGTCGCTGACACCCTTCACCATATTATTGAGCAGCGCCCGGGTGGTGCCCCACATCATGCGCGCCCGCTTGGTGTTGGATTTCGGCTTCACCCAGAGCTGATTGCCGTCGAGGGAGGATTCGACATCGTCAACCAGGCGGAGCTTGGAAACCCCGAGCTTGCCCTTCACCGAGACTTCCGGCCCG
>JAATGN010000047.1 GCA_015654615.1 Rhodospirillales bacterium
AGGAAGTTGATCGAGGTGATGACGCCGCGGCCGGCGCAGCCGACCCCCGGCTCCGGTCCGCCCGACTCGACGCAGCGGATGTTCTTGTAGCCGGTCTTCAGCACGTCCTCGAGTTCGAGGTCCTCGACCGAGCCGGCCTCGGCGGCCAGCGACAGGACGGTGTCCTGGGCCTTGGCGTGCAGGATCAGACGGGTGGAATCGGCCTTGGGGTCGCAGCCGACGATCAGGATCTTCTGACCGAGATCGGACAGGGCGGCCAAGGTATTCTGGGAGGTGGTGGATTTGCCGATGCCCCCCTTGCCGTAGAAAGCGATTTGACGCAATGCGCTCATCGGGTGCTCCTGTTGCTTCAGTTCGAAACCATTTTGCGGGACAAAGCCGCCGCACAGTCCCCTCACAGCAATCCCCATGCCAGAACCCGTTCAAGCGCCCTCGGCGATATGTTTTACATTATCTTTCAGATGCTTGTATGACGACCATCCGGCATGGGGTCCTACCCTCTCGGGCTGTCCGGAACCCGACAATGGTCCGACATGAATGTCGAAACCCGCACAGCCGGGTGGCAGGGTTCCCATAAGGACCACCAGGGATTAGGCTTGGGCACGAATATTGCTGTAATGTTCGGTCCGCTCCGTGGTTGGGGCATTATCTTTGGCGGCATCATGGAGCAAATCAGTCTCAAAGAGCGGGCGCTTGGTGCCTATCTCGGAATGGCCGTTGGCGACGCCCTCGGCGCCACGGTTGAATTCCTGACCCGTTCGGAGATCGCCGCCAAATATGGCACGCATTGCCGAATGGTCGGTGGCGGCTGGCTGAAGCTTAAGCCCGGCCAAGTCACCGACGACACCCAGATGGCGCTTTATCTGGGGCGGGCGCTTTTGGCCGCGCAAGGCTGGGACCTGAATCTGGTCTGCGAAAATTTCGCCGAATGGTTGAAAAGCAAGCCGGTCGACGTCGGCGCCACCTGCCGGCGCGGCATTCGCCGCTACATGGTGGAAGGGACGCTGTCGACGCCCTTCCATGAAGGCGACGCCGGAAACGGCGCCGCCATGCGCAATCTGCCGGTGGCCATCGCGACGCTCCACGACGCCGAGGCCTGCGCCGCCTGGACCCTCGAGCAGGCCCACATCACCCACAATCATCCCCTGTCCGACGGAGCCACGCTGTGTCTCGGGCATATGGTCCGCGGCCTGATGCTGGGGGGAGGAATCCGCGGCGCCCGGGCCGAAGCCAACGCCCTGATCGCCAGCCACAAGGCCTTCAAATTCGATCCTTACCGAGGCAATGCCTCGGCCTATATCATCGACACCATGCAGACCGTCCTGCATCACTATTTCCGGACCGACAGCTATCGCTCCTGCGTCATCGAAGTGATCAACCAGGGGGGCGACGCCGACACCACGGGCGCCATCGCCGGCATGCTGGCGGGCGCGACCTACGGCGTGCAGTCCATTCCCGGCGGCTGGCTGCAGAAGCTCGATCCCGCGGTCAAGGCGGAAATCGAAACACAAGTGACCGGCCTTCTGGCAATCGCCGGCCCAGCCTGAGGAGAGACTTATGGCCACAATCCTGTTTTACGAAAAGCCGGGCTGCCGCAACAATACGCGGCAGAAGGCGTTGCTGCAGGCGTCCGGCCACCGGGTCGAGGCGCGCAACCTGCTGGAGGAGCCCTGGACCGGCGAACGCCTGCGCAGCTTTTTCGGCGCGATGCCGGTGGCCGCCTGGTTCAACCGGGCCGCTCCCAAGGTCAAGGAAGGCATCGTCGTGCCGGAAAATTACACCGAAGCCGATGCGCTGGCCGCCATGCTGGCCGACCCCCTGCTGATCCGCCGGCCGCTGATCGAGGTCGATGGGGAAAGAGCGGCCGGCTTCGACGTGGCGCGGATCAGGGACTGGATCGGCCTCGCCGATGAAACGCCCCCCCTCGGCGAGGGTTGCGCCCGCACCGACGGAAAATCCTGTCCGTAAAATATTATCCACGCGAAGACACGAAGACGCGAAGTCAATGTGGTGGATGGCGATCCGCTGCCAATACGGCTCATTCCCCTTCGCGCCTTGGCGTCTTCGCGTGAATCAATGCGTCATTGCGAGTTCCGCACCGACCGAGGTCGACCCTCCTGGGTGAAAATGCCGTCACTGCGAGCGCAGCGAAGCAGTCC